>DAORDI010000117.1:0-15476 GCA_035345895.1 Leptospiraceae bacterium
GTCGGAAGGATTTTAATACTAAAACAACACCTAAAGTGGTGGGCGGCTTCAGTCCAGACTGTATGGAAGTCGGCAAAGCACTTTACGAGGGAGTCATTGACAGAGTTGTTCCAGTGAGTTCCACTCGTGCCGCTGAAATGACTAAGCTCCTTGAAAACATCCATCGTTCTGTGAATATAGGTTTAATGAACGAAATGAAAATTGTAGCTGATAAAATGGGGATAGACATTTTTGAAGTAATCAATGCTGCGGCAACTAAACCATTTGGATTCGTTGCTTATCACCCCGGCCCCGGAATTGGGGGACATTGCATTCCCATTGATCCGTTTTATCTGACTTGGAAAGCAAGAGAGTTTGGAGTTCACACAAGATTCATCGAGCTTGCCGGTGAGATAAACAGTTCGATGCCGAATTATGTTGTGGATAAAACTGTAGAGGCACTGAACAAATATGGCAAGGCTTTAAATGGTGCCAAGATTTTAGCTTTGGGTATCGCCTACAAAAAAAATGTGGATGATATGCGCGAAAGTCCTTCCGTTTTTGTAATGGAGATTTTGCGAAGTAAAGGTGCAATCGTTGAATACCATGACTCTCATGTCCCTGTTTTCCCGAAAATGCGAGAACATCATTTTGAACTCTCCAGTGTGGAACTGACCTCGGAAAACATTAAAAAGTTTGATGCTGTGGTTGTTCTGACAGATCATGATGACGTAGATTATGATCATATCAGAAAACACGCAAAACTCATTGTTGATACGAGAGGAAGATATAAAGGAAGCTTTGAAACACTGATCAAGGCTTAACGGCGCTCTTTCAGTATAGCAATGGGATTGCGGCTTGCAGTTTCACTGGATCCTGCTTTGCAAATGTGCAGGCGACAGCAGGTATGGAACAATTTATTATAAAAATGAAAATATCAGAATGGGTTAACAGAAAAATCTGGCCAGTTCTGCTGGGACTGACGGTTTTTGCTCTCTGCAGTTCTCCTGTGATTCGCCATATTCAGACAGACAGAAACGCTGTGCCTTGGATGGACGGATCACAGCATTTCTCGAATGCGGCTAATCTTATGAACCTGATATTTTCCGGAGAGATTTCAGCTCATTGGAGTTTTTTTCAGGGACTGTTTCCTCTGCTGTCTGTATATACGCTGTATATCTTCAGCTTTTTCCTTACTGCTGGAAAGACTTTCTATTCACTCGGGATTCTGTTTTCTCTGCTTTTTCTGTTTCTGATTTTTATGTTCCAGAAAAACAATTCAGACAGTGCTGATTCCATAATGAAAACATCTGTATTCACTGTTATGGTATTTTTTTCCGGACTGCTGTTTTCTGAAAATGGCGGATTTTTGGATACTCGCATCGATGTGGTTTCAGCATTATTTGGGGGATTATCACTTCTGGCGGCAGTAAATACTCGTTATTATCAATCGTTTTTATTCTGTATAATTGCCTCACTGATGAAAGGTGCAGCTTTTTTTCTGATATTCCCTCAGATATTTCTGATAGCCTTTTTTATTGAATGGAAGGCTGGTTTTCGCAGTGTTTTTAAGCGTAATCTGACTGAAATGAAGGTAAATTTTCAGACAATTGGAAAATACAGTATTCTGCTGATTCTTTTTTTTCTGTTTCTGCGCTACAGTTTTCTGGAATCTCTGTCCTATAATCTGATGAAAACCGGAGGAGCTGGTCTTACAGAACGGATTCTGATCTTTCAGAAAACAATGACTCAGTATCTGTCCGCCGGTGTGCCGTTTTATATAGCTCACCTGCTGAAAGAATCCAATGCAGTGCATCTAGTCATTCTCTCTGCTGTTTCTTTTGCAGTGCTGAAATTCAGAAAGCAGGAGATTTCATTTTTGGATATTTTCCTGCCATTGGGTTCATTTATATTTTCGCTTCTTGTGATGAGCTCCAATCCGCTTGCAAGTGGGCTTCTTCTGATTTGGTTTTTTCCTTCGCTCTGCCTTTTGAATTCATTTTTTGCACAGCTCGCGGTGATGCTTCCAGACAGAAAATGGGTTCTCATTCTGATTCCTTTTCTTATATATTCTGCGGCAAAAAAAAACAAGCTTAAATATCACATCAAGGAAGATTACCTTGTTGCAGCGAGAGATACAATTCGGTTCCAGTCCGAAAAAACTGCTGAAATTCTGGATATGTATGCAGAAAAGAAAGCATTCCTGAATGCCATTGTTTTTTCCAATTTTGTTACCAAACATGGTGTAATCAGTCATGATTATAATGCATACAGGAGCCTGATTCTCCGGAAAATGAAAAAAAGAAATGTTTTCCTGGAAGGATGGGAGCTTTCTACATATTCAGAGGACTGGAGACAGGAACTGGAAGCATTTAAGGGAAATGACATTTTTGTATTTCTTCTTCAGGAAAATCCGGAGGGAGTACCTTCAGGTCTAACTCCAAACAAACACGGGAAAAATAATTATAAAACCATTATGGAGCTGGCGGAAAAAAAGTCAGGTTGCTTCAGGAAAGCATTCGAAGACAGAATGATCAATCCTATGGGAAGCTGTTCGGTTCTGATTTTTGAACCCTCGCAAGAGTGTTTAGCAGTAATTTCTGCAGTATCTGAAAGGGAAGGAAAAAAGTGAAGAAAATTCTGATTACCGGTGTAGCCGGTTTTATTGGGTCAAATGTGTGCAGGCATCTGCTAGGAAAAGGATATCATGTTATTGGGATAGACAATCTTTCTCAAAGTGACGGAAAGAATATGAATGAGTTTCTGAATCATTCAGAGTTTGAATTTTACAGAGTGGATATTATGAATGAGTCTTCTGTTCTTCGCGCTGCTCATGGATGTAGTGGGATTATTCATATGGCTGCATATAAAATCCCCAGGTATTCCGATGCATTAGATACATTGAAAATCAACGGGATCGGATCAGAAAATTTAGTAAAAGCTGCCATTGAAAATAATGCCAGACTTGTAGCAGCTTCCACTTCGGATGTATATGGAATGAATCCTGAACTTCCATTTAAGGAGGATTCTTCCAATTTAGTGATGGGCGGACCGAAAGTAAGAAGATGGGCCTATGCAATATCAAAAATGTTTGAAGAGCAGATGATCTATGCCTATGGTGAAAGAATGAATTTGGATTTTGCACTAATTCGGTTTTTTGGGGGTTACGGACCGGGGCAGAACCTGACTTGGTGGGGCGGACCTCAGTCAGTTTTCATAAACAAGGCACTCGATGATGAAGAGATTGAAGTTCACGGTGACGGTCAGCAGACCAGAAGTTTTACTCATGTCTCTGATCACGTGGACGGAGTGACCAGATGTCTGGAAGTGGAAAAAGCCAGGGGAGAAGTATTTAACATCGGAAACGACCGAGAGATCACTATTGAAAACCTGGCAAAGCTGATCTGGAAAATGATTCGTCCGAATGATCCTCCTAAAATTAAAATGATCCCTTATGAAACTTTTGGAAAGTATCAGGATGTGATGAGAAGAATTCCTGATCTGACAAAGTCCAAAAGCATTCTTGGATTTGAGCCAAAAGTGAAAATGGAAGATGGATTGAAGACTGCAATTGAATGGCAGATCAAGAGAAGAAAAGAGCTAGGAATGACTGACCCTAAGTCTGGATGCGTTTTTAAAGTATGATGAAAAAAATATATATTATTACTCCTGTTTTAAACGAAGAGCCGAACATACTTAGGCTCCTTTCCGGATGGAAAAAAGTCAAGTCCGATCTGAAGGAATATGATTTTGAGTTTATTCTGATCAATGACGGAAGCACGGACAAGACAGTTGAAACCGCAGAGCAGAATAAAGAATCATTAAATCTTACTATACTGAGTCATGGGACCAATCAAGGTCCAGGTTATGCTTTTGGCACAGGATTTGAATACTTGGCTGGAAAACTGAAGAATGAGGATTTGGTGATTACAATGGAAGGAGACAATACTTCTAGAATAGAAACACTTAACAGGATGATTGAAAGACAGATCCGCGAAAAAGATGATGTTGTGCTCGCCTCGCCGTATGCTTACGGCGGCGGAATGCAGAACACTAGTTTTTATAGAATGATGCTCAGTCATGTGGCTAACGGGCTTGTCAAGGAATTTCTCGGCATTCATGGGATTCATACAATGAGTTCTTTTTTCCGGGTTCATACAGGTGATATAATTCTCCGTCTTCAGCAGAGATTCGGCAGCAGAATTATGGAAAGAAAAGGCTTTGAATCCATGATTGAAATGCTAAAAAAAATTATTATACTCAATGCTTCTGTTTCGGAAGTAGCAATGAAGCTGGATACTTCTCTTCGTGCAGGGAAAAGCAAAATGAAGGTTATGAAGACAATCAGAGGTTATCTCAGGCTGTTCACTCTGGCAGGAAAGTGGAAATAAGAACAAGTGATTGAATTTCTGGAAGACATCCATCGGTACAGGGAAATCCTCTGGGATCTTGTGCAGAGGGAAATCAAAGTACGTTATGTCGGTTCTTATCTGGGATTTGCATGGGCGTTTATTCATCCTGCAGTGACAGTCCTTCTGCTCTATTTTGTATTTACACTTGGAATCAAATCACAGCCGGTACAGGATGTGCCGTTCGCTCTTTGGCTGGTGGCCGGAATGATTCCGTGGAATTTTTACTCTGAGGCAATCAGCAGTTCAGTGTATTCTGTTCTTGACAAAAGTTTTCTTGTCAAAAAAATTCGATTCAGAGTCAGTATTCTTCCTCTGATAAAAATACTGGCATCATGTTTTGTACATTCAGTTTTTATTCTGCTGATGTTTTTTATCTTTTGGATATCAGGGCAGAGTATTTCTTTTCACAGCCTGCAGGTTTTTTATTATTTTGCCGCATGTACATTTGTTATATTAGGATTCTCTTATATTACTTCGTCTGTAGTTGTATTTTTCAGAGATTTCGGCCATCTGGTTTCTATGGCACTTCAGTTTGGGTTCTGGTTTACTCCTATCTTCTGGCCATACAAGGCTGTACCTGAGAATTACAGACTTCTTTTGAATATCAATCCAGCTTATTATATCATTGAAGGATATAGAGACAGTTTTCTGCACAAAGTATGGTTTTGGAACAAACCTTATGATACGCTGATATTCTGGGTAATTTCCCTAATCGTATTCGTTTCCGGAGTGAAGCTCTTTAGAACATTGAAACCTCATTTTGCGGATGTTATCTGAAGAAAATGGAAAATACTTCAATGGAAAATTTCAAGACTGAATTCGGCGATTCAGTCATTCGCGTTCAGAACCTGGAGAAAATTTATAAACTCTATCAGTCCCCAAAATACAGGCTGATTGAAGCATTGCATCCCTTTGGAAAAAAATTTCATAAAGATTTTTATGCACTCAAAGGAGTCAGTCTCTCTGTTAAAAAAGGAGAGACTCTGGGAATCATCGGAAAAAACGGATCTGGAAAATCCACTCTTCTGAAAATTCTTTCAGGAGTTCTCACTCCTACATCCGGATCAGTCTCCGTTCAGGGAAAAGTTTCTACATTGCTTGAACTGGGAGCAGGATTCAATCCAGAGCTTTCCGGAATGGAAAATATTTTTTTCTACGGTTCCATCAATGGAATAAAAAGAAAAGATATGGAAAAGTTCGTAGAGCCTATCTTAGAGTTTGCAGATATTGGAGAATACATTTTCCAGCCTGTTAAATCCTTTTCCAGCGGAATGTTTGTCCGCCTCGCATTTGCGGTGGCAGTCCAAATTGAACCGGACATTCTTATTGTGGATGAGGCTCTGGCTGTAGGAGATATTTTTTTTCAGCAGAAGTGTTCCAGGAGAATGCTTGAAATGCGAGAGAAAGGAATAACAATTCTTTTTGTATCTCATGATATGAGTTCTGTGCGGAATATATGCAGCAGAGTGATTTTTCTTTATAAAGGGGAGATTAAGGAGGATGGAGAACCAAACGGTATTATCACAGACTATTATAAAATTGGAGATCATGCTGATGAAGAGGATCACAAACTAGGATCTCTTCAAAAGACTGATAACCGAGAAAATGAGAATCTGTCTCTGGCAGACTTCAGTATCAATGATATACATGGAATCAAAACTGAAAGCTTTAAGATTAATGAAACTGCTGTCTTTCGGGCCTCTGTAAAGTCCAAGAAAGAATTGAATGATATTCATCCGGTGATTGCTTTAAAAAACCGATTCGGAACTGTAATCTTTATCGGAAGCTCGTATAATGATAAAGGCACAGGGTTTAGTTTTTCAGAAAATTCGGTGTATAGTGTTGAATTTCAGCTAAAGCTTTCTGTGGAAGCGGGGCTTTATTCAGTAGATCTTAGTTTTGGCATACCAATAGAAGGGAAAGTCAATCAGGCGATGAACTGTTTCGAAATTCAGAATATATCAGGACTTACTGTTATCTGGGATTATGAAAATGAAATTGCCCCTTTTTATGGTTTGTGCAGTCTTGAATTAAAAACATCATTAATTAAATCATAAATAATAACATTCAAATATAACTATTAAAAAATATGGCAGGATCAATTAATAAGTGTAACAAATGGAGTTGACTGAAGAGCTCAAGAAGGCCAAATAGAATTTGCGAAGCAGTAAGAGGCAGAATGAGCTACAAAAAGTTAACCCTAGGAGAAATATCTAAAATCTACGTATATCATCAACCAGGATTTTCGATGAGAGCAACATCAGAGAAGCTGAAAAGGAACAATGGCAAGCAATGTTGTCGGCAGAAACAGGCGTATGAGATTTCCTCTGAGAAGAAAAGAGAATCAGCAAAGCATATAAAATTCACAGAAGAATTGAAAGGACTGGTAACGGATCTTCTGAAGGAGCGTCACACTGAGCAGATGATCATCGGAGTTTCCACACGCAAGGTGAAGCGATCTCTTGAAGATCAGAAAGCATTCAGATCATACGGAACATCAAAGAGCGCGGTGAGCAGAAATTTTACCGTCCGTACACGGAAGAAGCTTGCGGACTGGCTTGGAAGGAGACTGGATACTGAATATCCTTTTATAATGATAGATGGGATTTCATTCAGAGGCAGGACAGTCCTGATTGCTCTGGGAATCAGCAAAGACGGGCATAAGAGCGTTCTCGGAGCCTGGGAGGGGAGCACTGAAAATGCAAGGGTGTGCACTGATCTTCTTCATAATCTCACAGAAAGAGGTCTGAAGCAGGAGTCGGTGAAGCTGTTCATTCTGGACGGCGGGAAGGGAATTCACAAGGCTGTCACAGACGTGTTTGGAAATAATATATTGATTCAGAGATGCCAGATTCACAAAAAGCGGAATGTGAAGGACTATCTTCCTGAGAGCATGAAGACGTCGGTCGAGTCGATTATGAACGATGCTTATCCCGGAACTGATTATGCACGGTCAAAGAAGATGCTTGAGAATCTTGCAGCTTCACTGAGACAGAAAGGACAGGGGTCTGCGGCAGCCTCTCTTATGGAAGGCCTTGAGGAGACTCTGACTCTTCTGAGGCTCGGTGCGCCTGAAGAAATTCAGAAGACTCTTTGCAGCACTAATGCAATTGAAAATCTTAACGGAAGCATACGCCGGATGACTCAGCGAGTGAAACGATGGTCTGGAAACGACATGCTTATGCGATGGGTTTCTTCTGCTCTTATTGAAAGTGAGAGAAATTTCAGACGGCTTAAGGGATACAAATCGATTCCGGTTCTGCTTGATAGAATATCCAGATTAAATAAAGTTGTATTACCTGAAGTTGCTTAGTATCTGCTCATTTACAACAATGTTCGGGACTTTGCCGTTGAACCTGTTTATTATTATACGTTAGAAATGAATTTTAAATGTTTTCTGAAACTTTAGGTATATCAGAGTCTTCTCTGGCAGGCAGTCAACCAGCCGAATAAAGAACAAATCTGTATGTATCTTTAAATATCGAGATTTATGAGCTTTAGTTCTGTCTGTGTTGACATTCAGCTGTGCAGTTAATGAGAAAGCAAAGCTTTCACAAAAATTAGAAAGAATCATCTTAAGAGTTTTCTTAAAAGATAATTAAAAATTATAATACTTCAGATAAGCATATCTGATCTTGAAGAGTGGAAAGAGGAATACATGAAACTGACCGAAATACCAGAAAATTCAGTTATTGGAATAAACTACAGCGGAATGCATGATTCTGCTGTAGTCATTGTATCTGAATCAGGAAAACTTCTGTTTGCATCGTCTTTGGAAAGAGTTACCCGAATAAAGCAGGATGGAAGAAAACCAAGCTTGCTGTTTTCCGGGCTGAACTTGGATAAAATTAAAAAAATTGCAGTATCAACCAATTATAAGCTTCCAGATGAAGAGCAGAAATTGAGCAAAGTGCATCCTGTTCCAATGAAAGAAGCAAGCCCATGGTATCTCATACACCCTCAGGAATTTCATACTTTCTTTGAAAGTTTGCCTGCAGAGAAAGTCTATTTCTGTCACCAGCTTTCACATGCACATTCTGCATTTTGGCTCAGTGGTTTTGATGACGCCTTATGTCTGACTTATGATGGAGGAATGGCAAACTCGCATTACTTCGGCGGAGTTTATTCCGGAAGCCGTGCCAATAAGCAGATTCAGATTCTAGATCAGTTTTCCGGAACAAGATATGCAAAAGTTACTTCACTGTATACGATTGTAACAGCAATGCTTGGATTTACACCAAATAAACATGAAGGCAAAATTACTGGTCTTGCTGCGTATGGAACTGAAAATTCTGAATGTGAATCAGCATTATTGGAAATGTTTCATGATCGTTATAAAGAAATGGAAGATGTTGTGCAATGGATCGATTTGTATTCTGATGAGTTTTCACCGTTTCTCCATGTCGATCCATATAAACGAAAGAAACTCTGGTCACCCCTTTCAGGATTTTCAAAAGAAGACTTAGCTCATTCAGTTCAGAAGATAGCGGAAGAACACATTTTGGAAATACTGAAAAACATTAAAAAGTATGGATGGTATCAAGATTCGATCTGCCTTGCAGGAGGTTTGTTTTCCAACGTCAGAATAAATCAGAAAGTGAAGGAATTCGGGTTCAAGAATATATTTATATGTCCACCTATGACTGATGACGGAACAGCATTGGGTGCGGCTCTGGCAGCGGTGTCTGCTGAAAAAGAATTTGCTCCGGAAAAAGTCAGGAATATGTTTTTAGGGTACAGTTATTCTGATGAAGAAATCAAATCTGCTGCAGGCATTTATCAGGCAGTTGGAAGAAAACTTTCAAATCCTGCGATTGAGCTGGCCGCCAAACTAAAAGACGGAAAGGTAATTGCAGTATTTCAGGGGAAAATGGAATTTGGACCGCGGGCACTTGGCAATCGGTCAATTATCTCTTCAGCAGAGAGAGCTGAAATCAATCATGAACTGAATCTGAAACTGAACAGGACAGAGTTCATGCCTTTTGCACCGATGACTTTGAAATCATCAGCGCACGAATGTTTCACTGATATCTCAGGTTCAGAACATTCAATGGAGTTTATGACAATTACCTGCAACTGCACTGAAAGAATGAAGAAAGAAAGTCCTGCTGTAGTGCATATTGACGGAACTGCAAGGCCTCAGCTTATTACAGAAGAAAATAATCCATTTATTTATAATCTTCTTATGGAATATAAAAAAATATCCGGATTAAGCACAATTATAAACACTTCATTTAATGTACATGAGGAGCCTATAGTCTGTTCCCCTGAAGACGCACTCTTGGGTTTTTTGGAATCCGGTTTGGATTACCTTTATTTTGACAATGGTATGCTTTTTGATATTTCCGAAAACGACAAAGCAAGAATAGCTGTTTTAGAGAAAAAATCAAAAAAAGTTCCTTCTAAAATCAGGCAGCAGAATTCAGTATTGGAAAAACAGTCAGAAGAAATTGTTCTGCTGAAAGAAACTCTTAAAGAAAAAGAAGAAAAAATTCAGTCCCAGGGAACAATGATGGTGGAAAAAGACAGAGAAATGAATGAACAGATGAAAGGGAAAGACATTTTGATAGAGAAGCATCATCATTTTGCACAGGAACTTATGGCTGAACTTGCTAAAAGGAAAATCAAGTTTGAAACTAAGTGGCCTGGATAAGGGTTAAATAATTTGAGTTCGGAATTGAATAGTAGCAAATCTTCAGTATCTGCCCTTTTGCATATGGCAGTAATAGCAGGGTGGGTCTCGCTTCTTGCAATGATGTCTGCGGCTCTCAGATCATTTTGGGGGACAGATTATCCTCCCGTATGGGACAATCTGTCATATCAGACCCTGGGATTGGAAGCAGGACGAAGCATTTTAGATGGGAATTGGAAATATTTTCTCTCATGGACAGGAGAAAATGTTCCGCCCGCATATGCGTTCTGTATTGGTTTATTCCATATTTTTTTCGGATTCAGCACTTCTGCTCCGTATTATCTGTCTGCATTGTTCGCATTCGGAATACTGATTCTGATTTATCTGCTTGCTGTGGAGCTTGGAGCAGGCAGAAAGGAATCATTATTTTTAGTTATTTTTTATTCAGTCCTTCCCAATTTTATATATCAGAATTTTTTCCAGACAAGGAATGATTTTATATTGGGCTTTTTTATTATTCTATTCAATTATTTAGTTGTACTGTCTTTGAAGCAGAAGGATGCATCTGTAATGTTTTATGCAGGTATTTCTGCCGGAATAGGAACTTTGTTCAAGCTCAGTGCTCCGGGGTATTTTATTTGGATCTTCATCTTTTTTCTTATTATACCTGATGTCCATAATTCATTTTTTGTTCGTTTAAAGTGTCTGCTTTTGGCGGTTGCCGGCGCAGTTTTGTCCTGTGCTTGGTTTTATCTTCCTGCTCTCCCAAAAATAGTCAGATACTATTCCAAGTGGACGGACTATGCAGATGGACAGTATCATCTTATTAGCATATCAGACAGGCTGTTTTTTTATGCCAAAAACTTTCTGTTTAACCATTTAACGGTTCCAGGAACTGTTTTCCTTCTGGTATTTTTTCTTCTGTCTGCAGTATGGACAGCCTTCAGAAAAAACAGGGAAGATATTATTCAAGACTACAAAGAGAGTATAAAAAATTCCAGAATTATACTGATCTTTGCAGGTTATTTCTCTACAGTAGTCTTTTTGACTTTGAGAAGTTCCTTTTCAACAGCGGCAGACAATCCTCTGCTCCCTGTTTTTTTCTCCCTGATCGCAGCCGTTTCAGGAGGGGTTACAAAAAGAGAATCATTTTCTCCTGCACTGTATTCATGTGCTGTTTTTGTTCTGCTGTTGTTTTTCCTGAATTCAGTCAGCAAAATACCCAAAGAAATCATTCCGGACAAAGCAGAGTTTATAAGTTTTGCTTCTGCGGTCAGGGAGTTCAGACAGAGATATCTTATTCAGAATGGCAGAATGATACAATCTTTTTCTCATCCAGTATATAATACTGATACTTATAGATGGTCTGAGCTTCTGAATGTAAAAAGCAATACAGAAAAAACTGTGAAATCGGCAGTCAGTTCCGAAGACTGGTCAGATGTTCTTACCCTTAAAGATATGCAGAAAACTTATTCAATTCTCAGAAAATATGATATGCTTCTTATGTCGGACAGCAATCCGAAATTGTTCGGAGGAGAGTATTTTACACAAGTCAATCTAAACTGGGAGGAACTGTCCGCACAGATATACAAGTCAGATTCTTTCTACTGTCCTGAAAAATTCTATATAAAAAGCCAAAGTGTTCATCTCTCAATGTGCATTAACAGGAATTTTGTAGGAATTGAAATTCCAGAAGTCTATTCAGACGGATGGATTGTCTGGAACACTCCTGTAAAACTTTTCTCTTACGAAGGAAAAATACTGACAGCGGGCGGAATACCAGTGAGGCACATTACCGAGTTTTTGATGGAAAATGAAAATAGGGAAGAGAAAATTGTATTCAGACTGAAGAATGTGGACAGTCAAGGCAATTACAATTTTGAAGGGTTCATTAAGGGGGACCAGAACATTAGGAGTTTCAGGCTGAAAACAGCACCGGAAAATATGAAATTGGGATCAGCTTTGGATCCCAGACAACTAGCGTTCAGAAATCTTAAGTTTTCAGTTTCCGTTCCATAATTTACTGTCAGAGCAGCGTTTTCGAAAACTTGTATATTTTTGAGTTGGCAGGAAACTGGTTTTCAAAGCTCATGGAAAAAGATTAATCACAGTTTGTCTGTTTTTTGTATTAGCATGTATAGAATTGTGCGAGGATATTCTCTTGGATAACATAAAAAAAATCTGGATACTTCTTCCTGCCTTTAATGAAGAAGAATCTCTGCCTAGGCTGCTCCCAAAGCTTGCTGAATTCTGTGCCAATGAAGCTCAGGAATATACAATTGTTGTTGTGAATGATGGATCTTTAGACAGTACCTTGGATTATTTGCAGAAGAATAAGTCTCAGTTTAAAATAGAGATACTCAATCATGTCATCAACCGAGGATTGGGAGAGACAGAAAGAGATGGGTTTGAATATATTTCATCTGTATGTGATGATAATGATGTTATCATTAGAATGGACTGTGATGACACGCATGAGCCAATGTATATTCCGTTGCACTGCCAGAAAATGAAAGATGGATTTGATGTCGTTATTTCATCACGATTTCAGAAGGGCGGAGGTCAGAAAGGTGTAAATGCATACAGAAGTTTTATCAGCTACTGTGCAAACCTGTTTATGAAACTTTTATTTCCGATCTCCGGTGTATGGGATTATTCCTGTGGATACAGGTCATACAAAGGCCGAATCATCAAGGATGCAGTGAGAACATATGGAAACGGCTTTGTCCAGCTGAAAGGACTGGGTTTTACTTCCACTCTGGAAACAATTGTAAAGCTGAGACTGCTTGGAGCCAGATTTTCCGAAATTCCATTTGTGCTGCGATATGATCAGAAGGCAAGTCCGAGCAAAATGATCAGCAGTATTACTACCTTAGGTTATCTTACAATGGCAGTACTTTATCATTGGCCTTTTTCTGGATGGAGAAGAAGCTATAAGGGACTTAAAGAATTGTACCGTAGTAATCCGGAAGAAGCAGTGAAGGCATATAATCGGTTTACTATCAAACGCGGATTGACTACACGAATAGGCGGGGGCTGAAATGTGCGGGTTTGCCGGAATATTTGGACTTCTTAGTCAAAAAGAATACCTACTGAAAATGATGAATTCTATCAGACACAGAGGTCCTGACGATTCCGGTATTTTTGAAAATAAAGACTGTTGTTTAGGGCACAGACGTCTGTCTATTATAGATATTCAAAATGGAAAACAGCCGTTTATATCTGATGATGGACGGTATTCACTTGTATTCAACGGAGAGATTTATAATTATCTTGAACTGAGACAAATGCTCGTTTCCAAGGGATACAATTTCCATACATTTTCTGATACAGAAGTACTTCTGAATATGTATATCGAATTTGGCAGAAAGTCTTTGGATTATCTGAATGGTATGTTTGCCTTTGCAGTTTATGACTCTTCTGAGTCTTCTCTTTTTTTGGCTCGTGACCATTTTGGTATTAAACCTATATACTATTACAGTGACAGTGAGTGTCTGATATTTGCTTCTGAAATCAAAGCACTGCTGCAGCATCCGCGTATAAAAGCACAGGCTGACTGGAACAGTATAAATGAATACTTAGTTCTTCAGATGGTATTGGGCAAAGAGACGCTGTTTAAGAATATCCATAAACTCGAGCCAGCCACATATATGACTGCAGTGAATGGCAGGATAAAGGAAGAAAGGCGTTACTGGGATCTTCAGTATCAGGTAGATGATGAAAAGTCTATGGATCGTTTTTCTGATGAACTATTGGTTCTTTTGGAAAGTTCTCTCTCCATTCAAATGCGGTCAGATGTGCCTGTCGGTGCTTATCTCAGCGGAGGTCTTGATTCTAGTATCGTAGCCACTTTGGCTGCAAAAACTTATCCTGGATCTCTGAAAACGTTTACAGGCGGATTTAAAGATTCCGCACAGTATGATGAAACCCTTTATGCTTCTGTAGTCAGCCAGTCTATAGGAAGCGAGCATCATGAAATTTTTCCAACTTATCATGATTTTTTAGAGAATTTTGAATCACTTGTTTACTTCATGGATGAACCTGTTGCTGGACCTGGAATGTTTCCCCAGTACATGGTTTCCAAGCTTGCTTCCAAACATGTAAAAGTTGTGTTAGGAGGACAGGGCGGAGATGAGATATTTGGTGGGTATGCCCGATATGCAGTAGCTTATTTGGAGCAGTGTCTGAAGGGAGCGATTCTTGAAACGCAGGAGGAAGAGAATCATGTTGTCACTCTGAATTCCATTCTTCCGAATATGCCAATGCTGAAACAGTATCTTCCAATGATTCGCTCGCAGTTCAATTCAGGGCTGTTTGATCCGATGGATAAAAGATATTTTCAGCTTGTGAACAGGTCCCATCAGCTGAGAGAAATACTCAGTCCGGCTCTCCTTGGCAGGATTTCGGCTGAACCTGTGTTTGAGAAGTTCTCGTCGGTTTTTAATCATCCAGGAACTAAGTCCTATTTTAATAAAATGACTTACTATGATCTGAAAACTCTTCTTCCTGCTCTTCTGCATGTGGAAGACAGGATGAGTATGGCAGTGTCTATTGAATCCCGCGTCCCGTTGCTGGATAAAAGAATTGTAGAGATGGCGGGAAAAATACCGCCTACAATGAAGTTTGCAGGCGGGAAAACAAAGCAGATGCTTCTGCATTCAGTCAGGAATATCCTGCCTAAAGAAATTATTCAGAGAAAGGATAAAATGGGATTTCCGACTCCGCTCAATGAATGGCTTGCTGGCCCCTTGAAAGAATACGCATTGGATACACTAACTGGAAAAACCGCAAGGGAAAGAGGACTTTGGAATACCATTAAAATTGAAGAAAATATCCGGAAATCAGAAAGGTTCAGCAGAGATCTTTGGGGTGCCTTGAATATGGAAGTCTGGTTCAGAAAGTTTGCTGTATGATTCTATATATAAAAACAGATTTAAAAGATACTGCATGGCTGCAGTATATACTGGATGAATTTCAGAGAACTGAATTATGCGAGTTTTCTGTTCAAGCTGTAAATACTGATGAAAGTATTAATTCTGATTGTTCTATATATTATCTAAAAAACTTAAGGGCTGAAACTGTTTCCGTCCCATGCAGAGCAGGGGTGCTTTCCGAGGAAGTAGAGTTTCTGTCTGAAAACCTTTTTATTATTAAGGGCACTTCTGCTGGTTCGGGAGGTTTCAGTCTGAATTATGACTTGTTTTGGAATGCATTTGTGTATATGTCCAGACTTGAAGAATTCAGTGCTGAACAGTCAGGCAAAAAAATCCGAAGTTATTCACTGGCACATCCGAGAAAGGATAAAAGTACATTTTCGATTCCTGTCGTAAATCACCTCTTTATTGATCTGAAGTCTCTGATTTCTGCCAGCTTTTCAGCTTTGAAATTCGGCAGAAAAAAAAAGCCGACCATCGAATTTTCTCATGATATAGATTATATTCGTAAAACCATTC
>DAORDI010000118.1:0-15260 GCA_035345895.1 Leptospiraceae bacterium
GCGTAAGGTGAGTGAATAAGTTTGAGACCTTTCTGAACAGTCAGGAATTATTCCCCATATTCTTCTATGGTCAGGATGTCCGGTTCCCGGAAATCTCAAAACTATTCACAGGAAGACATTCTGCAATCTGTTATTTTAAAGAAAAAACTGACAGAAATACCTGCCCAGAACAGAGAGACTTTAGACAGTTTCTGAATAGAGTCTTCTGATAAAAAAGAAAACGGAAAGTTTAAGAAAAAAAAGAATAGCAAGAAAATCCGCTAAAAACTATGAGTTTTTAAAGAGGATATCGGAGGGTACTTTGGTTAAGATAAAGATTGATGGAATTGAGGTCGAGGTAGATGAAAAAAAGAATCTGATCGATGCAGTTAAGGAAGTCGGTACAGAAATTCCGTATTTCTGCTATCACCCGGCTCTCAGCATAGTCGGAATGTGCAGAATGTGTCTGATTGAAATTGAAGGAGTTCCTAAACTCCAGGCTGCCTGCAATACCGCTGTAAAAGAAGGATTGTCCATCATCACAAAGAGTCCAAGAGTCAAAGAAGCCAGAGAAGGCACAATGGAATTTCTGCTGGCAAACCATCCTCTCGACTGTCCAGTCTGCGACAAGGCAGGAGAATGCGAACTGCAGGACAACTCTTTCGGGTCCGGAAAAGGCCATTCCCGCTTCGAATTCAAAAAAAGAAATATTCCTCAGGAAGAAATCGGTTCAAATCTGATTATCAATCATAACAGATGCATCATTTGCTTCAGATGCGTACGATTTGAAGAGGAAAAACTGGGAAAGGCAAATCTGGGTCTGTTCGAAAGAGGTCATCATTCCATCATAGGTCTCGCGAACAATGAACCGATTGAACATAATTATCAGGGGGCACTTTCTGATATCTGCCCTGTAGGAGCCCTCCTCAATCATAAAACTCTATTCAAATCCAGAGTCTGGTGGTATAAGACAGCCAAATCTGTATGCCACGGATGCAGCACAGGATGCAATGTGGAGATGAATGTCAGAGACAATAAAATGTACAGATATATGGTCAGGGAAAACAGAGAACAGAATATGTTTTTTCTCTGTGACAAGGGCCGTTTCGATATTGACTGGCTGAATGAAAACAGGCTTTTCTCTTACTATGAAAACGGAGAGCCGAGTGAAAGCACAAAGGTCATTCCTCAAATTACTGATAAACTGAGAGAATCCGGAAAGATTGCAGTCTTGGGCGGTGCCAGAGAATCAAATGAAAATCTTCAGACAATCGCTCAGGAATTGAAAAAATGGAATAAGAACGCAATTCTGGAAGCAAGAGTCAGTGATGCACAGAATAAGCCCACCGAACAGATCGATTTTCTTCTGACCAAAGACAACAGGCCGAATACAAAAGGTGCAGTCGATTCCGGATTTATTTCTGCAGGATCTCTGGATTCAGTCAGGAATGCATGGAATTCCGGAAATATTGATGTCTTATTTCTTTTGAATGAAGAACTTCCTGAAGGTTTTCAGAAAAAAGGAACAGTCATCGCACTGAACACAAATATTACTGAATCCGTAAAGACATCTGATTTCGCTGTCCCGGTGAAAGCGTTCACAGAGCAGACCGGTTCTTTTACCAATAAGAACGGAGTCAGACAGAATTTTGAACTCGCAATGAATCCAATTTTAGGCCTGCCGTCTTCAGGAGATTTCTTCAGAAGACTCGGCCTGGAACTGTCCAGAAAAAAAGAGGAGGTCCTCGTTGGCAACCGTTAACGTTGTAAATGTAGTCAAGAAACACCAGTTCAAATGGTATGAAAAACTGTATTTCTATTCCATAACAAAAGGAATGGGCATTACTTTTAAGCATTTTTTCAAATCGGCATTCCTGCGCGGAACAGTCACTGTTGAATATCCGGATAAAAAGAGACAGTATTCCTCCAGATTCAGAGGAATGCATTCCTTAAAAAGAGACGAACAGGGAAGAGAAAGATGCACAGCTTGTTTCTGCTGTATGTGGATCTGTCCGGCAGATGCAATTCATATTGAAGCGGCAGAAGTAACTGCAGAAAGGCAGCATATGCATCCGGAAGACAAATACGCTAAGCGCTTTGACATTGATCTTCTCAGATGCATATTCTGCGGTCTGTGTGAAGAAGCCTGTCCGAAGGGAGCTATTTATCTGGATGGAAACGGTGAGATGGCTTCAGACAACAGAAACGATCTGATTCTTACAAAAGAAAGGATGACACAGAAAACCGGGGGACCAATCCTCGGGCGCAGAATCTGATTCTGCGTCATTAAATCACTCAGAGTTTAGTAAGAACCTCTACTCCGCTCTGAGTGACAAGTACAGTATGCTCAAACTGAGCTGACCATTTCCCGTCTTTTGTTCTGACTGTCCACTTGTCCTTCTTATCCGTATATACCTGATACCCGCCCAGATTCACCATCGGTTCTATCGTGAACGTCATTCCTGGTTCCAGTTTTGCAAGTTTTCTCACCTGCCGGAAATGAGGAACCTGAGGGTCTTCATGGAAACTTCTTCCAATCCCATGCCCCATCAAATCCCGAACAATTCCGTATCTTTTAGGAGTAAGAAAATCATCAATTGCATTTGCAATATCATCCACTCTGTTTCCGGGTCTGACCTGCTCTATGCCTATCCACATTGCTGCTTCAGTGTCCTGAACAAGTTTTTCCACTTCAGGCAGAGTTTTCCCAATGATGAATGTCTTGGAAGTATCCCCATGGTAACCGTCCACTATAGGAGTCACGTCAATATTGATAATGTCCCCTTCCTTGAGCACATCCTCTTTTCTCGGAATTCCGTGACATACTACATCATTTACAGAAGTGCAGATGGATTTAGGAAATCCTTTGTAACCGAGAGGCGCTGATTTTGCACCTTTTTTCAGAGTGAATTCATGAATCAGATCATTCAGTTCAATTGTACTGACTCCCTCTTTCACATACGGAGCAATGTATTCCAAAATCTCCGCAGCAAACCTGCAGGCACTGCGCATCTTGTCGATTTCTGTTCTGTTCTTAATATAAATCATAATTATTAAAATGTAACAAATAATGCCTTTGCATTAAAGGCATCTTCAAACATTTCCTTCTTCTGCTGTGCAGACCAGATATCAATATGAGGATCAACATCCTTCCTGCATCTGATCTTGAACAATACTGTCTTATCCTGCACTTCGCAGGAGATTTCTTCAGCAATATTCTGGTGGCTTCTGTCGAGGCCGTCTGCAATTCTCAGTATTCCTGCAAGTTTTCTGACAGTATTCTGAGCAGATGCTCCGAGAGAAGCAAACTCCATATGCTTTGGCTTGGGTGGACTTTTTCTGTGGTACCTTGCTATCTGAGCAATAATTTCGATTTCCTCAAAATTGAAACCCACCATAAATTCTGAATTTCGGATAATATAATAACTGTGCTTATGGTGAGAGCTTCTGGAAATTCCGAATCCGACTTCATGAAGCATACAGGCGGCCTGAAGATACTCTCTTTCTTCCTTGGTGCATTTATGAAAAGACTTCAGATCATCAAAGATTTTCATCGAAAGCTGAGTCACCTTATCCACATGATCCTTTTCATATGGAAATGCATTAAACAGACTGTTCACTGCCTTCATACGGATATTGTCGAGAGGATAAGGCTCTGAATTGGTCTGACCTTCAAATTTCCTGATGGAATCATAAATGATCCCTTCACGGAGCGCATAGTCGGAGACAGTCAGCTGCTTTATTGAAAAATTCTTGAATATTTCTTCGAGGATAATGCTTCCGGCAACAATGATATCAGCACGTTTGGCATCGAGGCCGGGGAGCTTAGTTCTTTTTTTGAGAGTATCAGCATCATCAAGAATCTTGCTCACCTTGGCAAATTCCTCTGCAGTGAATGAAAAATTATTCAGAGTTCTTTGAGGTTCTTCTCCTCTGTTTGCAATTACCATACTCGCAATTGTCTGAATGGTTCCGGAACTGCCGATGACTATTTCAGGAGAGTGTTTTTCAATCTCTCTTCTAATAGGAGCAATCATACCTTCCACATAGAACCTGCACTGTTTTTTTTCCGAATCTCTGTCAGGATCACCGAAGAAGAATTTGTCCGTAAGACGAATCGCACCTAACTTGAAACTCTGTGCATAATCGACCTGACCTTTAGATCCGACCAGAAGTTCAGTACTTCCGCCGCCGATATCAATTAGAAAAACCTTTTTATCGAATACGGGAAGTCCCTGAAGCACTCCAAAATAGATGAGCCTGGCTTCTTCAAATCCGCTGATGACTTCAATGTGCAGACCGACTTCTTTTTCTGATCTTTCCAAAAAGAGCTGACGATTTTTAGCTTCTCTAAGGGCACTGGTGGCAATTGCACGGATCTGAGCGTTATGCATATCGGCAAGACCCTTGAACCGCTTCAGGCACTTGATACCTCGGTCCATTGCCTCAGGAGTGATAAAATCATCACCCCCGCTTCCGCTTCCCAGTCGGACAGATTCTTTCTCTTTTGTCAGAGACTCAAAAGTACCGTCCGATTTAACTCTTACAACAATAATATGAAAGGAATTCGTTCCTAAATCTATTGCAGCGAGATTTCTTTCTTTCATTATTGCTTCATAGTATTATCTGATCTTGTCTTTTGCTATCTTAGCTTCTTTAGCAGACATCTTCACATAGTACTGAGTCAATTTTTCGAGTTCTCCCAAATCCGTTGTTCTGATCTGATCATCCTTCACCATCAGAAATTTATTTCCATCAAAGAGCTGCAGAAGGATCTTTTCATCCCTGTTTTCTGCAAGTCCTACCATCTTGAGAACATCGGCAACACCGATTTCAAAATTGTACGGTGTCTTAGGTGCGATCTTTGCTCTGTTTTTCTCTGCCAATGTAAGAAGTGTATCTGCGATTCTTCCTGCAGGATCTCTGATCATCAGGTTGGCAAGCTGCTTGTACGCAATCCAGATTCTTTCCGAAAGAAGAGTAATCAGTCTAGTTGCCAGCTGAGGCTGAGCCTTGACCATTCCCTCAAAGTTTGCTTTATTGATTGCCAGAACGGTCACATCCCCGAAAGCAACTGCGGAAGCTGATCTGGGCTTATTGTCCAAGATAGCCATTTCTCCGAAAATGTCTCCATTTTCCAGAACCGCGAGCATAACCTCATTGCTGTTTACAATTTTGGAAATCTTTACCTTTCCTGACTGAATAATATAAAGTTCTTTTCCTGGCTCATGCTCGCAGAAAATCACTCGATTGTCTTTATAAAACCTGTTGAATTTTGTTTCGTCTTCATGAGGCATTGTCAGAGGAAGGTTCAGAGTCATCAGCTTTTTCTTTGCCATTGGAGCAAACTGCCCATTCGGAAGATACTGAAGATAAGCCTGGTACGCATAGGCAGCATGGGACGTATTGCCCTGCGCAAAATAGTATTCTCCCATATTGTAGAGCTGATTCAGATCTTCACTGACCGTGTTTTTAAAAGAAAGCCTAGTGATTGTCTGATCGAACTGTCTCAATTTCATTGAGAAATATCGAATAATTTTCATCGCAACAGGAGTGTTTCTCTGAATCAATGTACCAAACTGATCATAACTGACTGAAATCAGTGATACATTCGTCAAAGCTCTCGCGGATTCAATTTGAGGGTGCTGGCTCATGGCTGCCACTACACCGAAAAAGTCGCCAGGCCCTAAAACCTGATTCGGATCTTCTCCTACCACAGGGTTCTGTCTGCCTACGCTGACTTTTCCTTCCCTGACGATATAAAAATTGAATGCTTCTTTCTTCCCTTCAACAATAATGAAGGCCCCTGCGGGATAATTCACAATTTGAAAACTAGGTGCTGCTCCTGACATGAAACCAAATCCTTGGAAATTGACCTACTGACCTTTATCCAAGATCATCGGTCAGAATCAATGCTATTTTTTCTAACGAAGAAAATTAATTGCTGTTATATAGTGCTTAAACAGTTTTCTCACAGACAAGTCCTGTGCTCAATCCAAAAATACTACTGCTGCTTTTCTTTTTCCTGAGCCGATTTTGCATCTTTCACTAAACCAAGGATTCTCATTTGGTCAAGTTCAATTTCTGCATCTTTGGCCAGTTTATTTGAATACATCTGAGCTTTAAGATACTCTAAAATCTCAACTGCCTTGGCTGTTTTTCCCATTTTAGCCATTTTTTTGGCCGCATCCAGATAAGAGCTCAGCCCTTCTTCCAATGAGGAATTTTCCTTGTGTATCTTCAGATCGACCTGAACGGATTTGTCCCATTGCTCATTTTTTTCATACGCCTGACTGAGAAGTTTCTGTGCTTTTACTGTCCATGGATGACCTGGAAAAAGAATCTGGAAATCCAGAAGTTTCTCGATGCAAGTCTCATACATTTTATCCTGATAATACTGAGTTGCCTGATCGAAAAAAATCTCCCCCTGGGAAATTCTCTGTGCCTTAAAGACCTCGGTCGGACTTTCTTTTTCAGCCGCAGCCATATTCAATGAAATGGATATCAAAAGAATTAACAATATTCTCATATACTCTACATGACGAGAAGAGCTCTGATTTCTACAAGAAAAAAAAGAAAAGGGTCTGTTTTTATGTTTACACCCTGTCAGAATATTATGCTGTATTTATATGAATCTCAGGACAGTTTCCGCCTTGCTTATTTTAATCTCTGCCGGATGCATAGGCAATTTCAGGAGTACCGGCTCCGTAAAGATCAGACTTGCCGATAAATCCAAAAAAGAGAGACTGGATACGATTGAAATCAGATGCCCGTACGGATACCATGTGGTGGATTTTCAGATTTTCTATTACAGAAACTTCAAACCGAACTTTGGATCCAGAGGTCTTTCGCGGTGCAGCTTTTTCTTTGATCCCATCCACAGTATGAATAATTATATGCATACGAGCATCCTTGATCTGAAAAAACTCAACAGTTCTCTGGAGACAATGGAGCCTGCCAGACCTTATCTGATCTGGCAGTATAAAAATACGGAAAACAAGGAAACAGAAACCATAGGACTGATGTTCCTGATATTTACAAAAGATGAATCACTGATGAGAAACGACAAAGAGCTTTTCAAGATTGCAGAAAAAAATTCTCCCGTCTCACTGGACGGATATATTCAGTCGGAATAAAAAACTGAGGTCAAATATTTATGAAACTTTTTTTAAATTTTCTTTTATCCGTTTCCATTTCATTCTGCAGCAGTGGAGCCTACAAGGCAGACCGTTATCAGTATGATGAGAGCCGTCCAAGCACATCCTCTTCCATCGCAGGACTGATCGACCAGGAAAAGGGCAGTGCCAGTGCGGCCGCTGCGGATACTGTTCAGCAGAACAAGATGATTGTGTACAATGCAACAGTCAGAATCAAATCGGATCAGATCCAGGACAAGATTGCAGAAATGACCAAGCTTGCAGAATCCTTTCAGGGATTTGTTCTGAGCATGAATACTAACGGAAATATGGTACTGAAGGTCCCTGCCAAAAGCTTTCGCGAATTTCTGAATTCCGTCAAAAAAAGCGTCAAGGAATACTATGAAGAAATTTCCGCAAGTGATGTCAGCGAAGAATACTATGACACTGCTCTCAGACTGGAGAATGCAAAAAAGACAAGAGTTCGTCTCCTTGAACTGTACAGACAGGCTAAGAATGTGGAAGATGTTCTGAAGATAGAAGCAGAGCTTGGCAAAACATCGGAAACAATTGAAAGAATGGAAGGAAGAGTTAAATTTCTGACAGATCAGGTTTCCTATTCGAGGGTGACTGTTTATATATCTCCTTTTTATCATGCACCTCCGGCAAGAAGAGAAAAAGAATACAAGCCAGGAATACTGGGGTATCCGTTTTACTGGGCATACAAGGGACTCGGTCTCCTCTATGACGGAATCGTATGGCTCTTTATCACTGAAAACAAAGAGGAACCGGAAAAAAAAGGAAATTAAATCAATGCAGTTCTTCTGATGCAATGATCGTATTTCCCATTAAAGACTCTGCAGCTGTAATAACTGAAGAAGACTTGCACAGTCCTGAAACAGCAGCATAGGGAAAACAATGAGCTGTTTTTTTTCCTCATTGTCTGCTTATCTCCATTTTATAGGGATGGAGATGAGCAGAGATTTCCGTGACAGTCAGGAAGTTTTTTCCTGATCATGCAAATCACATTATTTCAGCATTATCTGATCTCCAGAACCTTCCCTTTCACAAAACCGGAAACAGAGTCTCTCTTGGTCAGAAGTTTCCTGATCTCTGACGGTGTCAGAACAAGAAGAAGCGGAGTGCTGTCATTATAGAGCGAGGTCGATTCGGGCACATTTCTGAATCCTGCAGGATTGGAGAATTCCTTCCTGAACACAGTATGAAAACTGACTTCCTTTCCTTCGAAAGAATCATTCAGATCGTTTACACTGATCCAGACTGCCTGTCCCCCGCTTTTGACAAGAACCCTTCTTGACACTTTTCCTGACGCACTGCTCTTATGATGCAGAATGCTGTCCAGGTTTTCCTTAATATCGGATTTGACTCGGCTCTTTTCGAGAACCTTCTCGGAATAGATTTTGGAATATACTTCTGAAAAATTTCCCGGATGGGGAAATTCCACGAATGAGTAGACCTTCCCTTCCGGAATGGACTGCATTTCCCTGAAGTCGGCACCGTAAGAAGTTTCTCTTTCTCCATTCTCAAAATAGATTCTTCGATCCTTCAAGTATACCATTTTGAAGCCGCCGACTGTACCTATTTTCTGAAAATGAGTCAGCTCATAATGAGCAGTCACTGCCCTTCCCAGTTTTTTATAAAGCTTTGCTTCCTTGTAATCAAAGAATGACCCTGAAATCAGATAGGTTTTGAATCCGAGCGACTTGATTTTCTGAAGCACAGTCAGCAGAAGTCCAGAATCCTTTCCGCCTGATTTTGCATCTGTAAAGAGAACAAACTTCCTGTCTCTGGAGCTGATCTGTGAAAGTTTTGTATAGAACTTCTGGATCTCATCAGCAAGCTCGTTCATTCTGAGAGAATTTCCGAAGGAGATGTTTTTCAGTTCCTTCCTTATGCTCTGTGAATCGCCGCTGGGCGGGATATATCTGCTTTTTTTTGAATGAAGAAACATTAAACCGATTTCAGTTCCAGCACTCCCTGAAATTGAATCGATATAATCAGCAGCTGCCTTCACGTCTCCGGATACAGAAGAGGATAGATCAAGCGCAAATACAGTCTGTGAATTTCCTGAATATGAGACTGTCCCATCCTTTTTTTTCGGAGAAAGAAATGAAAAAAGTTTTTTCGAATGTCTTTCCACGGAAGAGTATATATCCTGAGAGAATCTGTCTTCTGCAGAGTATACAAGCTTTCCCTTGCAGTTGTAAATCCCTGTATAAATCACTGCACTGCCTTCAAAGTCAATTTCCGATTTTACTATATAATCAGGCTCTGTTTCAGAACAGACTGCAGATACTGTGTTTCTGTCCGGTTTTCTTTCATCAGAATAGGTATCCACCGAATTCAGAATATTTCTGACTCGGTCAAATTCTGTCACTTCCATCTGGTAGTTCTGCCTGCCGTAATACGCTGCAAGCTCGGCAAATCCCTCATTTATGTTCGGGTCCTTCTTCTTAAGTTCAGAAGGTGCCTCTCCTATGATATGAGCCGGAAGAAATGCAAATTCCCTGGAGAATATATCTGCATGAAAAAAAAATATAAGGACGATACACAGTCTGCGGATCATTTTTATTCTATCCTCATCGAAGGTTTTGTATAGGAATACAGGCTGTGAACTGAGCCTTGAGCCTGTGCAGATTCAGATCTTCTTTCGAATCGGAGTTTCCCGCTGTAGAGGGCCTTGTGAAGATCCGTCATTGTCTTGTATCCCATATCCTGAAATGACTGTCTGAGTCCCTGCACGAGATAAGGAACAAAATTGATGACTGATCCTTTGTCTACGACTGCACCGCTGACTCCCTGAGCCACCTTGATTTTCTGTCCCTCACTGAAATACCGCTTGTCTCCGCCTGCCTTCATAGCTTCAAGACTTGCCATCCCGCGATATTTTTTCAGTCTGATCCCGTTTTCATAAAAATACTCTCCGGGAGCCTCGCTTGTACCTGCAAACATGGAACCCATCATGCAGGTAGATGCTCCTATTGCGAGTGCCGTGGAAATGTCTCCAATGCTTGAGATTCCTCCGTCTGCCATAATCGGAATTCCGAACTTCTTGGAATAGTTCCCTGTCTTGTAGACTGCAGTCGCCTGTGCTCTTCCGACTGCCATCATATCCTGAGTGATGCAGATGGAACCTGGACCCATTCCCACTCGCAGTCCGTCAGCCCCTGCCTCAATCAGATTTCTGCACTGCTCCATTGTCACTACATTCCCTCCAATCACATCCAGACCTGGAAATTTTTCCTTGATGAACTGAATCATTTCAATCTGGTATACTGAATTGCCCTGTGCTGAATCTATAATGATGACATCTACTCCTGCAGCAACAAGTGCAGCAACCCTGTCCCTCGATTCAGGAAGAGTGGAAACAGCAGCGCCTACTCTGAGTCTTTTATTGCTGTCCTTGGATGCATCCGGAAATTCCTTGTTCTTCTTCAGATCAGAACGGCTGACAAGAGCTGCAAGTTTGCCGTCCTTGTTCACGATTGGGAGTTTTCCAATCTTCTTGGACCGGAGAATATTGTTTGCTTCCTTCAGACTGATTCCTACCTGTCCAGTCACAAGATCCTTAGTCATTACCTTGCCGAGTTTCTGAGTTCTGTCTGTCTCAAAATCGATATCTCTGTTTGTGACTATCCCGATGAGTTTTGTCCTCATAGTTCCGTCTTCAGTGATCGGAATTCCGGAAAACCCATGAGTGAATTTTATATGGTCAAGGTCTTCGATTGAATGGTCGGGACTTAAGACTATTGGATCAGTGATAAATCCGTTTTCGAATCTTTTCACTTTCCTCACATGGGCCACCTGTTCATCCATTGAATTGTTGTAATGGATGATCCCGATTCCCCCCATCAGTGCAAGTGCAATTGCCATGGAAGCTTCCGTTACAGTGTCCATCGGTGAACTGACAAGAGGTCTTTTGATTTTTATATTTCTAGTAAGATTCGTCTCCAGTTCTACATCACTCGGATTAAAATCAATAAATCCTGGAAGAACCAGAAAATCTCTGTAAGTAAGTCCTATCTGACCTGCAAAAAGCTCTTCTCCCGAAAAACCGTCTAATATAATATCTGATTCTTTTTTCATAGATTATCCTGATTCACAAATAAAAGAGTTGTTTTTCTGCTTGCAACATTATTTCTTTGTAACCTGAATTATGGAAAAATATACGATAGAACGCAATGTTCGGGATATGGAAGATGTGGTCGACAGACAGAAGCGGTTTGCTCTGTTTTCCCGGTTCCTGATGAACAGTGATATTGTCCTTGATGATCCTAAGAAAGGGCAATTTCGTGGGAAAATCGTCGGTTTTTCAGATGATTGTACAAATTTTTCAGCCTCAGTTGCAGGCGGAATGTTCATAAAAGGAACAAAACTGACTCTGAACAAATTTGTCGGCAGGTATATTCGAATTGAATGCACTGTCATTTCAGTTCAGCCAAATTCAGTATTTGTAATGGAAATCAACAGCCTGAGAATGGCCAAAAAGAATCGCGCAGGCACGAGAATTTCTCCTCCGAAAGATATGGTATATGCAAATAATTTCCATCTGACGAGACCGAACGCAGATATGGACGAATTCTCTGTTCCTACATTTGTAAAAATCACCTTTTCCGACTATCAGAACAAACTGTCCGGAAAATTTGACCATATTGAAATTGATACATTCAAGCCTGGTCTTCCTGAAAAATTTTACCTTGTCAAAAGCACAGGAAAAAGCATCTATATCAGCGACACTCAGGATCTGAAAAGCTACAGATCCACAGATGAGGAAGAATTCCTGGACTGCACGGAAGAATTTCTGGATGATCTGACTGATGTAATGAAAGACTACAGAAATAAAAAAATCGCAGCCGAAATCATTATGCCTGTCATCTATCTTAACTCCACAAATCAGGCGATCCCTATCGGTTATGTACTGATCCAAAGTTATACCAAAAAGATCGAGTTCGATGATCTGATGGAAGCAAAGATCCTGTGTTTTGATATGATCGAAAGAATCCGTGAATCCAATACATTGGTCTATACTCAGAGAGCAGAAATAGTCAATCTTTCTCAGGATGGACTCAGAATCAAGATCACTGACCCGGAATTGAAGACCCAGATTCCGGTGATTCACGGATTTACAATGGACATTGTATTCAAAATGCAGAGCCCTGTGAATGTCATTGTTCTGGTCAGGAATACGATTCGAGATACAAACGGTGATATTCAAGTTGGACTGGAAATTGAAGGCTTTAGAAAAGGGGACAAGGAAAGGTACCTGGACAACTACAGCAATCTGGCCAGACCTGCCAAATCCTGATCCGGGCACTGAATTACGGCCTGCCGATTACAGAGAGCGGAATGTAATGAAAAGCGGTTTCCCCGATTCTATTTTGATATTGATTGGATCAGGAGTCTTTCCCTGTCCCTCAAAACTGATTGTATAATCTCCCGGTTCCAGAAAAATTCTCTTCGCCTGAAAATTGGAAGGACTGGTCCTCCAGCATCTCAGATCTGGAGCCAAGGTCTGAGCCATTCCGTATCCGCCGATTGCACTGAATACCCATCCGACTACACTTCCCAAAAGTTCATTTCTATCTTTTCCGCTTCCCTCAGCCGCTTTTTTTGCAGCCTGTGCCGCAATGGCCACAGTGACTGCCTTTGTCGCAATGGACGCAATATTTTTTGTGATGATTGAATTCAGATTATCATTAAAACTGCTTTTGGCCATTCCGCTGTAGTCAGCCAGTTTTCTTGTTTTGCCGGCTTCTTTTCCGTTGATCAGTATTTTGACCTCGCTTCCTGTCTGAGCATCCCTGTCCCTATATTCGGGAATCGGATGTTCTGCAGAAGAAAGAGTGGCAAGCACAATTCCCAGATCAATCCCTTCTGTAGAATTGGAACGGAGAGAACCTTCTATCGCAGCAGAAAGAGGTTCGCGGATATTCGGATCATCCATCAGTTTTCCTCTTGATTCCTTTACTGCAGCCTTTCCAGCCTGATTGATTACAATGAGTTCACCCATCCTGGAATCGTAGGAAATTTTCTTCATATCCTTATCGTAGGAATCAATATAATTTTTTCCTTCACCGAATTTGGACTGATCTGCCCCGTCTTTCTCTTTCATTGCCAGAACATACCTGTCTGCCAGAACTTCCTTGAACCCCGGTTCAATTTCGAGAATATTCTTGTATTCCACTCTGGCATCATTGAACTGTCCGAGATGCTCAGAGGCAAGCGCGTCCAAATATCTGGCAAGCAGATTCTGTCTGTATTTTGCTTCAGAAAATTTCATTTCTTTCTGCTCAAAGGAAACCTTCTTGAAATACCGCTTTGCATTTTCGAGTTCATTGAGACAGAGATAATTCAGAGCAATGTACATTTTGATCATCACATTCTCAAAGCTTTCTCCCCGAAAGCTGTTTTTGTCATCCGAAAGAAGAAATGCCAGAGTTTCACCGGTTACACTTGTTTTTGCTGTATCAGCAAGAGCTTCCGCATCCTGGAATGCCTTGTTGCTTGCCTTGTAGTCACCCTTTGTATGGAGCACAACTCCTGCTTCCATCAGGTACAATAACTTGTCCCTGGAACTGGCACCGGAAACAAGACTTCTCATTTTGGGCAGAGCAGCCTCATAATCACCGGCGTACAGGGCTTCCTCCACGCCTTTCATTTTTTCAGAATGTGTAGTCGCACAGTTGAGTACTGAAACAAGAATCAGAATGAAAAAAGTTCTTACCAACCGAGTCCCTGATTGTCTTTGGCTTTTTTGGAAAATGTTTCCTTTTCAGAAACCATCACTGCGAGAGATTCCAGATGAATGAACTCCACATTCATACTCTGCTCCACCACTTTCTGCCCGTCGCTTCTGAACATATTTTCATCAATCCTGGATTTTACGAAATAGTTGGGACTTTTCAGATTTCCCAGGTTGAACTGCCCTATTCCCATCTGCTGGTCCCATTTGATCTGTTTGAGCTGATCCTGTCTGGCATCCACCTTGAGAGTGTAGATTTTATTCTTCATCAGGGTCTTTACAAGAGCACTGTCGAATATTTCGGTGGGAATCTGCTCCGAAGTGTCATTCCTAGTGGCAAGAAGTGCTACAAACACTCCGCCCTCTGCCGGATTTTCCTTGAAATGTTTAGCTATCTTTTCTCCGATCTTTGTACCTGCTGATTCCAGTTCGGAAGTAGTGAGTGCACCTGAATCAGATTTCACAGGCCCGCAGTAGGAAACTGCTAGGACGATGAGAAACAGTCCTGAAATTCTATTGATCATATAAGAGTTAGTCCCCTTCCTATGTCAGTTTTCCAATTTTTTTTTATTCTTTCAAGGAAAAAATTAGGGAACTGCTGCTCTGCGGTTACGGAAGTCTGTCCTGTAAAACTGAGTCAGTCGAATTTTGATCTGTCCAATGGCTTCAGCCCGAAAAATTTCCTCAGTTCGTGCTCCGGCCATTTGTACTTCGGTGCTCCGAAATGTCCCTTGTTCGGGCGGTAAATCATTCCGTCCCGATAGGAAGGAATGTATCTTTCCGAAAGTTCCAGCCAAGACTCAGAAAAATCAATCACCTCATCCGAAACCTTTCTCCAGACTCTTTCAGATGCTTTCCGGAAAACACATTTCTGCTCTGCAATCCGCAGATCAGCCGCCTTTCTGTAAGGAATTCCTGCCCTGAGCACCGTGTTCAGAAATCTCTCCTTGAACACCTCTTCTATGTTTTCTGATCTGACCCCTTTCGCCCATACAATGATGTTTCTTTCCTTTTCCAGGAAAAGAGTAAATTCAGAGCGGCTGACAATTACCCTTCTCACATACCAGTTTTCAAATGGAAAACCAGTTTCATCGTCCGAAATCTCCATGCCGACATCAATACTGGTCTGATATCGTTTCTGCAGTTCTTTGGATATGTGAAATACTATCACTGATTTCTCCTCCGTGCAGTGGACAGGATAAGGAGAGAATGTCAAGTGAAAAGCGGGAGTGGAATGACGAGGGATCGGGGATCGGGGATCGGAGTTCAGGGTTCGAGGAACTGAAATACAATATATACTTTTCTGTCATATGTATATCCTTCTTTCTTGGGCGAATCGCACAGCCTCTCAAACAGCATATCTTTCCGAAAAAGTGCGACCG
>DAORDI010000119.1:0-15256 GCA_035345895.1 Leptospiraceae bacterium
AAGAAGAGAGATGGCAAGCCCAAGCAGAGAATGAAGCACTATTGTCTTTGGAAGATTTTTCTCCAGATACTCATGAAAAAACCAGTTCAGTCCCGCAGAGTAAAACCCCATAATGAACATAACCCAGAACAGGTTTCGGAAAGTGCCTGTTCTGTGGATGGCAAAAATAAGAGAAAACCAGGATTTAGGATTATATGTAATCATAATGAGTTATTCATCTTCATCTTCCTTAGGATTGAGGAGAAGGTCGTCCGATTCCTTTTCGAGAAGAGAATATATCTCAGCAGCAGAGTATGATTCCGCATTCAGTGCATCGACTGTCTTCTTCGGAACACCGACTGACTCAGCAAGCCGTCTGGCTGCCTTCGGTTTCAGACGGTAAAACTCTTTTCTTGCCAGAAGTCTCTTATGACGGAGGAGAGCCTCATCAATATTTTTCAATTCTGTATTAAACGTTGCAATAATCTGAATATGGACAAAATCATTCAGAAGTCCGTCTGTCATATTCAGGATATTGGAAATGGCTTCGAAACTGTTTCTGCTGTCTCTTCTCCTGAGAAGGTTTTCTGCATCTTCAATGACAAGTACCAGACTGAGGAGACTGCTCTGAACAAAAGTAAACAGGAAATTGAAAAATTCCGGTGTCGCAATTTCCTTCACGAATGTATTCGGAACAATGACGACTTTTTTTTCAGGGGCAGTATACAGATCACGGATCAGACGCCGGATGTAGAATGTCTTCCCCGTTCCAGGAACACCGTGGAGCAGAACAATTCCATTGCTTCTTTTCTTAAGTCTTTCCAAAAGAGGTTCATGAAATTTTTCAGTAAAATACTTTCCATAGTGCAGATTAAGATCGAATTCCCTGTATCTTTCACTGGAATCTCCAAATTCTTTATCAGCCATATAATATACACCGTTTATATCTTTGCAGATAATACTGATCTGGCTGACCGGCGGTTCCGGATTAGGGGGAACTCTGTAAACTTTTTTACGAATTTCATAAAGAATTCTATAAATATCCGGAATCTCAGATTTGGCAGAATCGGAATGGGCAGTGGAAATATCACTGATTCCAATAAAATCTTTGTGCTCTTTCAGAGTCAGCTTGCTTACATCCCCCAGATAGGCGGAATTGAGAGTTTCCTTCCCGTCAGATTCAAAACCCTTGGTAAAAAAGTTCATGGTTATCTGAATGAAAAAATCCTTTTTGAGCCGGTATGTAACATTATAAGGCACTCCCATTTCAGTCGATTCGACAAAACTGCTCATTTCAGGATAAATCTTCTGCATCCTCTGCAGAAATACATCAAGCGAAAAGAAAAAATCGCCTTCCAATGCAGGTTCTCCCAGGCATCCGGCAGCAGAATAAGGATAAAGCCTTTCATAATGGGGCAGAGATCCGTTCTCTCTGAAAAAATGCATTTCCAGAAGGCTGACGGATGAGTTTCCGTAGTGCAGTAAAGTCTGTAATGTGTCCATATAATATTTCCTTTTAATATTCAGAGTTTTTAAAAACTTTTTCGGACAATGAAAAAAATACAACCGGAAAAGATCTGTCTTTCTGCCTTCCGATCATAAAATCTGCCAGACAGAAGATGTCAGGATTAGGCATATCCACTAAACTGCCAAATAAATATATTCATTTACTATAATTGAAAATATATTCCAGACTGCAGAAATCTGTCCTACTGATCATTCATCCAGAATTTCAGGATTCAGAAGAAGCTCATCTGTCACTGTGTCAGTGAGAGAATATATCTCCGCAAGCGAATACGTTTCCGCATTCATCGCCTGAATCTGATCAGCTGAGATGCCGATGGCTTCAGCAAGTGTTCTCGCCTTCTTCTGCTTCAGTCTGTAAAACTCCTTTTTGGAGAGAAGCCTTTTATGTCGGAGAATCGCACTGTCAATATTTTCCAGCTCTGTGTTGAAGGTGGCAATGATCTGTATATGCACAAAATCGTTCAGCAGTCCGTCAGTCATATTCAGAATATTGGAAATCGCCTCAAAACTGTTCCTGCTGGATCTTTTCTTCAGAATATTTTCTGCATCCTCAATGACGAGCACAAGACCGACAGAATTGTCCTGTACGAAATTGTACAGAAAGTTGAAAAATTCAGGAGTGGCAATATCCTTTACGAATGTGCTCGGTACAATAATGACTTTTTTCCCCGGCGTGCCGTACAGCTCCTTAATAAGTCTTCGTATATAAAATGTCTTTCCGGTTCCGGGACTTCCGTGAAAAAGCACAATCCCGTTGGACTTTACCCTCAGTCTTTTCATTAAAGGATCATGATACTTCTCTTCAAACCCTGTTCCGTAATGCAGATCCAGGTCATAGTTTCTGTATTTTTCATCCTCCTCATAAAAGTCTCTGTCCCCTACATAATATGCCCCGTCCAGGGTCTTGCAAATAATGCTGATCTGGCTGACCGGAGGAGGAGATTCCTGCTGAGGCGGAATATAAATTTCTTTACGAAGACCGTAAAGAACTCTTTCCAGTTCGGATATTCTTTCTCTCAGTCCCTTGGCTGAAAGTGAATAAAGGAAAACCAGCCCGTCAATCCCGATAATCCTTTCCTCCGGCGGAGCTGTCATTATATCAGAGATATATTTTGTGGCGAAAGTCTTTTTTCCGTCATACGTCTCTTCTTCCATAAAATAGCATATGCTGAGCTGAACTGAAAAATTCGTCTGAAGGATGAGAGTGAGGGTCCCTGAAGGAATTCCATTTTCAGTATTGTAATACAGAAGCTTGTATTCAGGATAAAGCTCTTCAATTTTACCGATGAACTCCTCAAACGGAAAGAGGTATGACTTAGTGTAGTCGTAAGCCTCGCCTGCCGTCAAAGCCAGATAATAAGGACTCACCTTTTCCACAGCAGGAAGAAATCCGTTTTCCAGAAGAAAATGACTTTCTGCATATGACAGACTGGGATACGAAGCCAGATTTGCAGGATGTTCATATTTTGAAGGATCAATATAATATTTCATGCCGGTTCCTGTATTTATTGAACACGTAATGCTCAGAAAGTGTCCAAAATCAGAAGACTAGCCGCTGCAGTCAAAAGGGCAACCAAAAAAATTGAATGACTGTCAAAACTTTATTTTTCTTTTTTGCCGGAAAAATCAGTCAGTCCGTCCATAAATTTAAAATGATCCGTTGTGCAGTTATTATAGTTTCCGTTTCCGCATTTTCTGCAGTAGTCCCTGCAGGCATATTCCATATACAGACAGAGATTCATAGGGTAGTCTGTTCTTCCGGTCAGAAGCTGGTAATGTGCCATACAGGCGAGGGCCGCATTGTGACATTCATTGTTTCTGTAGCAGGTATGGATGTCATAATTTCCGGAATAGTCACTGCACGCAGTCACTAGAAGAAAAACGACCGGTACAGAGAGAATCCGGAAAAGCCTCATATTGGAAGTATCCGAAGATTTCCGGAATTGTCAAGAAAGGTTTCATTGATGCCGGTATGCGCTGAATTGCCATTTTCACTCAGCTTTCATCTGTCTGCGGGATTATATACGGGCATATTTACCGGAGGCCCTATCGGTCTGACCGACAGGGCTGTGAACGCGGACAATTTGTTCCTTGCTTTCCGCATCTCTGTAAATTTTTACGCCTGCACAGTTTGTCTCAAGTCAGAGCAGAAGCCATAACAGAGCGGTGAATCCAAAAAGGACCGGAGGATACATCTTTTCAAAAGCTGTCTTTGGAACTTCAGGTTCCTTTTTTTCCTCCGAGGTTTCAACTGAGGCTGCATCTTCCTTCTTTGTTTCTTTATTATCAGCTACTTTATTGTCTTGAGGAGAAGATGCAGCAGTATCCTGAACATTTCTAATTTCTTTTTTCAGCCGATCAAGAAGTTCATTTGCATTTTTCATTGCACCCGCATTCACAGCCGCCTTTGCCCTGTCAGGACTTGTCTCTGCGAGTTTTCTGTCTTCAGGAGAAACCGGTATTCTGCTCCCAAGCGCAAAGATCTGAACAGAGGATGTTTTTCCGCTGAATACGATCAGTCCAAATTTTACATCTTTTCCGACCACAATTGAATCCAGTCCGCCAGTGAGGAAAGGCAGGACAATGGCATCTATCTTTCCCTTCTCAATCAGAAGTGAAAGATTCCTTGCCGTTTCAGGACGAAGAGATTCATTTCCGAGTTCAGACTCAGCCAGGTTTTTCAGAGAATCCTGAAAGCCGGAAATTTTCAGTCTGGATGCAAGTTTGTCGAGTGCATCCCCTCCCGCAAAACTGTCCCCAAAGATTTCTCCTGCCCTTCCGTCCACTGTTCCGAAATAAGAAATGATGCTCACATCGGTTCTGTCTCCGAGAGTCTTCTTTTCGGAATTGTAGACTGAGGCAACTGATACCTTCCTGATATCAGCCTTATAACCGTTCTTCTTCTGTATCTCTGGAGATCCTGATACGGAAGAGCCTTTCTGCAGACCTGCACAGTTCAATAATGTAAGCAGAATTATAAATATGCTTATTTTAGTTTTCATTGATCATAACCTCATTGTTGCAGAAAGTGCAATGTTCAGACCCTCTCTGTAGGAAAGAAACAGCTCGTCTCTCCCTGTCAGATGATTGTGCTGGTATATCCTGAACCTGGTGTTCATTATGTTCCGCAGGGCAAATTTGAAATCCCATTTGTCATCTGCCTTGTGCTGAAACACAGCATCAGTGAGCCCTACTCCTTTTTCAATCGCATCCGGAGTTCCGTTTGCACCGACCGCATAGATCCTGTCTCCAAAATAATTATAGTACAGACCGACAGTAGTATTTTTGGTCTTTGTTATAAAGTAATCCAGTTTCAGGTTGAATACAAACTCTGACTGCCCTTGGAGAGATCTGGAAAGATTTGTAGGGTCATAGGCAAACGCTCTTGAGTTTCTGTCCAGAAGTCCCGCCTTTGCAAAAGCATATGTTGTCCAGGGGAGAACATCCACTCTGGATTTGATGAAGAAGAAATTCGTTTCGGCCCGAAACATATTCAGGAATTCCTTCCGGTAGTCAAATTCCAGTCCTCTGATGTATGCACTTGTCGCATTTCCATAAGTGAACCTCGCAGAGATGGAACCTGCCACAGGCTGACCGATCATTTCTATAGGATTGGAGAGCTGCTTGTTGAATACACCCACAGCCATATAGTCGGTTCCTTTCTGAAACCATTCCCACCTTAAATCATAATTATGAATATAAGTTCTTCTCAGATCTGAATTTCCGAAGATCCTGTCTGCACCGAAGTACGGAGTGAATCCGAAAGGAGAAAGTTCCCTGAGGTCAGGTCTTGTGAGTGTCTCAGAGTATCCGAAACGCAGATTCATATCTTCTTTCATTTCATAAACAAAATTTGCAGAAGGAAGTCTGTCCTTGGTCGCAAGTTCCCCTATACCGTTATTATCAGCCTTGCATACATTCGAATTGATGAGAAGAAGTCTTTCGGTCTCATTTTTCGGTGTACAGCCTGTATCGGGCTTTTTGAAAGGGTTTGCACTGTCCCGAAGCACGAAAGTCTGGACCTTCTGATAACTTTCCTCCTGACGGAACCCTCCGACAAATCTCCATTTCTGAATAATCGGCATATCCACCTGCGCAAAAACTGCCTTCAGCTTCTGTGAAGCGTCGTACGCGTTTGGCTCGACCTGACGTTCAGAGAAAGTCCTCCCGCCTGAAAGAAATACTAAAGGATTGTAAAGAAGTTCTCCTGGGATCGGATAAAGCTCATTCCCGCCGCCAGTATTGACTTTCTGACCAAATTCACGAAATCGGAAATTCTTCTCTCTTTCAGACTGCATTGCTCCTACTTTCAGGGTGGATTTGAGACCAGCCCACTGATTGAACGGAATCTCGTAAGAAAGATTCCAAGCTCTTACATTGTCCTCGGATCTGGAAAAGAATCTTGTCCCGTCCGGATTGTTTCCAAGTCTTGTGTAATTTTCCAAGTATCTTACCCCGTTTGAACCTATCACTGTGCCAGGCGGATCGGATCTTCTCCAAACCTGCTGCTGCAGATTAGGCTCGTCCCTTACTGCCTGCGAATAATTGACATTCCATTCCAGTTTATGCGGTCTGTCTGTAAAGTTTAAAGCATGAGTCCCTCCGAATACTGAATTCAGAAGCGACCTGCTCGTAAATATATTCGTGAGAGAAAGGAACTGGAAATTATCAATATAATTTATCCCGGATGCATCTCTGACCTGCTTATCTGAATTCACAGTGTACATATTCTTCCAGTATATACTATGTCCTTTAGTAGGTTCCAGAGCAATATTCAGATTGTTTCCCCAGAGTGTATCCTCATTGTATACCTTTGTATCCTGTTCCTGCACTCTTGTGATATAATTTGTACTCTGAACTCCTGTAGCAATCAGGTTCCCGGGAATATATCTTCTAGACTTGTCTTCTCTGAATCTGAATGTATTGCTGTGAGATGTTCCGAAAAGAATCCCGAGTCTTGCTCCGCCTTCAGTGATCTTGAACGTGTTACCGATAGAAAAGCTGAAGTTCTTATCATACGGAGCATCCATTTTCTTAGGTGTCCATCCCTGAGCAAATTCTGAAGTGGAAAGGGATACAAACTGAGCGGGAATTCCACCGAATCTGTTCCCCGGTTCAAACACAACCTGTTCAGGAAGACCTGAAATCAGTGAAGGGAGTTTCTGATCAGGAGTCACTCTGCCAAGCATATCTCCTCCCTTGAACGTCAGAAAAGGGTTCCCTGTGGTCTGCCAGTTTCTTGATACTCCGAAACTGAGGTTCATGGTAAACTTGTCAGGATATTCCTGAGTCTCCACCTTGACCAGACCGCCTGAAAATTCTGCAGAGTCTTCAGGAAGAAACGTCTTTATGATCCTGATATTTTTAATTAAATTTGCAGGAAATATATCCAAAGGAACAACTCTCTTGTCCGGTTCTGTGGACGGGAGAAGAGAATTATTGAGCATTGTATTCGAGTATCTCTCGCCGAGTCCTCTTACGAACACATATTTCCCTCCGATGAGAGTAATCCCTGTGACTCTTTTGGCGACCTCACCTGCTGAACTGTCAGGACTTTTACGGATGGACTCCTGGCTGATTCCGTCTGAAACCGAACCGCTTTTTCTCTGCAGTGCCAGAAGAGAGGCATCCGTATTGTTTGCAGCCCTTCCGGTAACTTCGACTGTTTCCAGCGTTTTGATCCCGAAAGTCACATTCAGACTGACAGTGCTTCCCGGCCTTACATTGACTGATTTTTTCTGACCGTCGTACCCGAACATCTGAAATTCCACAAGACTGCTTCCGTCAGGGACTTCCAATGAGTATTTCCCGTCAAAATCAGTCTTGGTGAACTTTTTATGATTTCTGACTGCAACTGTCGCTCCGAATACAGGTTTGCCTGTGTCGGAATCAATCACCGTTCCCTGAATTATACCCTCTGCGGAAAGACCTGCAGAAAAAAATAAAAAAAACCAAAGCTTCACAGCTTTTGTATGTAATTTTAATGATTGAAGAACTTTCTTCAACGTTTTCATTTTGCCACCACGCATACTTTAAATTGATTCCTGTGTTCTATCACAAGTCGGACAGAATCTATCTCGATTTCATCCTTGCCGGACTGCAGAATAACTTTTTTGAGCACATGTCCTTTCAGGCTGTGAAGTTCTCTCTGTTTTTCAGACCATATAAACTCTTTTATTGTAAAGTTTTTTCCTTTTAAAAGAGCATTCATATCAGTGAATGCAAGATCCCGTCTGATCTTTGTGATCTTCCATGCCTCTTCCGCATTCATAAAAGAGGTGAGGGTATTCTCATCGACTGTATTCGGAAGAAAAATCTCCTTGTATTCCTTTTCACTGCAGTAAAAATCCGGCTCGGCTCCCGTCTTGAGAAGTGAAATGCTCTCCAGAAATTTTCTGACAGCATCTTCTCTTGAAGACGCGGACTTTTCAATAACGTACTCAGTACGTATTCTGCTTCTGTAGTCTGCCTTTATTCTGCTGATTCGATCCTCTTCCGATTCAGCCTGATTTTTCCTGCACACTGAAAACATTAAACTGAATAAAACAACAGTATATGCTATTATTCTATATATTTTTTTCACCCATTTACCCTCATTAATATTCTCCTGTCCCTGCTTTGCAGTTTTACAAAAAACCGAAGAAGATAAAATCCCTGAAGATTTCTCTTCAGGGGAATGTCTGATTCAGAAGACAGAAAACCGCAGTATTTCCAAAACATATTCGAATCACTGCAGGTGCGAAGATTCATCCGCACCTCTGTTTCAAATCCAGTATACAGAGACATTATATATTATCTCGCTCTGTATACAGTCCAGTCTGCCCACCATTTGCCAGTCGCTGAAGTTCCTCCTCCTGCACCGGAAACTGTCGAAGTATAATCTGGTTTAGTCGAACCGAACCCGCAGTCAGTTGCAACATTTCCTTCAGTAGTCACTGGAAGTGAAGTCAGACTCACTGAAACGTTGGTAAAGTCGCAAGCTGAGCCGCCGCTGTTGGAAGCAGATTTGTCTGCTTTGATGTTGGTAAATGCAGACAAGGTTGTAGGGAAACCGGCATCTCCCTGGCAGGTAATCCCAGTCGCAAAATTGTAAGTGACACCGTTAGTAAATGATCCCAGAAGCCCTTCTCTGTGTCTCTGAGCACGCCCGCCAGTAACCTGCTGACCAAGAACTGTATAGTCACTGATAGTCGGGTTGGAACATCTTTTAGGAGAATCGCATACTGACTGACCGCTTCCTGAATTGATCCCGTCCATTTCAAATCCATGAGGATCAGTTGAAGGAGAACCTCCGCAGCTTGTAGGATACTTATGACCGATAAGATACTGCAGATTTCCCTGAAAACCTTCGTCAAAATCAAAATCGTCATCCAGACCGCCTGTTGCCAGCCAGTACTTTCCTGTAACCTTTCCGCCCCAAAGTTCAAATGAATCATCCAGACCTCTGTGAGCCTGAAGATACTGCATCTTTGTTCCTGAACCTATTGTATAAAGAGAGAAACTGTTCAGCTCATCACCTGGAGCAACCTCGTTTCCTGCAAATTCTACAATTGTATATTCTAAAGATCCTGAACTGTCGGTATCATCTGTTCCGCTTCCATAGTTTTGAGGAGTTGTTCCTTCAGTTGTGGATGACCTTGTACCTATCGCATTTCCAATCATCACAATTCCGCCCCAGTCGCCCGGATATCTCGATCCTGGAGTCTGTGAAGAAGTGAAACATACAGGTGCTGTCTTTGTACCTTTCGTTACAAGTTTCCCGCCCTGAAGAATATAAAGAGAAGACCCCCTGTTTCCAAAAATGACTGATCCAGCATCAACTGTCAGAGTCGCTCCGCTTTTTACGAAAACAGTCCCGGAAAGAATTGCACTTCCGCTGATTGTCTTGTTTGAAGATATGTCTCCGCTGATTGTTTCAGGAGTTCCGGTAACATTTTTACCGTCACAGATGTTTTCTCCTGTTGTAGGACTCGATAGATTATATGAACCCTTCACCACTGTCTCTACGCTCTTAATTGTAAGCTTAAGACCGCTTGCATCAGAAACTGTCAGCTGGTTTGTTTCTTTACTGTTTTTTACGGTAATTGCAAAATTAGCCGTACCGACATTCTTTGTGTACTGAGTGCTTGTAAAGTTTGCAATTGCAGAACATGCAGTTGTGCTTGATCCTGTATCTGATCTTACAGCAGAAAATACAACTTTCCCTGATGCTGACTTGACCTTGAAAGTTACAGTAAACTGCCCATCAAGCTTGGTGGTTGTTACATCTGTCAGAGCAGACACGTTGTCCGTTTCACATTTTGTAAACTCGTCAATTGTTCCCTGTCCGGATGTAAGGTAGCTTGAATCAGTACTGTCTGCAATTTTAACTTTTCCGTCTCTGATCGGAGCTCCGCCTGTTTCCTGCAGGAACCCTACTACCGTAACCGTTGCTTCATACTGCTGGCTTAATACAAATGCTGCACCGAGAAGCGCATTTTTTTTGGATGAATCATCCTTCTTTGAAGGGCAGTACAGCAAAAAAGCGGCCGCTGCCATGATAGAATATAATTTTAACTTCATTCTGTTCTCCTGCGAGATTTCGCTCTGAATATCTTCGAGCTCTGTTCTGTTTATCCCGGATTTCTGTTACAGACTGATGACGGAAAAATATAAATTCATGAACGGAAGAATTTTCTTACATCGAAGGATGCTCCCGATTAACAGTCGAATAATATATTTACGGAATTATTATTTTTATATGTTTATTTATAATTATATTCTTTTCTCAACCTGAACAGATCAGAAACAGGATAAAATCCCAAGAGCATTGATTTTATTGAGTCATTTCTGATCCATGCACCGATCGACAAGGGCAGTTAAGAAAGCAGATTCTTTTATCCCGATGACTGTAATGCTTTCGCATACATCGGGATAGACAGAAAAATCCGGATACAAAGGATTGCAGCAATTTGAAAAGCTGCAGGCATTTTCTGCTTTTTCTTTCAATTCTTGTACTGATTTCAAAAATAAGCAGAATGAATCGGATCAACAGCGACGCAAAAACAGTGCTCCGCATCCCGCGTGAGCCTATTTTTTTCTCAACCGCAGTTCCCGGGAATAAATTACTCGCCGTTCAGTGAAAAAACACCTCTCATTCCTCAAAAAGTAATTTCCGCGTAATAATTTCGTAACAGAAAAAAACTACCCTGAGTCCAGACATCAGATATGATGAATATGAAATTAAGGACCTCAGGCATTCTGAAACAGAGTTTCGGGAATTCTGAAGCAAGAATTTATGAAAATTTTTTCGAAAATCCGTACAAGGCTCATTATTTACACGCTCGTACTTTGTGGAGCATTATATTATATCTCACCTGCACTGGCTCAGAATGGAACTGTTCCCGCACAGAACACAGCAACAGTTCCTGCAAAAACAACGGAAAACAAGCCGGCAGAAACGGCAAATCTGACTGAAAAGGCAAAACCGATGGCACAGCCGAAGTCCCCAGGACTCATTGATCTCTTCATTGCAGGGGGATGGTCCATGTGGCCTCTGCTCCTGGCATCCGTGATTGGAATGGGCGTAGCAATAGAAAGAACCTATTTTTTCATCAGAACAAAACTGATAGTAAAAGGTTTCAATCAGGCACTGATAGATAAAATAGAACAGGGAGGGCTTCCCGAGGCGGAAAAATATCTGGAAGAAACGAAAGATCAGAAAATTTCAGATGTACTGATCAACGGCCTGGATGTTTCCCAGAAGGATTCAGAACTCTTCGTGAAGGGGATTGAAAGAGAGGCTGGGGAAGTGATCACTCTCCTGGAAAGAGGACTTGCAATTCTGGCAGCAGTATCTACCATAGCTCCGCTCATCGGATTTCTGGGTACAGTCTCCGGTATGATCAATGCCTTTGATGCAATTGCAAATGCAGATCAGGTAAATGCGAAAGTAGTCGCGGCAGGTATCAAGGAAGCACTGATCACAACAGCAGCCGGTCTGATCGTGGCGATTCCAGTCATGTCATTTCATCAGGTTCTCACAGGCAAGGTAAACGGCTTCGCTGCAGACGTTGAAGAGGCTGCGAACAGGATCTACAAGGAACTGCTGAAGCTGCAGGCTAAAAAGGCATAATTATGATATCATTAAAAAAGAAAGTAGAACTGGAGGAAATATCGGCTGCATCCATGTCGGATATGGCCTTCCTTCTTCTGGTCTTTTTTATGGTGACTGCAGTATTCTTCGTGAAGGAAGGATTCAACATACAGCTCCCTAGGAAAAACTCCAAGCCGACAGAGGTACTGAGAGAAAACGTTTTCGAGTTTCAGGTAAGCGGGGAAAACATTGTAATGAAAAACAGCAAGGCAGGAGAGAAAAATTTCAAATCTGCTCTTGAACTTAAGACTGAGCTGACTCAGATGGAAATTCAGAATCTTCCCGATAAACTGGCCCTGATCATTGCTTCAGGCGAAACAAAGTACGGGAATATGCTCGATGTAATGTCCGCTGTCAGAATGAAAGGTTTTCAGAAAGTTTCAGTAAAAAAGAGGAAAATATGATCAAGAGAAAAAAGGCTTCTCCTAGCATACCGGTCAGTTCAATGGCAGACATTGCATTCCTTCTTCTCGTATTCTTTATGGTGACATCAGTTCTGGATTCAGATCCCGATGTCCCTATTATGCTTCCTGAGGTTCAAGGGGGCGAGCAGCTGAAGGAAAAAATCTCCAACATCTATCTCGGCGGGGATAAGTCTGTTCATTATAACACAATGAAAATGACTCTGCCGGAAGCGATCAACCATGTCAGAGCAAAGATTATCTCCAACCCCGAAATGAAAGTTCTGATCCATGCAGACAGAAACATCCCATTTTCAGAAGTGGATGCTGTATTTGAGAAACTGAAGGAAATCGGTGCAACGAAAATATCATTAGTAACACAGACCAACCCTGGAGGAGGCTGATATGTCCATTGACTTGAAACCAAAGGAAGAAGAGAAAGAAGAAAAAATATTTTTTGATGCAAGAGTACCTAAATTGCATGAAAAAACATTTAAAGAAAATACATATCGTTTTATAGACAGAAACAGGTTTAATCTGGGGATCTCGATTTCAGCCACTCTGCAGATACTGATGATTCTTTTCTGGCAGACCCCGAAGCTGGACTTCAGCAAAGCAGAAAAACCTTTGGATGATGTAGCATTTGTGGACAATGTTTCCATCAAGGATCCGAATGCAAATGATTCTGTGGCAAATGACGGTGAGATAGAACTGACCGACAAAAAGAAGACAGACGAAAAAGAAGATCCCAGAATCTCCGGAGCACAGGATCTGGACTTTGCAGGTGCCACTCCGCCAGTTGACCTGAATCCGGGAATAGAGCCTGAGTACACTGCCGAAGCCAGAGAGAACGGCATCACTGGAATTGTAACTCTGCAGATTGTCATTGCAGACAGCGGGGAAGTTCTTCAAGTGAGAGCTGTTGGAAAACCGATTGGCGGGGGACTTGAAGAATCTGCGGTCAGAGCTTACAGAAAGAAAAGATTTGCGCCTTCCATTCTGGACGGGAAACCGCTGACAGTGAGAGTGAATATTCCTGTAAGATTCAGAATCCAATAATTGTTTTTCATCTAAGCTTCTGTTCGCTCTTTAAATTGGAGCCTGCAGGAGTTTTCAGTTTTTTAATCCATAAAAGACTGATGGGATGAGGCAGAACAGAATCAAAGCTGACAATGCCTATGGACTTGCAGTCATCAGATCAGTCTCTGCATAAATTTCCTGCATTGAGAGTCTGATCCCAATGGAATCGATATTTACAGATTTGTCCAATCCGTCAAAGACACTGTATTCCCAAAAATCTTCTTTTTTCCGATAGTATTTTTCTGCAAGAATCTCATTCTGCGATATAAGAATGTATTCTTCGAGAGACTCAATCTTTCTATAATTCCGGAACTTTTCTCCCCTGTCGTATTTTTCTGTGGAATCCGAGAGCACTTCAATTATGCATTTAGGATTTTTCACTGTGTCCAGATGATCATCAGTAAATAGAATATTTCCGCATACGATCAGAATATCCGGATATGTATACAGTCCTTTGGAAACATTGACCCTCAGGTCAGCCATAAAGACCTTGCATTCTTTCTGCTTAAACAGACTTTTTAAGCTGGAAGCTATATTTAATGAAATGATATTGTGTTTTAGCGAAGCGCCTGTCATTGCATAAATTTCTCCGTCCAAGAGTTCGTTTCTGAGTTCAGAATTTCTGTCTATTTCCAGATACTCCTGCTCAGTATAGAAAGGTTTCTTTTCTGCAAGTCCCATAAAAAACAGAATGGATTTGAAATATAGAAATCTCAAGCCTTTTTTACGTATTCGCGTAGAGTGTTTGGAACTGTATAAAAGCTTTAAAAAATGAGGTTCACGCGGAGGCGCGGAGGCAGAAAAAATGGAATCGAAATCAAATTTAATAGATCATTTTTTTTACAGGACTGAGCAAAAGTCTGCACAAAAGACTTGACTGAGTCTGAAGAGAAATGAAAAATCAAAGCCGGTATAACTGACGCGGACTCCGGGAGTGCCGGGTGCGTCAAATCATTTATGAGAGGCTGTCAATATGGGATTTATGGATTCTTTAAAAAGTATGGTGGGTGCCGGAGCACCGGGTGTAGAAGTAAAACTTCTGAAAGAAAAGGCATCTGTTCAGGAACCGGTCAAAGGCATAGCGGTGCTCACAGGCGGTGAATATCCGGTCACAATCGACAAGGTCATACTGCAGATGCTGATGGTGGAAGAAATTCCAGGCAAAGACAAGCCGAAAGAAACACTGGTTAAGGTCGGCACAATGACAATGAATGAATTTATTCTCGACCCGAAAGAAAAGGTCTCCCTTCCCTTTCAGGTAAAAATTCCAAAGGACAATCTCATCAGCTCCAGTGCAATCAAACACTATGTGCAGGTGACACTGGACGTTTCCGGTCAGGATCCATTCGGTGTCTGCGAGATACAGGTAGTCTGACTTCAGTCCCAGCAGTTTTTCTTTTCAGAACTGATTCTGTCGGGAAGAGAAAGGATGCTGAATCTGTCAGTCTTCTCGATGAGCTGGAGTCTTTGAAAAAGCAGAATATCTTCCTTCTTTCTGCTTTTCGATACCTCCGAATACAGCCGCTTCAGCTTCCTCACTTTCTTTCTGTATTCCTCTGAACCGAAACTGGCAAGAATCTTCAGCTCAGGCCTGATAATGATACCATATTTTGTTTTAAATATACTGTCGTATCTTTTATCATCCAGAGAACAGAACATTGATCCTGTGCGGATAACCTCAGCCAGCTCCATTACTTTCAGATGACCCGGACGGGGCTCTTCTTCCTTTGTGCGCGGAAGGACATTTTTATGAGTAAAACCAAGCTCGTCAGCCACATCCACATTCGGACCTGCAGCGACAGCAAAATACCCCAGACCGAATCCGTCCGCACATTTGGCTCGTGTCAGTGAATTGGAAATAATCATAGGTTCAAAATTAAGACATTCCTGAAGTTTCCTGTATTTTGTTCCTTCTGTATACCATTTGTATTTGATTTCCGAAAAGCGGGATTTCAGATCCTGATTCAGTTCACCATAGTATGCTTTCCTCTCATCAGCTACAGTTCCTTTCACAAAGGGAACCTCTGTCCTTGGAAGATTTCTTTTGAGAAATGCATTTAGCCATTCACTTCCAGTACGGGGTTCTCCTTTGTATGAAGAATAATAAACCACAGATAGAATCAGAAGAACATTC
>DAORDI010000120.1:0-15220 GCA_035345895.1 Leptospiraceae bacterium
GTTTTCCATAAAGCGCAGGGATTTTTTCTGAAAGCTTTCTTCTGCCTGAAGATGTGAACGGATTTCATAGCCGGTTCCGGACTTCAGCCGATCATAAAGAGTTTTATCATAGGTAAAATCAAATCCTTCCTGCTGAAGATCGTACTCTCTGTTCCAGTAAACTTCTCCCATAAAGATGAAATTCGGGTACACCTGCCTGATGGAATCAATCAGCGGTTTCCAATAGTCGATAGCAGTCTTTCCGTGTGTTTTTTCAAAAACATCCTTCATCGGAAGCATCGCCATATCACATCTGACACCGTGACAGACATCGGCAATTTCGAGAAGAAACTGTCTGTGCAGAGTCAGTACTCCAGGTCTGGAAAAATCCCACTGCACCGTGTCTGTCCATCCGTCAAAGTAAGGATCTCTTCCGTGAAAGTAGACCCTTCCGTTTCTGTGCAGAAATGAATTCTGATCTGTTTCTGCACCCTCCTTGAATAAGAACAGGTCAGGATACTGGTCTATCAGAGGAGAATCCACTGACATATGATTTGGGACAAAATCAAGGATGAGTTTTTTCCCCTGTTTTTCGAGTTTCAGCTTAAGTTCACGGATTTTTGACATTCCCTTGCATAAAATCGGATTCGGCTGATACTCTGAAATGGAATAGGGTGATCCTGCTATGTCATCATCTGTCAGATCGGAGAGGGCCTTCCTGTACTCGGACTGAAGTCCCGCGTGTTCTCTCGCAATTTTCTTTGATGCACCCGAAGGTTTCCAGACTCCCATAAACCAAATAAAATCAGCCGCCTTGAATTCATAACTGTGGAAAAAACGGTCTGAAATTGTTTCGAGATTCATATTGTTTTCTTTACAAAAAACCCTAGTGTTTAATTGATAAATAAAGGCTTGATCTAAATATCTACTTTGCAAAAAGGAAACTCCCCCTGAATATGTTGAGACTTCTTATCATATCCCTCTATCTGGTACTATCGGTTTATTGCGGCAAGTCGGAAAAAATTTCCGCACCTGAGGCTTCAAAAGTGGAAGACGTTCCTTGGGAAGGCACTGAGGCTGATATCCCTCCTCAAATGAGAGAACTCAATCCTCTTGCATCAAAAGACGCCAAGAAAGGCGGGGTCATCAGGAATTACAGCAACCAGTATCCGAAATCTCTGAACTATTATCTGGAACAGTTCAGCACAACAGCAGAAATTTTCCGAATGATGTTTGAGCCTCTGATCTCATATCATCCTGCCACCCTGCAGCCGATTCCAAGGCTGGCCAAAAGCTGGAAGATTTCAGCGGACAAAAAGAAATTCCGTTTCGAACTGGATAAAAATGCAAAATGGTCTGACGGGAAACCTGTCACTGCTCAGGACGTTGTTTTTACTTTTCAGACAATTATGGACAAGAAAAACAATACTGCCGTCTTCCGGATTGAACTGTCCAGGTTTGAAGAACCTGTTATTATAGATGATTATACTGTAGAGTTTGCTGCAAAGGACAACCACTGGAACAATTTCGACGCAGTGGGCGGCCATCTGTTCATCCTCCCCAAACACTACTTTGAGGGAAAGGATTTCAACAAGATCAATGAAGAGTTTCCTGTCATTTCAGGACCTTACAGACTTGCTGAAGCAAAGCAGGGGCGGTACGTCAGGATGACCAGAAGGGGCGACTACTGGCAGAGAGCTTATCCTTTCAATAAAGGCCGTTATAATTTTAATGATATTTTCTTTAAGGTTTTTTCTGAAGAAGCGGTTGCATTTCAGGCAATGCTGAAAGGAGATATGGATCTTTATCCTGCCTACAAGGCTGCAACCTGGGTCAAGGAGGCAGTCGGAGAAAAGTTTGACAAGTTCTGGATTGTGAAGCAGAGAATTTTCAATAAAAAGCCGATCGGATTTCAGGGCTGGGCAATGAACCTGAGAAGGGAGCTTTTCAAGGACAAAAGAGTTCGTCAGGCGATCGCTCACCTGGTGGACCGCAGAACAATGGTCGATAAATTTGCTTATAATGAATATGATGTTACCAATTCCTATTATCCTGATTATTATCTTGGAAATGAAAAGGCGAAAAATCCGAATCCTCCGATAGAGTATGATCTGGAAAAAGCAAGGGCTCTTCTGAAGGAAGCAGGATGGAAGCCGAACGCCGCCGGCATTCTGGAGAAAAATGGAAAAGAATTCAGGATGAAAATTCTGGATCGAGAAAAAAGTACTGAAAGGTACTTTACATTTTTTATGGAATCTGCCAAAAAAGTAGGAATCGTTGCAGAACTGGAGAGTACTGATCTTGCAGGCTGGAGTGCGAGAATGGACAAGTTTGATTTTGATCTGACATGGACAGCCTGGGGCGGCGGGGTGTTCAAAGACCCCGAACCGATGTGGCATTCAAAGTATGCGAAGGAAGAAGGGCAGCACAATTACCCAGGAATTGAAATTCCTGCGGTAGACGCACTTGTGGAAAAGCAGAAGACCGTTTTTGACGTAGAGGAAAGAAACAGAATAGTCAAGGAAATTGACAGGATTATATATACGGAATATCCTTATGTTCTTCTCTGGCATCTGGACAATACCAGACTGATGTTCTGGAACAGATTCGGTATGCCTGAAAATCCTCTCGGGCTTTATGGAGGAGAGTCTTTTGCTCTGGAGTACTGGTGGTTTGATGAAAACAGGAACAAGGCTCTGATTCAGGCATACGAAAACAAGACTGCCCTGCCTGCGGTTCCTGCGAATGCGAAGCTGAACTGATCTAGGAGGGCTGAGTCTGAAAACTATGGTACAGAGACTGCAAAGACTGACAGCATTTCTGATATCATGGTTTTTTATTGCCTTTTCATTATTTTCGCAGGATTATGTCACTGTGGATGAAAAATTCGAGTCCTCAGACTTTCGGAATAAGATTGAAATTCTTGAGGACAAGGGCGGCATCCTTGGCATCAATGATGTAATCAAGCCTCAGGCTCTGCAGAATTTTGTAAGGTCTACGGCAGAGATCCCCAATCTTGGTATTTCAGATTCAGTATTCTGGATTAAGATAAGAATTCAGAACAGAACACTTAAGCCCAAGGATGTCATCCTGGAGTACAGTTTTTCCCTTGTGGATTCTGTCGATCTGTATGTGCCGGAAAGAAACAATGAATTTAAGGTTTACAAGTCCGGCAATCAGGTGCCTTTTTCTCAGAGAGAGATTTATTCCAGGCATTTTCTTTTTCCGGTTACACTTCAGAATTTTGATCAGGAATATTATTTCAGAATTAAGAGCCGTGACGGAATTTTTGTCCCGTTAAAATTATGGGATCATGAAAAATTTTATGAGTCTCATACAAAGGCTGACTTTATTCAGGGTGCTTATTTTGGTCTTATCTTTGTAATGTTCATATATAATCTGTTTATATTTATTTCTACTAAGGACAGATCATATCTGGTCTATGTGATTTACCTTTTTTTTACGAGTTTTCTTCTTCAGGCCTCTCTTCAGGGTTTTACAAATGAAATAATCTTTCCTTCTGCACCGGAAATCTCAATTCAGTTTCAGCTTCTGTTCTGCATTTTTGCTGTGCTCTCCATATACCCTCTGATAATGTATACTCTGATGACGGCAATCAATGCACCGTTCTTTCATCGAGTACTTCAGTTCCTTTGGGCGGCGACATTTTTTTCCCTTCCGGTTTTTTACATTTGGGGATATCAGACTGCAAACAATTATGCAAATATTCTGGTGTTTGCTGCCGGATTTACAGCCTTCTTTTGTGCAGTTTACCTCTCATTCAAAAGGATACGTCAGGCCTATTTTTTCCTGATAGCATTTTCACTGGTCATCACATCCGGACTTGTTCTCCTGGCAACCTTTCTCGGTTTTTTTGAGCTTAATTTTTTCATTCTGAACTCCTATCAGGCAGCACAGGCTCTGGAGGCTGCATTGATGGGTTTTGCGCTTGCTGACAGAATCAATACGGTCACGATTGAAAAGGAAATTGCTTATAAAAATTCATATGAAAATCAGAAAATTGCTCTGGAGAATCTGGAGAAATTCAATGAGATGAAGAATAATCTTTTTGCGGGCATCAGTCATGAGATACTCACACCTCTGAACGGTATCATTGGAATAGCCGAATCTCTCAGATCCGGTTCGGAAGGAACTCTTTCGGCAAATGTGATGCAGAACCTGCATCTGATTATGAGCAACGGGAAAAGACTTTCCAATATGGTGGGCAACCTGTTTGACCTTTCCAATCTTTTCAACAACAATATCGTGCTTGAGACTTCTGTATTTAATCTTAATGATTTTGTATATAAGATATCGGAAGCCTATTCTGCAATAGCCAAAAGAAAGAATGTGCAGCTTGTCCTGAATATTCCTGACCTGCTCTTCACGGAGGCAGACAAGAACAGGATTTTCCAGGTTTTCAACAATCTTATTTCAAATGCTCTGAAAAGCATAGCACAGGGCGAGGTAAGAGTGACTGCAAAGCGTTATCAGGAAGACAATGGAAAAATTCTTGTTACAGTGAGCGATACAGGTCCTGGACTTCCTAAGGAAATCCGCGAACTTGTTTTTAATGATTATTCTGATTTTACTCCTCTGGAAAAAGGAAAATCAAACGGTTTCGGATTCAGTATGATTTTGACAAAGAAAATCATCGAACTGCACGGATGCGATATCTGGATGGATGCCAAATCGGACAAAGGATCAGTTTTCTATTTTACTATGCCCGCTGCCAAAGATGTTCCTGCATCTGCAGAAAAAGAGAAAAAAATTGTATCAGAAGAGTCGAGCCAGAAAAAGCAGGAACAGGATAAACAGGCTACAACTGTCCTCATTGTCGATGATGAACCGATCAACCTTTATGTTCTGGAGTCTCATCTTGAAAAAGAAGGATATAAAGTACTTCAGGCGGTAAACGGGTACGAAGCACAGGATATATGCAATTCAGAGAAAAGACCGGATATCCTTCTGCTGGATGTAATGATGCCCGGAATTGACGGGTTTGAAGTTGTCAGGAATCTGAGAAAAAAATACTCACTTCATGAACTTCCCATAATTCTTCTCACGGCTAAAAATACAATGCTGGATGTTCAGGAAGGATTTGATGCCGGGGCAAATGATTTTCTGAATAAACCGTTTGACAGGATAGAACTTTTGAGCCGAGTCAATACTCTGATCACACTGAAAAAATCCGTCTCGGAAAATCAGAAGCATATTACAATTCAGCATGAGCTTGCCATCGCAAGAAAACTTCAGAAGTCTCTTCTTCCGGCAAGCAAGCCGGATATGGCCGGAATTGAGATGGAAGCCAGATATATTCCTATGACATATCTGGGAGGCGACTACTACGATTATCATATATCTCGGGAAAACCAGCTGGGTGTGATTATTGCCGATGTGACAGGTCATGGGGTTGCCGCTGCTATGATTGCATCGATGCTGAAGACAGCGTTTCAGGTTCAAAGACAGAATTTTTCCAGACCGGCATACGTTCTGGAACAGATCAACAAGATAATGTACGGGAATGAACTTCTGACTGCTACATATATAGTAATTGATTTAAATGAAAATATATTGCGTGTTGCGAACGCGGGACATCCTCATCTGTATGTCGCAAAAAAAGACGGGCAGATCATTTCACTGAATCCGAAGGGGAAACTGATAGGATTTTTCCCAGAAATCAAATGCGAAGAAATCTGGCATCCGATAGAAACCGGAGACCGAATCATTCTTTACACTGACGGACTTGTGGAAGCCAGCGACATATTCGGAGAACCCCTCGGAGATGAAAGGTTTACGGAATTCATTCAGCAGAATGTTCAGCTGGATTCAAAAGAATTTATCAGTTCCGCACTTGGATTTGTATTTGCCTGGTCAGGAAAGGAAGAACCGGATGATGATCTGACTCTCCTTGTAATAGACATTACAGCATCTGCTTCAAAGGATCTGTAAGAATCATTATTTTATATTTACACTGAGATCATTCAGAATGTCCTTATTTTCCAGAAGAAGTCTCCCTGAACCGTCAATCATTTTCTTCAGCAGAATATTGCTTCCGTCCTTATGTGTGTCGGCAAAAAAGCAGGGTGCGTCAATTCCAAGCACGGCCTGAAATTCAAATGCTGTCTTCAGATACTCTCCCAAGGCTTCAGCCAGCTCGTCCGCAGATTTCAGAAATTCCGATTCTGCATTCATCAGTTCCAGTTTTCTTGCCTGCCCATTTTTCATTTTCAGTGAAGTGACTCTCAGAATTTCAAACTGAAGAGCCAGTCTGGAATTGGCTGTCCTGACTGAAGAAAAAACATCATCCAGTTTCAGAGACAGTCTCTCTTTTTCTGTTTCCAGCTGCTTTTCAAGGATGCTTTTTTGAAGCTGGATTTCCTGCATCTGGATTTCTCCTTCCAGTATTTTTCTGGAATGCGTGAAGTTTTCAAAAAGTCCCAGGTTGGAATTGAAAAAGCTGTTTTCTCCCTGTCCTACAAACTGCGGACCATAATTTGGAATTCTCTGTATTCCTGTGCCGTCTTTCTGAACTCCAAAATTACCGTTTGTCTGCGAAGAAGAACTGCCAAACGGAAGAACAAGAGAGAAATTCAATCCGTATGTTTCGTGTTTCGGAAGCGTGCCGTCATTTGAGTTTTTGCCTGCATAGCCGCCTATGTAAAATTTCGGTTTCCAATAGTTTTCAGCATTTTCCTTTTCCAGTTTTGCCTTCATGAGAGCTGCATCTGCTTTCTTCAGATCAGGTCTGTCTTTCATTGAAAAAATCTCAGATCTCCTTCTGCCTTCAGCCGGAGCCAGAAATATATAATCCCAGAAAAGTCTTTCCGAAGGAACAATGCTTTCAGATATTCCTGTCTGATTCTGAAGTTCAAAGACGGAAAGCCTGTAGTCAGATCTGCTTTTCTGCAGTGCAAGCTCGGATGCCCTGAACTTTGATTCAGCATCCAGGACTTCAATTTTCGTTCTTAGCCCGTTTCTGTATTCATTCAGAATGTCTGTCTTGAGTTTATCGGAACGTTCTCTTGACTTTTCTGCAGTAAAAAGTCGTGCTGATCCGACTATGGCCCTGATATAAACACGCCTGACGTCAAGTCGGTTTTTGAAAAGATTCATTCTAAAATCCTGTTCGTTCAGAAGTTCATTCAGCTTTGCAGTTTCCACTGCTCTGAAATTTTCTCCTCCGTCATATATGAGCTGATTCAGGCTGACCCGTATATCCTGATAAAGTGAATCATTCTGATTCTGGTTCAGATTTCGGATGGAAAAATAATTTATTCCTGCCTTTGGGAGATATTCTCTCCATTTCTCCCGCATTATCAGTTTTGTGACTTCTTTTTTCCCTTCCTGAATTCTGGAAAGAATCCTGCTGGAACCCGAAAGAGTCAGTGTTTCTTCCAGAGAAACTGGAATCTCCCTGGAATGAGTTTCTGGAAATATTAAGAATATGGCAGATAATGCCGTTTTATTAAAAATATTTATAAATTTATTTATATTTATTGAATAAAAGAATGCAGACTGAAGCGGGATTTTCTTATTTGTTCCTGGAGGGAATCCGGAGGATTTTAGTTTACAGCACAGTATCCTGATGAACTTCGGGGAATTCCGGCTGAGCTGCTTAATGCAGCATATTGACTGAATGAATTTACTGCGGACAGATCTGAAAAAAACAGTCTTTAGGGCAGCTTTCCGTCTGAACGGGGATGAAATACGTTTCTCCATACGTGGAGATTCGTCATATAGAAATGTAAAATTAAATAAAAAGTAAGCAGATTACATCATAGAATATAACAAATGATGCAAGATGAACTATATCAGATCAAAACCTTTTCCTTCTCTGACAATCTCCATTTCATCAGAAGTAAAATCAACTATTGTCGAAAATTCGAGAGTCTTGATTCCGTCATCCACAATTCCGTCGCATCTTTTTCCAAAATGATCTTCCAGATCTTTCGGATCAATAATGTATTCATCATCCCTGAATACCGAGGTAGAGACCAGTGCAGTTCCATGAATTTCCAGAAGAGTCCGTATGAATATATGATCGCAGATTCTCACACCGATGGATTTGTTCTTTGTATGGGAGTAATTGTACTTGGAAAGTGTCTTGCTTGCCTTGAGTATGAATGTAAACGGTCCTGGGGTAATTCTTTTCATCAGACGGTAGGCTGTATTCGGCACATATTCAACATAATTTGAAACTTGTGAAATATCATAACAAAGAAGGGAAAGAGGCTTGTTTTTGGGGATTTCCTTCAGAAAGTAGAGTTTTTCCACTCCTGTCTTTGAAACTGGATCTGCAATCATTGCGTAGACTGTATCAGTCGGAAAAATATAGACTGCACCAGCCTTCAGCTTTTCTGAAATCTCCCGCAGTGTTCTGATTTCAGGGTTTTTGGGATGTAAATCGATCAGCACAGACTGCTCCTGCTGTTTCAACCAAACAGACTTTCTCTAATAAATCCAATCTTTGAAATGACTTCCTGCTGTATAATATAAAATTATCAGACCGCTCGGCAGGTGCTGCCTGGCAGGAAATTTTTATTGGAGATAGAGGTGTTTTTCACTGTTTTCAAATCTTTTTTTATCTCGTTATTTAAAATACAGCTGCTATTTCTGAGCGCCACTCAGATTTTGATGCATAAAATCAGGAAGCATTTACAAATAATTCTGAGTACTCTGCTGCTGAATCATAAAAGTTCTTCATTCCTGAAACGAATCCGCCAGAATCCTTTTTCAGTGTTCTTTCTCTGATTATTTTATATGCAGTTTTATAATCATTCAGAAGAATAAATCCGAGTACTTTTTCAAGATGTATATCTATTGCAGATTCAGGATATTTCTTTTTATGCTTAAAAAGCCACTCATCTAAAAATCTGTTATTTTCTTCAATATTTTTTATTTTATCTGCTAATCTGACTATTTTCTTTTCATCATTATTCAATATCCTTATGATCGCATTTTTCAGATTTTCAGGATTTCCTTCAGAAACAAGGACTGTTTTTTCGGATATATCCTTCATAGGTACAGTAAATGCACCTGTTACTCTTAAACTGAGAGAAAGTTTTTCATTCGATTCCATTTTCATTATTTTCCAGAAAACTGAATCAAGGTCATAATACTTATAACCTAAACTGTAAAACATTTTTCTGTCTTTATTATTGACAGTGAATAAAGCAGTAAAGACCAGATTTCTTTCCTTTCGAAAAAGAAATCCCCCTGAAGATTTCCATTTTGTCTGTTTGGCAATTTCCTTAATCGATCTGTTTAACAGTTTATTTACGTCTTTCTGCAGCATAGACTGTCTTTCAATTTATCTTCTAAGATAAATCAGTTCTGTTTAGGGAGAGTCGGATTCGGTTCCGGCGAAGGTTTGTCTGATGGAAGGTTCTGAATCAAAGGGTCAGTTCCTGAATTGGCAGGTTCTCTGAATGTTTCTGTCGGATAACAGTTGCTGTTCTGCTGTCTGGATTTGTCAAAAAGTTTTTTATAATCCAGGGAGCCTGATTCAGTCAGAAATTCTCTGCTGATATAGTGCTCACCGTTTTCATAATAGTTTCCGAAAGAATCGCATTCCGGAATATCTTCATTGATGTATTTTTTTTTGCAGCCTGCAAAAATTATGCAGACTGCCAGAAAACAGACTCTCATTTTTTTTCCGGAACAGGAACTGATTTTGCAGGCTGTTCAGCTGGCTTTTTTTCTTCAGTAGGGGTGGCCGGAGCAGGTGCTTTTGTCGTACTGTCCTTGGAAGCTTTAGTATCCTTCTTTGGACTTTCATCAGCAGCTTTTCCTAATCTGGAATTGATCCTTTTTCTTTCATCCTCTCTTTCTTTTTCTCTCAGTTTTTCTTTTTCTTCATAAATCTGATCCATACAGTCGTCGTAAGTTTTCAGATGATCCTTTGGATAATAGTCCTCATCAATCAGAAGATTTTTGGAAAGTCTTTCGTTGATCTTCAGATTTTTGTTCGCATTTCTTTCAATATAGTACGGGATTTTCAGAAGGTTGAGAATTGCTTTTTTATAAAGGTAAAGAGCTTCGATATGATTGTTCTTGGAGGCCTGATCAATCGCATTGTTCTGCTGTTCATTCGCCATTGCAATGAGTTTTTCGAATGTCGAATTGTTCAGTTCATTTCCGGAACCTTTGATTTTCAGCTCAACTACCTTTACCGAATAATCTGTGTGAAGCTGAGCATAAACAGCCTTATACTTGTCTATGAGACTTTTGGCGCTTTCATTCATATCAGTGTAATTCTGCTCAAATTTGCGGCGTGCCAGAACAAAATCTCTTTCACTCAGTGTTATAGTAGAATCCACATATCCTTTCATTGCCGAATTGTACTTTTCTTCCATGGCATTATTGTAAAATGCACTCTTCAGCTTTTTCAGATGTTTCAGATTGGTATTTTTCAACGTGTTTGCAATAGCCTGCGGATCAACAGTTACAGTGCCTGTTTCTTTTTTTGCAGGTTTAGTATCTTCCTTTTTGTCTGCAGAAGGTGAAGCATCCGTTTTTCCCGAAACTGCAGGAGCAGTTTCCTTTTTAGGAGCCGCTGAAGCGTCTGTCTTAGCCGGTGCAGCCTGTGAAGACAGTCCAGAAGAAATCAGAAGATAAATGAATACAGAAAATACGCTGAGAGTAATGTTTTTCATAGTAATAGTATCGTCTTTTGGAAATTTAATCTAAATATTGAAGACCGGCAAAATTGAAAAATCCCGGTTGAAAGAGAAGAGGGAATCCACAGGTTTTCACCTGTGGATTTTAGCGGGAGGGATTATTTTACCCAAGTCTGTGTTCTGTAAAGGAATCCGATATATCCTCTCAGTTTCAGCTTTCCGCCTTCATTCCAAATTTTGCATTTGTAAGTTTCACCGTTGTTAGGATCGAGAATTGTACCCCCCTCCCATCCGTCTGCAGTCTTGGAAAGATTGTTCACAATCTGCATTCCGACAACCGGCTGGTTCAACAATGCACCTTTGCATTTTGTACATTTTGGATTCGGCTCATCAGGATTAATCAATTCCTTGATTTTTCCGTACAGTTTTCCTCCAGATTCAAAAAGCTCCACTTTGGACTTAGGTTTGCCTGTCTTGTCGTCTATCGTTGTCCATACCCCTGTTACGCCGTCAGCAGGTCCTGCAAAAAGAGAAGATGACCCTAAGAAGATCAGAATACCTGCCAAAGAGAGTGAAAGTTTTTTCATAATGTACCTCGTTAATTTTTGTAAGATTTAGACTGGCTAAACCTTCTTTGCGAGACTCTTTTTTTTTCGGATTCCAAAAAATTGCAAGTTAAAAAAACAATTTTTTCATTTCAGCGGAGATAATTTTGATGCTGAAAGCCAAGTCTTCCGTCCGTAAAAACCTGAAAGGATGCGCGGTTGATAAATAATTGACAGATTTTGTAAAATTATAAAGACCAAGGATCAGCTGAAAACGCAGGGTTTGCTGAGTGCTGATTTTATTGATTCAATTTTAGTCGTTCATTTTTATTCGGTGCATTGAATTGAGTTTTCAGCAGTCCAGTCTTTTTTATATTCTGAATGATGTAAAGAAATGTCCGCAGTCCTTTCGGCAAACGATGGATTTCTTTACAATTCAGCCTCTTCTTTTTCGGGTTCCGATTTCCGGCAGCCGTCAGGTGCAGTTCAATAATATTGAAAACAAGGATTCTAATTTAATTATTTTGTAATGCTGAAAATTTCAAGCGAAAAGAATCCGGCGGAGCACTCGAAAATTCCTGCATATTTGCCTGATTGGGGATTTGGTCCGGAATTTATTCATTTGCTTCATTCAATACAGATTATGGACTGTCCCTGTCGAAATTTCGTCAGACTGATGCTATACTCCGTTTTTCAGGAGCCATTGAATCAGAACCTTAAACATGCTGTTTACATTTACAGGTTTAGTAATATAATCATTCATTCCGGATTCAAGGACTTTCTCCCTGATTCCGGTCATGACGTCTGCTGTCATTGCAATGATCGGCAGTTTTCTGAATCCCGGAATTTTTCGGATTTTTTGAGCAGCTTCATATCCGCCCATCACAGGCATCTGCAGATCCATCAGAATCAGATCAAATTTTTCAGGGCCTGCAATCATCTGAAGAGCTTCTTCTCCGTTATTCGCTATCTTGACCTGAAGACCTTCTGCTGTAAGGATTTCATTCGCTACAATCTGATTGATTGCATTGTCTTCCACAAGAAGGATTTTCATTCCTTTGATTTTCTCCATCCCTTCCTTGAATTCGAAGTCTTCATCTCTTCCCTTGCTTTTTTTCTCAGCGCCGAAGAAATCATGAATCAGATCCAGGAGAGAAGATGCATTGACCGGTTTGCTCAGATAGGCATCCGGTGAATATTTGTCCTTAGGCTGAGTTTCCGGTTCCGCTGCATATCCTGTAAGCACAGTTACCTTCGGTTTCACTGGACTGTCTTTGAACATAGAGTATATGATTCTTTTTCCTGAAGAGAAAAGCCTGCTTTCCACGAAAACCATACTGAATTCCTGCTTCTCTTTTCCTTTAGGGAATTTCAGACTTTCTGCCGCAGCATCAACAGAAAGATAAATTTTCGCGTTGAATGAAAGTGCCTGGAGATATTCTGAAATGGCAAGTGCAGCATCCGGATTTTCCTCAATCAGCAGAACATCAGTGCCTCTGACAAAATCGGGAATTTCAAGTGTCTGTATGTCCGGATTTTTCTGTTTTGTCATCCTGACTGTAAATCGGAATGTTGAGCCCCTGCCCAGTTTGCTCTGTACCCAGATATCCCCTCCCATCAGCATTGCAAGTTTCTTGCTGATTGTCAGTCCAAGACCGGTTCCGCCGAATTTTCTTGTAGTCGAACTGTCTGCCTGAGTGAATGCAGTGAACAGTTTTTTTCTCTGTTCTTCAGTCATTCCTATTCCAGTATCCTTGATGGAAAAATAAATCAGCGCATCTGATTCTGTTTCTTCTTCCAGTCCGATCTGAAGAACAATGCTTCCCTTTTCCGTGAACTTGACTGCATTTCCCAGAATATTCAGAAGCAGTTCTTCCAGACGAAGAGAATCTCCTATCAGATGAAGAGGGACACTGTTTTTCAGATAAAATACAAGTTCGAGTCCTTTTTCCTGAGCCTTGAATGCAAATATGGAAGAGATTTTCCTGCACACTTCTCCCAGATTGAATTCTGCTTTTTCCAGTTCCAGTTTTCCGGCTTCAATCTTTGAAAAATCAATAATGTCATTGATCAGCTGCAGCAGAATATCAGCTGCAGAGCTGAGATTTTTCAGATGTTCTTTCTGCACTTCTGTCAGTGGGCCTCTGGCAAGAAGTGCTGTGAATCCCAGAACGGCATTCAGAGGGGTTCTGATTTCGTGACTCATATTGGCAAGAAATTCGCTTTTGGCTCTTGTCGCAGAGTCTGCCTGTTCCTTCGCAAGATTGAGTTCTTCCGTTCTTTCACGGATTCTCTGTTCGAGCTCATCTCTTGCTTTGATTCTTTCCATTTCGTGGGATGCACGCACTGCTGCAATTTTAAGAATGGATTCCACAAGTTCCGGTTTGCTGATAGGCTCTTTTCCCAGAACAGCAATCTGGCCGATGGACTGTCTGTTCGAATTCCAGAGAGGGATTCCGGCATAACTTTCGATTTGCAGCTCTGCGAGGAGACTGTCCTCCGGGAACTCAGTCTGTGCGTTTTTGTGGTATATATTGTATTTATTTCCGATGATTTGACTGTTAATGTTTTTCTTTGAAAAAACTTCTTCCGAGTGAAGGACTTCCCCTGATTCAGCCGATCCGATGATTCTTCTGATTTTTCCGTCTGGAAGGATTTCTTCCATCATTGCATAAGTGATTCCAAGAACTTCTGATATATACAGTATGATGGACTTCAGAAAGTTTTCCATGCTTTCCAGCCAGCTTCCTTCGGCAATGAATCTGAGGGCATGTTCAATTTTCTTTCTGTCTGTGATGTCCATCAGACCTGCTATAGTTCCGTCATAATTTCCCTGTGCATCCGTGATCGGTCTCGCTTCCAGCAGTACATAGATCGTAGAACCGTCTCTTTTGATGAATTCAAATTCCCTGTTTACGGAAATCCCTTCTTTTCTTCTTCTGACGTTTTCCGATGAAATTTTACGGCTTTGTTCTGTCATAAATGTGTACAGAGGTTTTCCTATCATTTCATCGACTCTGTAACCGAGCATCTGCGCCAGCTGAGAATTGACAAATACAGTGATATCGTTTTTATCTATATGCCATATCCCTTCTTGGAGCTGTTCTATCAGATTCCTGTATTTATATTCACTTTCATTCAGAGCATACTGCACTATGTATTTTTCCGTTACATCAGAAAAGACAAGAACGACTCCGCATATGTTTCCATCTCTTCCTTTGATCGGAGCTGCACTGTCTGAAATCTGGTATTTTTTTCCAGATCTGGAAACAAGCACAGTATTATTTGCGAGTCCTACAATTGTTCCGCTTTCAAGCACCTTGCTTACCGGATCAATGACAGGTTTTTCTGTCTCTGCATGAATCAGGCAGAAGACTTCCTGAAGAGGAAGTCCGGCTGCTTCTTCAATTTTCCATCCGCACATACTTTCAGCCACTGGATTCATCCTGGTGATCCGGCCTTCGGCATTCGTCGTGATTACACCGTCTCCTATGGAATTCAGAGTGATGGAAAGATCCTCTTCACTTTTCCTGAGTGCTTCTTCTGCCGTTTTCCTGTCAGTGATGTCGTGAATAACCGAAAAAAGAATCTGCTTTCCGCTGAATGGGATGGAAGAGGAGTGCACTTCAACAGTGCGGATCTGCCCGTTTTTCAGTCTGTGAGGGAATATGAAATAATTTCTTTTTTCCTCTTTTGCATTTTCCATCTCCTCTTTTATCTGTTCTTTACTGAGGATGTTTATGCTGTATATGAAAGTCCTTTCGAATTCTTCGCTTGAGTATCCGTAGTACGCTTCGGCAGCTCTGTTTGCTTTCAGGATTCGCCCCGATTCCGGTTCAACTAAAAGCATGACCGCACTGTGGTTTTCAAACATAAAACGAAACTGTTCTTCACTTTCACGAAGCATTTTTTCTGTTTTTTTACGTTCTGTCACATCGCGAATATATGCCTGCATTGCAGGTTTTCCGTTCAGCATAAAACTCGCACCGGCAACTTCAGCTGTAATTACATCTCCCTTAAGATTGATAAACTTTTCTTCATTAAACGGAACTGAGGTTTTCTGAGTGACTGCTT
>DAORDI010000121.1:0-5812 GCA_035345895.1 Leptospiraceae bacterium
GAAAATCCGTTCCGCACCCCTGTTCCAGGAGATGACTCTGTTCTCCAGATCCTGTGCAATGACCGCATCATTTGAATGCTCGGCAATGGAAGCAAGAGTCATCATTCGGATTTCGTTCACTTTCTTTTCATGGATATCCTGAATTGTCCCGTACAGTCTGACCGGAACGCCTTTTCGAATTTCTGTGTTGCCCGTTACTCTTATCCACTTTTCTTTCTTCAGTCCAGTGACAATCAGAAGTTCCATATCCCAGGATTTTCCTCCATCGACTGCTTTATGAAAGGCATCCTGAATCTTATTTCTGTTATCAGTATTTTTGCAAAAAAGAATAAATCTGACCCTGGAGGGTACGTAATCATAAGAGACTTCATATATCTGTCTGGCCGTATTCGACCAATACAGAAAATCATTTTCCAGATCGTACTCCCAGACACCGATCTTTCCGACCTGACTTGTTTCTTCGAGCATTTCCTGGATGCGTTTATTCTCCCAGCTTCCCGGTTTGATTGAAGAAATATCAGTAACAAGCACATAGAACCCCTGCACCTCATTTTCAGAGATATCGGGAAGATAATATGCAAGTGCAGATCTCAGTATCTTTTCATCCGGAGAAGGAATCACTCTTTCAAAAATCTGAGCTTCTCCCTGAAGTGCCTTCTCCATATACGGCAGATTCTGGCGGTATCTTTCTTCACCGATAATATCCCGAATATGCCTGCCCCGAATAGCGGAACTGTCCAGTCCGAACCAATCCTTGTATGCTGCATTTGCAAAGAGATTGATCAGGTTTCGGTTCCAGTACCCGATCAAAGCAGGAAGTCGGTCTATGATTCTGTGAGCCGTTTCTCTTTCTGCCAGCTGACTTACAGTTGATTTATAATCCGTGATGTCTCTGGCAACAATCACAAATGAACTGACTTCATTCTTTTCATTGTACACAGGCTCACACATATTCAGAAAAAGCCTGTCTTCATAAGGAACTTCATATCTGACACTGATGCCCTTCCTGATTTCAGGAAGATGGGAACAGAGCGCTTCATACAGACTTATGTTCAGCACCTCAGACGCATTTTTTCCGTTGAATTCGGCTGGATCAATATTATTCCTTTTGAATCCGGAGCCTGCAGTATAGAGAAAATCCAAATTGAGATTCAGAAGACTGACGGAACCGTCAGGAAAGTTTTCTGTAAGACTGCTCATTTTCTTTTCAGTATTTTTAAGAATCTTTTCCAGTTCCTTTCTGTCAGTAATGTCATGCCTGACTGAAATAAAATTGGAGATACTGCCAGTTTCATCATAAATTGGAGCAATTACAGAATCCACCCAGTAGAAGGTTCCATCCTTGGAACGGTTGCAGACTTCTCCCTGCCAGACACCGCCTTTCCTGACAGTATCCCACATATTTTTCCAGAATTCCTTTGAATGGTATCCTGAATTTACGATACTGTGCTTTTTCCCTATCAGTTCCTCTTCACGGTATTTGGAAATTTCGCAGAATTTTCTGTTGCAGCTGAGAATGATGCCTGCATTATCTGTGACCGAAACAAGAGAACTCTCCTCAAGAGCAGTCAGAACTGCCTTCAGTTTCTGATTTTCATTAATGAGACGCTTAAGTTCCTTTTCCTCCCGGTCAATTTCAGTGAATCCCAGGAGAATTCCTGATATACCGCCCCCGGTACCGCGAACCTTAATTCCTTTGCCGAGCATCCATATCTTTCCGCCGGCCGAATGTTCAAAAATATAAATGTCTTCAAGTATTTCAGAAGGAGAAGTCTCCAGAAAAAAAAGTTTTGCTCTGACTTTTTCATAGAAATCAGGATAGTTTTCCTGAAAAAATCTTTCATTTTCCTTATCTGAAGAATAATGACCCAATATCTTATGAAACCTGCGGGGGCTCCATTCCTGATCAGGATAATGAATGCTTAAATACAGCATCCCTTCTCCCAAAAAATCATTCATAAAAGATATGACAGATTCATCTTCTTTCAGTATGCGAAACAGTTCATTTTTAATGGAATCCGGCATAGGCTTTTCTGCAAACCAGTTTTGTATTAGAATCTGCATCCAGAACGTCAATTACTTTTTTTCATTTTGTACAGAAGGCATTATTAATTCATTATTTTAACGAATACAGGAATAATTGCTTTTCAAAAATCTTCTAATGAACGGCATTATATTATTCGATAGAAGGAATTCAGAAAAGATTTACTTCGTGTCGCCTGTCCGTCAAAACCTCATCCGTCCAAAGCATTCAGTGAACAGTCACTCTGAAAAAACTTTAAGTCAGTTCATTCAGGAAACTCTGCACTGAATTTTCTGGATTTGATTTCACCTGTCATCCGATGGATTAAATTCAGAATCTGATCATCCGCTGATTCCGATTCTGAAACTGGAATGAATTCTTCCCTGTTCAGAAGACAGGGCTTCCAGATGCCGTCCACTCCGACCCTCAGACCATAGATCCCTTCTCCGCACAGTTTCCTGTATCTGCACCCCCTGCAGAATGAAGTAAACAGTTTTCCTTTTCCGATATCCTTCACTGTTAAAGATATATTATCATTTCTATAAAACATTTTATATCCCCCAAGGGAGTTTTCAGAATTCTGCAGTCTGAATCCGTACTTCGTCAGAATGGGCTGAACAGACTCAGGCGAGAGCCAGTCTCCAGAATAAAAATCAGGATGATCATTATGACGCACGAGAGTGATGATCTTCAGGTCAATTCCGTTTTCCGAAGAAAAACGCACCACCTTTTCGAGTCCGTCCTTATTGTAATTTCCGAATGAGCAGTTCAGCTCAATATGATACCCTGCCTGCTTCAATTTGAGGATATTTTCCTGCACCCTTGCAGAAGAACTCTTTCCCAGATAAGTTCTGAACACATCTTCATCGGCAGTATGAAGACTGATGAGAAGTGAATCTATCTTTTCAATTCTGCCTCCTTCCAGAAGAACCTTGGGCAGTACAGCATTTGTATTGATGACAAGCCTGCAGCTTCCCTTTTCAATCTTACTGATCAGTCCGGAAAACTGAGGATGCAAAAGCGGTTCCCCGCCCGTTATGTTCACCTGCTTTCCCCCGAGAGAAATATAGGAATGAATGATCTGCAGGATTCTTTCTGCAGAGAGCAGAGACGGATAAGACTTTTTTTCTGTTCTCGGATTCTGCATTGCTTCATTGTGACAGAAACTGCAGGAGAGATTGCAGGCGTTCAGGATGGAAACTCTGAACTTTCCTCCATTCTCATTAAAATAACGAAAACTCTCTTCTTTTTCTTCCAGTTTAATCATAGTAAGAATAAGACTGTTTTTTTCTGAATTTCAGCAGAAATTTTCTGACTTATCCGATTCCTGCTCCGTGCAGAAAAAATTCCGCACGTTTTCAGCTTTTCGGTGGATTATTGAAGTTTTACTCCAAGCGAACGTGCTGTCTCCATATTGATGAGACCGTTTGTATTTACCTTCAGACCGTTTTTTCTCTGGTATTCGTTTACTGCATTCAGGGTGGCCGAGTCCAGCTTTCCTTCAAAGTTTCCAGGATTGTATCCTTTCTCCTTCAAGGTTTTCTGTATCTGCCAGATGACTGCTTCCTGAGCATTGTTACCGCAGAGAACTTCTTCCCATTCTGTCTTCTCGGGACTGACAAGAATCTTCCTTGTCACGGTCTTGTACTCTGCAGGAATCTCCGTAGTCTTCACATAGGCAGGTTTTCTTATAATCTCTTTTTTTACAGTCTTGTATACAGGAGGTTCAGAATCCAGATAATATACTTCATCATCGGAGGAGGCTTTCCAGAAAGTTCTTCCGGGAACATCAATCACTTTTACATCCACAGTTTCCGTCTCTGCCGGTATCCTTTCCATTTTGGTTCTTCGGGGTGAAACCATCACCTGATCATCCACTGTCTTGTATTCTGCAGGAATGACAATTTTGGAAAAACACTGACCAGGCGATGCTTTCGGAGGAAGATTTTTTGGTGCACTCAGTTTAACACTGTCATTTTTAATTTCGGTTGCCGATCTGAGAGATGCCGGCACAGAAGATGAACAGCCGACTGTAAGAATAATGACGGCAGAGACTGTAATTTTCAAAAACATATAAACTCCTGCCTAAATCATTTTTTCTCTGTCATTTTTGTATACTTTTTTTCTTTTCAAAACCATGATTTCATATAAACTGGTCTAATTATTTTACCAGTGCCGGATGCTCCTCTCATGAAAAATTATTTTATATTGACTCCTATTATCATTGTGTTTTTAATTCAGTGCAGAACTGCTGCATCAGTCAAAACCCCTGCACCTGAAACTGAACAGAAACATCTTTCAGAAAAAGGGTGGAACTCCACTCATGAAGCAGCTGCATCAGGAAATCCGGAATCATTAAAAAAAATCTCATCAGACAGACCCTCGATCACCGGAAAGGATGCTTCCGGAAGAACTCCTCTGCATATCGCGGCAATGAAAGGGTATCCGGAATCTGCAAGAATTCTCGCAGAAAGCGGTGCAGATCTGAATGCAAAAGACAGCCGAGGCTGGACTGCACTCCATTGGGCAGCATTCGAAGGAAGGTCTGAAGCGGCAGGAATGCTCATTGACAGCGGAGCTGAAGTGAATGCGCCTGATTCTGAAAACGGATGGACAGCTCTTCACTGGGCAGCATTTGAAGGAAGGACTGAAATAATAAAACTCCTTATAAAAAGCGGGGCCGACAGAAACAGCAGGGACAGTTCAGGAAGAACTGCAGTGCATCTTGCTGCTTCCAAAGGTTATACTGAGACACTGAAGCTTCTGATTTCCGAAAAAACAGAGACAAGGGACAGTAACGGATGGACCCCTCTGCACTGGGCGGCATTTGAAGGAAGAACTGAAACAGTAAAATTCTTTATCGAACGGAAGGCAGACCTGAATGAAAAGGACAATTTCGGACAGACTGCATTTCATAAGGCCTGTTATGCAGGAAGAACTGAAGCGGCAAGGCTTCTTCTTTCTTCAGGAAAATCAGTCTATGACTCGGAAGGATGGACTGCGCTTCACTATGCTGCGACGGAAGGCAGAAATGAAATAATAAAACTTCTTATGGAAAACGGCATAAACAGAAACGAGAAAGATCTGAAAGGAAAGACCGCTTACGAATACGCTGCATTTATGAACAGGATTGAAACGGCAGACATCCTGGCAGGAAACGGAACATCGTCGGCAAAAACTCTGGAAAATGAAGTACAGAAAGCTCCGGCAGGATCGTTAAATTTTACTGTCTACCTTAAAAACGGAACAGTTCTCCGAAATGTCAACGCGAGAATTATGATGAACTCAGTCTCCGTCAGGGATGCAGACGGAAAGGAGACAGTATATCCCAAATCGCAGGTGAGAAAAATCGGACACAAATAATCATTATTCCGTAATTTTTTTAACAGAATAACCTGGACTGATGAATGAAATCCCGAGAGTGCCTTCGGAGATCATTATGGCTTCAATGACTGGACGGGATACCTTGTGTTCGGACACCCACTCCACTACGGCATTTGCACCGATGCCTGCACCTTCCTTTTCGGGAACAAGAGGATATACAGCAGTTGCCATAGGCCCGAGAATTTTAGGTTCTTTCATAAATTCCTTCAGAAGCCTTCCGCCCTCGGAATAGTATTCTATTTTTCTCAGAAAAATGGGATTCTCCATATCGGTATTGTGAACAGCCAGAGTTGTCACCAGAGAAACTGTCTGCTCATTTCTGTACGAGAATGCCCTGGCATATGCAGGAACGTATACACGGCTGCCGGAAACAATGCTGATCGGCTTTTTCTGAACAGGAAGATC
>DAORDI010000121.1:5912-15178 GCA_035345895.1 Leptospiraceae bacterium
CTTCGAAGAACAATGTTTCGAATCATACCCCTGCCTGTATATTTGTTCCAGACCGGAATTCTGTTTCTGAATGCCCAGTCTCTGACAGCGAATGCTGTTTCTGTAAGATCCTGATCCTGAATTCTGCATTCTCTCTGATTGATGAGTCCTGAATAATCCTTCCTGTGAATCCCCAGGATCAAAGAAGGAGCACTGCCTTCATTTCTGTCGAGTGCAAATGTAAGCTGCACCTTGTGCCTGTAATGCAGATTGGGATTTGAAGGAAGGACTTCATGAACGTAAACATCCCTGAACCTGGAAAAAAGATCTCTCATATAACTGTATTTTTCCTCCAGCTGAACCCTGTAGGGCCAGTCAAGAAGATCACATCCGGAACAGGCGGGGAAATGTCTGCAGTCTGTCATTTCAGTTCCCTCCTCAGAAGTTTTCCGGTCCTTCCGTGAGGAAGAGATTCTCTGAAGAATATTTCCTTAGGGACTTTATAATAAGCCAGCTTATTTCTGCAGTGCATAAGAATTCTTTCCGCTGTTTCCCTGTTTCCTTCATCATGATTTTTCAATACAATATAGGCTGCAATGACGGAAATATCTCCTTTCTTCAGCTCTCTGACTCCGGCTTCTGCCACAAAGGGAAGATCCAGAACTGCATTTTCGATTTCAAGAGGGGATACTCTGTATCCGAAGGAATTCATCGTATCATCAGCCCTGCCCCTGTAGAAGATATATCCTTCTTTGTCTCTGAAGGCAAGATCACCTGTGACAAACCAGTCTTCCCTGAAGCATTTCTCCTCTTCGGAAGGATTTTTCCAATATCCGAGCATCAGTCCTCTGTCGCTTCTGTGCACTGCAATGAAACCAGTCTCTCCCGGTTTAACCTCAGTGATTCCTGATTCAACAGGAATAATCCTGACGTTTCTTCCCTTCTGCACCTTTCCGGCAGAACCGGTCTTTACCGGAACAGAGGGACCTGAACTTATGTATGTGGATATTTCACTCATCCCCAATGCCTCATAAATTTCCTTTCCAGTCTTTGCTGTCCAGAGTTCTCTCAGTTCAGGAGAAAGAGATTCGCCTGCAGTCAGCACATACCTCAGAGAGGATAGATTCCTGTTCTCCAGATGAGAATATTTTATCATTCTCCTGTATACACTGGGCACCGCCGCAAACAGAGTAATTTTTTCCTTTTCAATCAGTTCAGGCCAAATTTCAGGACCGGCCTTCCCGGAAAACAGATGAGATTCTGCCCCGTTTGCAAATGAATCAAAGATCCCCACTCCCATCGTGTATGTCCAGTTCAGCTGACCTGCATGAAGAATTCTGTCTTTTTCAGAGATGCCGCTCCAGTCTGAATGCATAGGCAGTCTCCCCAGTATGCTTCTCTGAGAATGGAGCACGCCCTTAGGAACACCGGAGGTCCCGGATGTATATACAAGATATGCAGGGTCCTCTTCTTCCGTATCTGGGGGCGAAAAACTGAACTCAGAATATTCACTGCTGCCCCTGTCACAGAAGATTTTTTTAAGGTGAATCGAGTCAGGAAAGGAAAGGTCTGCTGCAATGACAGCTGCATCGGCATCAGAATCACTCCTGATAAAGGATATTTCAGATTCTGTCAGAAGAGGAGAAAGAGGGACAGGAATGAATCCGCCGAGCACTGCACCCAGAAAAAAGCAGACAAAATTTTCATCACTCTCAAGCCGGATCAGCACCCTGCTGCCTTTTTTTATGCCGAGACTGCAAAGCGCAGATGCAGAATATTTTATTTTATTGTAAATTTCATTATAAGTCCATGATTTACGGACTCCTGATTCATAATGAAACACAAGTGCTGTCTTTTCAGGATGTTTCCCCAGATTCTCGGAAAAGCAGTATTCTGTCAGATTGAATTTTTTCATCAGTAAAAATCAGTTCATCTCTTCAGATTTGTTCTCAAGCCTGATTTCAGTGTATTTTTTTACCGCTCCTGCGGCTTCTCTCTTCATCTGTCTGAATTTCCACGAAAGAGGGAGTATGACGAGAAAGAATGCAGCAGCATTGTAGACTGCGGACTGAATAATCCGTGATGAATCCGCTTCAGCATAAAAGACAAGATAGATCAGATTGATGAATACAAAACTGGAAACAGGAACTCCGATAAATACAAGAAGGAACCAGAAAAGCCATTTCAGAAACTTCATTACAGTATATCCACAACCACCATCGTAATATCGTCCTCAAAATCCTTCAGGGGCCCGATCCATTCCTTCAGTCTGTAGGCAAGGAGGTGCACAAGTCCGTCCACACTCATATTTTTATTCGCTTCCAGTGCAATTTCCAGATTCTTTTCATCAAACATTTCACCCTTGTCATTGAAAGCTTCCAGAAGACCGTCGGTATAAATCAGTATCCTGTCATTTTTCTGCAGCTTGAACTGGGTTTCCTGAACTTTCAGATCCGGAAAAATTCCTATCATCTGACCCTTCGATGAAATATAATGAAATTTATCCTCATTCTTTCTCTGCACAATGACAGAAGGATGAGCTGAAGTGCTGACAGTCATATTCATATGCCTGATGTCTATATGCACATACACAGCAGTCACAAACTGCTTTCCCAGATTTCCGTACAGCGATTCATTGATTTTTCGGAGAGCCTCCGAAGGTCTGTGTGAAATGTCAGCAGTATCTGAAAAAGCCACCTTCAGCATGGATGCAATAAGCGCCGCTGCTGCTCCGTGTCCGGAAACATCAGCCACAATGCAGGACATTGACTCCTTTTTTTTAGTATGGAATCCGAAGAAGTCTCCTCCGATCTGCTTCATAGGAAGATAGAATGTCTTGATCTCGACACCTTCAAGCTTCGGAGTTCTTTCGGGGAGCAGAGATTCCTGAATTTTCTGAGCAAGATTCAGTTCCTTCTGATAGTCTGAAACCTGTGCAGATATTTCCTCCTTTTCCTTCTTGAATCTGTTTGCACTTGAAAGAATTGCAAATGTCATGAAGAACATCTGAACGGAAGATCCGATCAGCGAAGAATACTCCGTAATGATATTATGTTTTTTTGCATATATGGAAACTGCAATCCCCAGAAAAAACGCACCCCAGCCCATAAAAAAATATTTTGCAGGACGGAAATTCGCCTTCATGGCCTTGAAAGCGCAATAAAGCACATAAGCCGTGTAAATGATCCCGAGGAATCCTATTATGTACACAGCATTTGCAGATATGACGTAAGGCAGAGGAAGAAAAACGAGCACCCCGATCGAAAGATAAAGCATTGTTCTGTTTATCTTTTTAGCGTGTATTTCCATATTCAGAAAACTTCTGGAGAAAAGAGATCCTATGGAGAAACTGAAAATCAGACAGAAATACCATATATCCAGATTTCTCTCCGGCCAGTCAGGATAAAGAAAATAGGTTCCTATCGAAGTCCTCGCCATCTGAAAAAGTCCCTGCAGAAGAACAAAGATCATAAAATAAAGATAAGAATTGTCTCTCAGATAAAAATACGTGGCAAGACTCAGAATGACCATAAAAAGCAGAAGCCCGTAATAAATGCCCAGAAAGAAATGCTCCTTGATGATGCCGTCCAGAAGACTGCTGCTTGACTGGACTTCCATATAGGAATAAGTTATGATAGGAGCCTGTATGTCTATGTAAACTCTTACATTTTCACCGGTCTTCAGAGTGACTGGAAAAATGGAGTCCGATGAATATACAGTCTTGCTTTTGAGAGGAAATTTTGTCCCCCCCGAATGTCTCTGAATCGTACCGTCAGAGAATATAAGATAACATATAATCCTTTCCAGTGCAAACTCTCTTACACGGATGAAATAATGACTGTCCATGCTCTCGTTTTTCAGATCGAATCTGAACCAGAGATGCTTTTCACCTCCGTTGTAGAGAAATGTATCCTCCTTAAGCGAGGTTCTCCAGATACTTACCGGAGAATGCATTACGTTCTGGATTGAATCTTCTCGGCTGAGTTCGTATGTATAGTCAGCTGTACCTATCGGGTTTACAGTGTTCTCCCCCTTCAATACGAGTTCAGGAAAAGCTGAGGTACTGAGGAAAGGACAGAAAACCAGAAGGAGCAGAAGCTTTCTGACTGAACCGAAGAGAATTTTTCTCATACTGTGCACTTGGAATCTGCAGTCAGACGGTAAATTTACGAACCGCCCCTTCAGACGCTTTTTCATTATTTTGCATATCTTTTATATCCCAGGAATCGGCAATTGCAGAATCCCTCGCATGAAGAGCAGGCCGAAGTGCAGTCAGGCGTGAATTTTGGACATATGCAGATCTGCGCCCGTAAAACCTTCCCGCCGCTTCCTCCGCAGTCGGACGTTTGACTTTTTCTCCGCGCATTCTGAAAGCCGTGTCAATGTCTTCCCGAAGTTTTTTCAGTTCGTCGGGAGATGCAGAAATCTGATGGTCGGGCCCAGGAAGATTTTTATCAAGAGTAAAATGTTTTTCAATTACAGATGCACCGAGGCCGACAGAAAGGGCAGCTCCGAGTGTCCCGGCAGAATGATCTGAAAAGCCAAGCGGACATTCGTAAATTTCTTTATAAAGTTCCAGTGTTCTGAGATTGAGCTTTTCAGGAGGAGCCGGATACATCGAAAGACAGTGCATAAGGCAGATTCTGTCCACAGAAGCAGAAAGAAATTCCATAGCTCTTGTCACTTCATAAAAATCGGCGGCACCGCTCGAGAGAAATACTGGCAGACCTGTTTCTGCAGTTTTTTTGAGAAGGGGATAATTTACAATGTCCCCGGAGGCTATTTTGATGACAGGTACATTCATTGAAAGCAGAAGATCCACAGAGCCTTCACAGAGAGGAGTGGAAAAGAAAATCACTCCTTCAGACTCTGCAGTCTTCTGAAATTCCCTGTGCAGTTTCTCGGAAAGCTCATACTTTTTGAATATATCAAAAAGGAATTTCGCTTCTGAATTCCTGCTGTCAATAAATTCATGAGTCACGTAGGACTGGAATTTAACTGCATCAGCTCCTGCCTTTGCAGCGGCGGCAATTGTTCTTTTTCCTATTTCGGGATCATTATTGTGATTGAGTCCGATTTCAGCCGCCAGGAAAGGTCTCGAACTTTCCCCTATCGTATATTTTCCGACACTAAACTCATTCTTCAGCTTCATAAGTACTGAATAAATTGAGGTGTTTTCATGTAAAACAGTAAAACGGGAAGGAATGTGAAAAATGCGGATTATTGACATATCTCTGAATATCTGATTCAGCGGGATTCTGAATTTCAAAGGCAGCACAGTAAATCCTCTTTTTTAGACGAACAAATCAAATTCATCTGAAATGACTTTTTTAAATAAAACATTTTTTTTATTGACTCAAGTTCCAATCTGTCAAAGATGAGCAATACTTTCAATCATGGAGCAGTTTATGAATAGAAACAAATTTCTATATTTATCAGTTGCTTTGGCAGCATTAACTCTTGTCAACGGAGTTTCAAGTGCACCAAAGTATGGAATGGCAGGTTGCGGACTGGGATCAATAATCTTCACAACTAATGACAAATCGCAGATCCTTGCAGCAACCACAAATGGAACATACGGTAATCAGACATTTGGAATCACTTCCGGAACATCTAATTGTACAGCAGACGGGATTGTGAAAAACGAAAAAGCACAGGAAGTTTTTGCCACTGTGAATTTCGGAAGTCTCGAACAGGAAATGGCCGCAGGTAAAGGAGAAAAACTGAATACCTTTGCTCATCTTTTGGGATGCAGTTCGGATTCTCTGGGAAGATTCGGACAGATGACTCAGTCAAGCTACAGCAGACTGATGTCAGAAAATTCCACCCCTGCTTCTCTGATTATTGCAGTCAAATCAGAAATCAAAAAAGATGCAAACCTTTCCAAAGCTTGCAGCATTTAATTTTCCAGGAGATCATTCATGAAAAAAACACTAATTTTATCCGTCCTCTTTCTTACTGCAATGGCTCTGACTACTGGGATTTCCAGTGCTCCTAAATACGGCACCGCCGGATGCGGAATCGGATCCTTAATCATCAAGGAGCAAGGTTTTGCACAGGTTCTTGCTGCTACAACAAACGGGATTTATGGAAATCAGACTTCAGGAATCACAACAGGTTCTCTCGGATGTACTGCTGACGGGATTGTAAAATCTGAAAAAGAACAGGATATCTTTGTTCATATGAACATTGAAAGTCTGGAACAGGAAATGGCTGCCGGAAAAGGTGAAAAGCTGAACACACTTGCTACTCTTTTCGGATGTCCAAAGGATTCTCAAAGAAACTTTGCGAATATGACTCAAAAAAAATACGGAGTACTTTTTACAAATGATGTAAGAAACTCTCCGTCAGAATTGATTTCAGCAATCAAGACCGAAATATCAAAAGACAGCGCACTTGCTTCAGTCTGCAAAATCTAAGCCGCTTTTTCCTGCTGTCTGAAATAAATTCAGACAGCAGTTCTCTCATAAATAATGCGTTTTTTCTGTTTTATATTTTTATTTATTGCCTCTGTTTCTGCAGAGACTGAAGAAGACTATATTCAGTCACTGATTGCCAGGTCATCGAAAGAAAAACTTTATCAGGACAGATTCTGGCATTTAATTCTGCATTATAAAAAAACAAGATCAGGAACAGTCAGTGAATCCAACAGTACTTCATTTTTCATCTCTGCAGAAGGAAGAACCGATCCGGAAAAAGAAATGCATTCAGTTCTAAGAAGTTTTTTTTCCATGGAAAAACCGACCGGCCTGGATGAAATGCATCCTCAGTGCAGGTTTCCAGCCAGATACAGATGGCTTAAGGAAAAGCTGAACTTTGATCCTGCATTCATTTCAGATCAAAAGTGTGAAAGGTTCGAAACTTGGAAGTCTGCACTGAACCCGAAAGGCATTAAAGTGATTTTTGCATCCTATTATATGGGGGCACCTGCTTCAGTCTACGGACATACACTGATGAAAATTGATACAGCCAGGGAGGAAAATCGCGAACTGCTTGACTATGGAGTAAATTATGCAGCATCTCAGGATGCGGAAGACAATCCTGTGCAGTATGCTTTCAAAGGCATATTCGGTCTTTACAACGGTCAGTTTTCCATATTCCCCTATTACTTCAAAGTAAATGAATACAATGAAGGAGAGAGCAGAGATCTTTGGGAATACCGTCTTAATCTGAATGAGGAAGAAATCGAATGGTTTCATCTTCATCTTTGGGAACTGGGAAGTGCTTCATTCCCTTATTACTTCTTTTCTGACAACTGCTCCTATCATCTTCTTTCACTTCTTGAAGTTGCAAGGCCTTCTTTGAGACTGAGAGAAAAACTTCCAGGATGGGTCATTCCTTCTGAAACAATAAAGGTGATATCTGAAGAAAAAGATCTGGTAGCAGAAAAACTGTACCGCCCCTCTCTGCACAGCAGAATAAGACAGAAACTCTTTCTGATGAGCCGGGAAGAACGTGAAATTCTGTATAAAGTGCTGGGAAGAGAAATCAGTCCTGACAAGTTCAGAGAAATGAACATTCCCGATGACAGGAAAGCCTTCCTTCTCGATGCGCTTCTTGATTCATTCAGATTCAGAAAGGCAAATAAAAATCAGGAAAATGCCGAGGATGCATTGTACAGGAAATTTCTTTCAGTGAGAACTGAACTTCCGGCAGAAAAAGACACTGTTTACAGTCCTGTCACAACGTCTCCTGATACAGGCCATTCCATTATCAGAATAAAAACCGGAATCGGATATTCAACTAAGGGCTCTTTTGCGGAATTTTCGCTTCGCCCCGCTCATCATGACCTGCTGAATCAGGATTCCGGATATTTTCCCAATTCAGAAAACCTTGTTTTAAATTTCAGATTGAGAGCATACAATGAAGATAAGAGACTGTTCCTGGAAGAAACAAATATACTGAAACTGGCTTCATTCACTCCTTATAATTCCATTTCCAAATTAAATTCGTACTTTGTAAATTTCGGCTCGGATGCTGCCGTAATAAAAAAGGACCGTCTGCTCCGCGACCCGGATTACAGAAGACAGAGTATGGTAAACACGGAAGCATTGTACGGTTTCACTTTTCAGGATGAATACAGCCCAAGTTTTTCACAATTTTCACTTTCAATTCTAGCCGGAATGAAAGTGCAGTCGTCTCCTCTTCTGGAAAGGGGATACAGAGCAGGCCCGCAGGTGCTTTTCAATCTGATCGGAGATTTCGGGAACATTAAATTTCTTCTGTCAACTGCGTATTATGGATTTTCCTTCCTGACCGGACAGAATGACTATAAGGCATCTTTTCAGGTCCGTTATTCTCTGAATCTGAACAATGAACTCAGAGCTGAACTATTCTCACAGAGGTATTACAATGAAGCTGTCTTCTCTTACTCGCATCTTTTTTAGTCTGAGTTTCGTATTTTTTATATCCTGTTCAAGCGTATTTTACTATCCGTCTGCAGAGACCTACTATACTCCTGAACAGATGGGTTTCAGGAAGACTGAAACGGTATTCAAGGCGGCTGACGGAACAGATCTTTATTACTGGTTCATTCATTCCTACAGCAAGGAGGTAAAAGGGAACATACTTCAGCTCCACGGAAACGGTCAGAATATGACTGCTCATTTTCTTACACTGGCCTGGCTTGCTAATAATGGTTATAATCTATATACTTATGATTATAGGGGTTACTGGAAATCAGGCGGAAAACCCGACCCGGAAGACATACACAATGATACTGTGGCATTTATTGACAGAGTGAATGAGGAATGCATAAAAAGAAAGGAAAAGCTCATACTTTACGGTCAGAGTCTGGGGGGAGCAATTCTGATGAGGGCAGTCCCCGATTTGAAAAAAAAAGAAAACGTTTCTTTGGTTATAATTGACGGCGGATTTCCCTCGTACAGGAAAACTGCCAGGCAGATAGGTGCTAAAACTCTGACCTATCCGATCGCATACATTGCAAGCCTTTTTATTTCGGACTCTTACAGCCCGGAAAATTATATAGAAAAAATATCACCGATTCCAATGATTATAATTCACGGTGATGAGGATGATACAGTTCCGTTTGAAAATGGAAAGGAAATATTCCGTCTGGCAAAAGACCCGAAACAGTTTTGGGAAATTAAAGGAGGCGGACACGTCAACTGGATGAAACTGGGAGTCAGCAAAAATGCAAAAATGTTTCTGAAACTTCTTGACCAGCATATGGATGAACAGCCCTAAGGCTCAGACTCTCGGTGTTCGGCCATATTGCTTCCTTCCAGAAGAAATCCAAGTGCATCCTTTTTTTCAATTTCCTGAAA
>DAORDI010000122.1:0-15016 GCA_035345895.1 Leptospiraceae bacterium
GTTCAGGGACTCTATGAAAACCATGGAGAACTCACTGACGACGGCTGGAGATAATTAGAAATTATTTGAGACTGACTGCCCTGCACGGGAAACTGTGCAGGGCTTTTTCGTACCCTCATCACTTAAAGTATTTCAGTATCTCTCCTGTAATTTCCAGACCGGCTGAAACTGTTTTATCATGAAAAAGTATTCTTCCTGTTCTGTCTTTCAGAACGGTGTCTATCTCTGCACCTATGCCGCAAAAGATGATAAAGGAAACTTATAATATGCAGTTTTTGATTCTGATCCGTAAATAGCCTGAATAAATGAATGAGAATCGTCTCCCATTAAGCATATTTTTCCTTTCTGCTGTACAGAAAGCAGTGATTGTTTACTCTTGCCCAGATTAGAATAGCAGTCACTCAGAATCCTTTCTGTTTTCAGCCTTCTGGAATGTTTTTCTGAATATCAAAAGTCCGATCGGAGAAAAAGCGGACATTATTCCGATCCATATCCAGATCATATGCTGATGAGGAAAAGAAGAAGCATTCGCAGGTGCATAATTAGAAATCAGCCAGCCGGAGAGAGGACCTGCAATCATCTTTGCAAGAAAGTAGGGCAGATAGGAAAGCGCGAGGTAAGTGCCCTCCTTTCCTTCGGGTGCAATCTCTGCTGAAAACTGGAAGAGCCTCGGCGACCATATTGCCTCTCCTATTGTAAATATGATCACAAATAATATAAGTCCAAATATAATCGGATTCTCTTTGTCCGGACCAAGTTCCAGCCAGCGGATAAAAATCAGATCCCCGATCCAGGTTTTTGTGAACGGAGAAAACAGTGAAGGGGGGAGAGCGGCGATGAAAATAGAAAGAGCTGAAACTGCTGTTCCGAAAGTCAGCATCGTATAGGATCGAACTTCCTTGGTCAGATGGGCAATGACCGGAACCAGGAAAATAATCAGCACAGGATTCAGTATTCCGTATATATTTCCGATTTTCACCCCTTCGCCAAGAATTCTGATTCCGTACTTTGGAAAGGTATAATGGAAATGATAAAAAACAAGTCTGATAAAGACCAGTATTCCAAGCATAAAAAGATATACCCAGAAAGGTCTTTCTGTGAATACATTTTTCATAATGATAAATGTATCAACTCCCGTCTTTTTTACGGCCGGAAGGATTTCTGAAAAAGTTCCTTTGCCTGAACTGACGGATGTATCCGCAACTATGCTTCCATCCTCTTTCATCTGCACTCCCTCTCTCATCAGCAGAATCAGAAGAAGGGTCGGAACAGAAAGCAGAAAGCTCACTGCAAATATAATCTGATATGTGGACATATTGATTTGAAATAATGGAATCTTTACTGAGCTGTGTTCTCCGATTACAGATCTTGTTTTGTCAAATATATATCCTCCCAGTGCAAACCCTGTATTCATTAATGTATAAAAAAGACCGAATCCGAGAGTGGAGCTTGTCTTCGTTGTAAACTTTTTGATCCCCACAGAAAGTACCGGTCCTAGAAGAGCATTTCCCGCAGCGACTGGGATAAAGGCAAAGAAGGTTGCTGTCCACAGATTTGATGTAAACGGCATCACAAATCTGCCGATAAGAAGGAAGGTCATTCCTATGACAAGAGTTTTCCTGATTCCCACGGCATCCACTACGGAACCGACTAGAATGGAAAAACAGGTTAAAAGCGTCGACCAGGTTCCTATGTATGAGCCTGCTTCCACATCTCCCAGTCCGCAGTCTTCTGATAGATAAAGCACAAACGTCATATTGGATGCACCGTATGCAGCATACTCAATGAGTTTTGCTCCGAAAAGAATCCAGATTTCCCTTGGAGAATCTTTCAGTCCCTTTGCATAGTTCCATATAATATAGGCAAATCCAAAAAGAAGGACAGCAGCCATAAGATTTATCAGAATATTCATTTGTGAGCCGAATTAATAAAAAAATATATAAAATTTTTGATAAAATGGAATCCATCTCCTGATTCGTGAAATTCCTCAGGATGAGACTGGACTGAAAATGAAGGGAATTTTCTGTGCATAAGACCTTCTATTCTGCATTTTTCTCCTGTGCAGCAGATTTCCAGAAATTCATCATTGACTGTCTTCACTTCCTGCTCATGTTTTGCTTTTGAGATGAAACTGGATTTTCCTCCCAGAATGTTTTTCAATCTGTCATGACTTACTTTAATATTTCTGAATTCATTGTATTTTCCGTCCGGTATTTGGTCTCGGTTCTGTATATAGTCCACATTTGATCCGTAAATCCATCCGAAAAGCTGATGAGAGAAACATATACCCAGGAATGGAATACTCTGTTCAATGATATTTTCCTTCAGATCTTTTCCAAATAGGTTTATCCATTCAGGTCTGTCAGTGATATTTACATAGCTTCCGAGTGAAATCACTCCAATAATTTTTCTTCCGTTCTGATGTAATCTGCTGATATATTCTTCCAATGAAATATTCGAGTACAGCGGGAAAAAGATTTCAATATAAGATTGAAAAGAATTCAGTTCTTTCTGCGCCTGATGATGCAGATAAGAAATAACATTGAATGCCTCCGCTGCCGGCTGTTTCAAAAACGGATCAATAATCAGAATCATTTTGGACATGGATTTATTTTTTTTCAATGCAGAATACTGTCAGCCCGAAAAAACTGCTGGAATAGGACCGGCGGTCCATACTATCCGGTAAGTAAGTATGGCAGTCCTGCAAAAGGAAATCTTTTCGATATGGTTGGACTGAATCCGGAAAACCCCTATTTGTTCGATGCAGATATCAAAAGAATGATAATAGGTGCATTTATTTTTTACGGGAAATTTCCGCTGCTTGCCGGTTTTCTAAATCTGAGAAACTGATGGAATATTTCGCTTGCCTGCATCAGCGGGGAGGATAAAATTTAAGCGTATCTATGATGCCAAAGCAGTTTCTTAGTGTCGTACACGATCCTGCAAAGGAAATATGAATGTACATTGTTTATACGAGGAAGCATATTGTTAAGTCAGTCGACTCGGTATATAGGACTGCCTGTGAGATTGACCGAATGGTCGATCCTGGTTTAAAAATATCTTCTCAACTTCCGATTCTGGAATGGGTTGCAGGAACGGGTTTTATGCCTGACTGGCGAGTTCACTGGAAACAGTTTAAGAATTTATTTTCCTCGGAAATTCCAGAAGAGTCTCGCAGAGTCGGGACCGTTCAACAGATAGTCTTGTTTGCCGGAACAGTGTTTCCTCTGGCCTTTTCTGCAGCTGCTGCAATGAAGTCTGATTAATGTGAAGAAACCCGATATGATTCAGCTTCCTGGAATTGAAATAATCGAAAAAATATATGAAGGCGGAAAAAATGTAATATATAAAGCATTAAAAAATCAAAAAAAAATAATCATAAAAACATCAAAATACATTTATCCGAAACTTGGCGAAGTCAAAAGACTTGTCCGTGAATATGAAATCCTCAGCAGGTTCCGTTCTGAAGGAATTGTCCGCCCTTTAGAACTGATTGATTTTCAGAACAGGCCTTTCCTTGTAATGGAGGATATAGATGGAGTCTCTCTTGATCAGCTCATACTGCAGCAGAACCTTCAAATTGGTTTTTTTCTTGATCTGGCACTGAAAACTGTAAATGCGGTTTCCGAGATACACAAAAATCATATTATACATAAAGATATAAAACCTCATAATATAATATACAATATGCAGACAGGTGAACTTCAAATCATTGATTTTGAGAATGCTTCATTATTCGAGGAGGAATTATCTGAATCCAATGAAGAATTCTTTGAAGGAAGCATGGCATATATGTCCCCTGAACAGTCAGGACGAATGAACCGCAGTGCAGATTACAGATCAGACTATTATTCGCTCGGTGTGACATTCTATCAGCTTCTGACTTCAGAACTGCCGTTTCGGACAGATGATGCAATGAAGATTTTTCATGCTCATCTTGCCCAAAAACCGGAATCTCCAAAGGAAAAAAATCAGACTCCTGTTATTATATCAGATATTATAATGAAACTTATGGAAAAGACTCCTGAAAGCAGATATCAGAGTTCGTACGGAATTCTCAAGGATCTTTTGAAATGCAGGCAGGCAATGGATGCAATGATACCTGAAGATTTTAAGAATTTCGGCTTTCCATTGGCTCAGTATGACGGTTTTTCCGAGTTTAAGATCCCGAAAAAACTGTACGGCAGAAAGAAGGAAATTGAAAATCTTCTGAACGCTTTCTCTCAGGTTCGGCTGCAGGGAGGCAAACACTTGACTCTGATTTCAGGCTATTCCGGTGTCGGTAAATCCGCACTGACAATGGAACTTCAAAAACCAGTGACTTCATCCGGCGGATATTTTCTTACTGGAAAATTTGATCAGTTAAATTCGAATAAGCCTTTTTATGCCGTGATCCAGGTATTTTCAAAGCTGATTACTCAGCTTCTCGGAGAAAACAGTGAAAACTCTTCTCTCTGGAGGGAACGAATTGTCTCCGCTTTAGGAAGGAATGGAAAACTTCTGACAGATCTGATTCCTGAACTTGAAATTATAATAGGCAAGCAGCCTGATGTGTCTGCATCCAGTTCACTGGAAAATGCGAACAGATTTAATCTTCTTTTTATAAATTTTCTTAAAGTATTTACGCAGAAAGAAAATCCGATTACTGTTTTTCTGGATGATATGCAGTGGGCAGACAGATCATCTCTGAATCTGCTTTTGAACATTCTTCAGGAGCCTTCACTGAACTGGTTCTGTCTGATTCTGGCATACCGCAAAAATGAAGTTTCTGACAGTCATCCGTTTTATAAAATGGTTCAGAAATTGAATCTTACTGAAAGTCAAATTTTAAAAATAGATCTTCTTCCTCTTGCACCGGAGAATATAAGTCAAATGCTGTCTGATGCTTTTCATCTTTCTCCCGGGGAAGCTGAACCTCTCGCAGAACTTCTGTGCAGTAAAACTGAAGGTAATCCTTTTTTCCTCCGTGAGACTTTAATTAAGCTGCATAAGGAAAAATTAATTATCTTTGATGCAGACCGGGGGAAATGGGCATGCAATATTGCAGATATTCGGAATATTCAGTTTGCAGAAAATGTAATCGATCTTCTTGTCAGAAAGATTGCCGGTTTTCCTGAAGAAACAGTCAGCATCCTCAGACTTGCTTCCTGTATCGGAAACAGATTTGATGTAAGAACATTGGGTATTATCAGCGGTTTAGACAATAAACAGGTTTTAAAGCTTCTTCTGCCCGCAGTTCAGGAGGATTTGATATTCTCCTCTCAGAATCCTCAGCAGATTTATTTTCAATTTCAGCATGATAAGGTCCAGCAGGCCTGCTTCGAACAGATGAATCCAAGTGAGTGTGCATACATTCGTCTCAAAATCGGAAAGCTTCTGCTGAACTCGGTTTCTTCAGAGGATATGTACGAACGAATATTTGAAATTACGGAACATCTTAATGCAGGGAGTTATTTAATCGGTGATGAGAATGAGAAAATCAGTCTGATTGAAATGAATCTTGCGGCCGCTGAAAAGGCAAAGCAGTCTGCAGCATATTCCTCATCTCTGCTTTATCTTAGGAAGGCAGGAGAACTTTTTTATCCAGGACTTTGGGAAAGAAAATTTTCTCTTTCATACAGACTGTACAAGGAGCTGGCAGAGGCAGAACATCTGAACGGCAATTTCGAAAATTCTGTAGAATTGGTAGAGTATGCAGAGCAGAACTGCGCAAACAGTACGGATAAAGGAAACCTTCTGAACCTCCTCATTACAATCTATTCTGTTCAGGGAAAGTTTGACAAAGCATATCAGATTATTATTAAAATACTTTCTATGTTCAGTATTCAGATAGAAGGAAAAAATTCCGGTGAAATATTTCAGGAAGAAGTCAGAGAGATCAGATCAGTCATAGGGGACAGGAGTTTTTCTTCTCTTGATTCTCTGCCTTTGATCAAAGATCCTGAACAGGAACTTATTGCCAGAACTCTTGCAAATGCCACTGCGGCATCCTATCAGTATGCAACTCATCTCTTTCCTCTCCTCGGTGCCAAGCTTGTAAATCTGTATCTGAAATACGGGAATATGCAGGATTCTTACGGATATGCGCTTTTCGGAATTATGCTGAATGTCTATTTTGCAGATTATAAGCAAGCTTATGAATGTTTTGAACTTACTTACAGACTGAGTGAAAAGTATAATAATGTTTCCGCAAAGGCAAAGGCGGCAAATCTTCTGGCAAATTACGGTTCCCCTTTTCTGAAGCCCCTGAAGGATTCAGGACGGATAAACAGAGAATGCATTGAGGCGGGACTGGAATCCGGTGAGTTTGAGCATGGAGGTTACGGAATTGGAAATGACCTTGTAAATTCCTTTTTTCAGGGAATGTATCTTGGGGAGATACGTCTCAAAATCAGCGAACTGAAGAGTCTTGCAGAGAAGTTCAAGCATTTTATAGCACTTGACATTATTTCCGGAGTGGAACTTGTTCTTTCTTTTCTCAATGGAAACAGAGAGAACGATGAATACAAGACTGAGGAAAAGTTCTTAAGCTCATTCCAGTCTGATAAAGGCAAGTATCCCCTTGCTATGTACGGAATAATGAAAGAATATTCAAATTTCATTATGGATAGACCTGAAAGATGCATTAGAGAAGCTTCCGAAAAAGATGAGCTTCTTCAGTATCTGACCGGAACCTATCTTGCAGTTGAACATGCATTCATTCAGACAGTTTCACTGACATCGCTTTACGGAACATTCTCTGCGGAAGAAAAGGGAAAAGCTTCTGCAAAAATTTCGGAGAATGCTGATCTTCTCAGGAACTGGTCCGAAACCTGTCCTGAAAATTTTAACCATCAGTATCTGCTTGTCCTTGCTGAAACTTCGAGGATCAAAGGCGATTTCTGGAATGCCTTGAATTATTATGACAGCGCTGCATCGTCTGCAAATGAAAACGGTTTTTTTCAGAATGAGGCTCTGGCAAATGAGCTTGCCGGGAAAATGTTTCTGCTCCAGAATAAGACAGAGTTTGCGTACACTTATCTGATTAAGTCTTATCATATATATGAAACTTGGGGTGCTGTCAATAAATGTGAAGCCCTGCGAAGAGCATATCCGAATGTATTCCAACAGAAGGAAAATCCCCAGTCCCCATATATAAATATTAATGACTTATCTTCCTTTAACAGAACGCTCAGATATATTTCAAGCAGGCTGAATGAAAAACTGGATCTTCAGACAGTCATCAGAACATCCCATATCCTTTCTGAAGAGATTGATTTCGACAGACTCATTGTAAAAATTATGCAGAGTCTTATTGAAAACTCAGGAGCAGACAGAGGCGCCTTCATTACTGTTGAGAAAAGCAGGACGGACGGGATTGAGTTTCTTTTTCTTGAAGCCGACTGCAGGGCGGAAGGCAGCGGTCTGAATATCCTGAGAAAAAGAGAAACTGATGAGTCGAATCTTCCTCTATCTGTCATAAATAATGTGTATAGAACTGGGAAGATGATTGTTCTTGAGAACGCAGCCCTTTCCGGCGATTTTATCAATGATCCGTATATTCAGAAGCAAAACTCAAAGTCAATTCTGTGCTTCCCGGTGGAAAACCGGAACAGGCTTTTAGGTATCATATATTTGGAAAACAGTCTGGCTGCTTACGTTTTTTCTGAAAGCAGAGTGGAAATCCTGAACATACTCTCTCTTCAGATTGCCATATCCCTTCAAAATGCAAAATTCATTACAGATATTGAAGAGGCAAGAAAAAAGGCAGAAGAGGCAAATGCGGTCAAGTCAGATTTCCTGGCAAATATGAGTCATGAAATAAAAACACCTATGAACGGAATATTAGGAATGAAGTCTCTTCTCGAAATGACTGATCTGAATCTCGAGCAGAAGGAATATCTGAGAGTCATAGGCATCTGTTCAGAAAGTCTTCTTATAATTATAAATGATATACTGAATATTTCGAAGCTGGAATCCGGGAGTATTTCTCTGGAAGAGCTTCCGTTTGATCTTTCAAGATCTGCCGCAGATACTGTTCAGATTGTGCAAAATGAAATTCGGCAGAAAAAACTCTATTTGGACTTTCATATTGACAACGATGTGCCGCAGTTCATTATCGGTGATGAATCCCGTCTGAGACAGATCCTTCTGAATCTTCTGAACAATGCTGTAAAGTTTACGAATACGGGGGGGATTGATTTCAGCATCAGACTGAGAGGCAGGGCAGAGAACAGAGCATATATCGAATTTTCCGTAAAGGATACGGGAATTGGCATTGAGGAAGAGAAACTTTCAAAAATTTTCGATCCGTTTACTCAGGCTGACAGTTCAATTTCCAGGAAATTCGGAGGAACAGGTCTTGGGCTTGCTATCTCCAGAAAACTTGCTGAACTTCTGGGCGGGAGCATTACTGCAGAATCTGCATTCGGTAAAGGAAGCAATTTTATCCTGAGTCTCAATGCTGAGGAATATCAGATATCGGACAAATCAAGAACTGAAAATCCTGAGGTCGATTTCAGAGAACCGAAACAGAATGATTTTCCTTCCATCCTTCTGATTGAAGAGAATATTATTGATAAGAATTTAATTATAAAACTTCTAAAAAACATCGGATATCGGATAAAAAATTCCGTTCTGAATTCTGCGGAGGCAGAAAAGGTGCTGAGGTTCGGAAATTATGATCTGATTCTGATGGATATGGAAAAGAATGATGCTGGGGCAGATGCACTGAGATCATTTCAGGAAATATTCCATGAAAAGAATTCGCCGGTTATAATCGGCTTTGTCAATGGAATCAATGAGGAAGTTAAGAATATGTATGTCAAGGCAGGTGTAAGCGACTTTATCAGCAAGCCGATCGATATAAATGAAATGAAGCACAAGATCTTGTATTGGACTTCTTCAATAAAAAAGCAGTAGCTGTTCTGCCGCCGGTTTTCAGATCGGGGACTGTTTTTCCGGCCTTGGCACGTGCTTGAAGCCGCTCCACTGGAAGCTGCCCAAAATATGCCATTCAAGCTTTTCTATATAAGCTTTTTTACAATCAGTTACGATGAATATATTGTCTATTTTTTATGTCTTTATCTGCCCTCTTTGGAATTGTTTAAGAAAAAGTCATTGCAAAATGTCCGCTTTCCTGTTCAATGAGCATTTGTTCCGTCAGTAAATTTTAAATTTTCCGGAGAGACAAGGATGAATACCGATGAATTCTGGAGTCTGATTAAAACTGCAAGGGAAACCTGCAAAACAGATGGCTCTGTTCTGAAATACCTTAAAAAAAAGATTTCTGAAAAATCAGAAAAGGAGATTGGAGAATTCGATTCCATTTATGTTCATTATGTTCGGATTGCAGAAGCGGCTCCTGCAGCTCTTCTGATTTATGAAATTTCAGGAAGCAGAACGGCCTTAGCCAGTGAAGGAAAGGGTTATACATTTATTACAGGCGACAGTTTTTTCTATTTCTGTTTCTGGCTTGTATCTCTAGGAAAGGATCTGTTCTTCTCCGCCTTGGAAAATCCTGATGTTCTGGCTGGAAGGACAAAGAAAAATCAGTTCAAGAATCATGAATACTTCCTGTATATCGCAAGTGAGGCATATGAGAAAAAAACGGGATCAATGGAAGGATATGAGCAGATAGCAGATGCTGATTATGGTATAAAATATAAGGATAAAAAGATAAAAAATATTAAGCTTCCCAGGGACTGGAAGAAATTCCCTGAATTATGCCCTAATCTCTGCAGAATGTTCAAATACTCTTCTCCGAAGGAACTGGAATAATGGATTTAAATCTTCCCTTTTTAAAAGTCTGGTGGTCAGTTTCCCTGAAATACCGTAAATGCAGCGACACATACGGAGGGTTTCCTTATGACACACTTCCTCCCTTGAATAAAGCTCTTTTTAAGGGAGATTTTGGGTGGCTTGATCATATGGACGATGATCTGAAACGGAAACTCTCTGTTTACAGACGTCCTGAAGCAGAGGAGAGGATTAAAAAAAACCTTTCAAAGATTCAGAGAATGGCCGAAGAACTCGGCATATCATTGCCTGAAGAATTTGTGAAGTTTATGTCTTCAGAAGAGATGAGACTGCAGATTCCATCATGCACTGCCTGTTATTTTGATCTCCCTGAAAAAACAGTCCGTCTGCCCATTAAAAATGGAGGATATGCTGTGCGCTTTCTAAACGATCAGCAGGAAATATTTCTTTGGTATTTATATATCTCTCCAGACAGTAAGACATCCATTATTGTATCCTCCATTATGTTTGATGAAGAGAATCTGGACGAGATTCCTGAAGATGTGCTGATTTCAAACATTCATTATTCTGCACCTTCCTTTGAAGAGTTTCTTTACCGTTTTTGGCTGGAAAATTCAATCTGGTATGCTTTGGATGAAAAAAAGAAACTCACTCCTTCACAGGAAGAATATTTAAATCATTATAAAAAAATGAAAAAAAAGTAAAAAAGTCACACTTCTTCCTTTCTGAAAAGTACAAATGCGGCTCCTGTGATCCAGAGTAGACTTGCGGCTCCGAGTGCAGCGAGGACGTTCAGCAGCTGACTGAAAAGTATTTCATCCGGTTTTTCCGGGATGCTCAGAATAAGAGGTGAAGGATCAACGTTCAGACTGTGCTTTTTTCCTGTTTCTTCTGTTTCCTTCTTGATTTCGCTGTAATGGTTCTGGTGCAGGAGCGTTTTTAAAGCAATGCGGTTTTTCTGTAACCTGTCCAGGAAATCAGCTTTTCTGTCAGACTCAGAAGAGGCGGCCCACACTTTGATTGGATTGCCTTCTTTCCACTCTTTATCGACAAGCGGAATTAGAAATATTTTATAAGAATAACTGTCTGATTTTTTTCTGCCTGCATAATAACTGTAAGTTTCTGTCTGAAATTGAGGCAGGGACTGAATTTCGGTAAAGGATATGTAATTTGCCCATCTGTGAGCATAGGCATCCTCAACGGATGCATTTTTCAGTCTGCTCCCCAGCAGTGAAAAATCAGACAGGTGGGGAACAGCAGTACATAAAGCTGCAATGATGAAGAACATTAAAATATGCATTTCAAATTTTATTTTTTCTCTTAAGAGAAATATATGCCCAAGCGTTCCTGCGGGAAGAACAGATGCCAAGATGATCAGAGAACTCACTGATGCCGACTGAAGAAGTATAATGAGGAAAACAGCTCCTAAAATAAGAAGATTTCCATAAAGATAATAAAGCATTTTTCTTTTTCTCATTTTACAGTACCTCTTTTTATTAACGGCAAAATTATGAATTACACCTGATTATTTCCTGCTCCGCAGGGAAGAAGTGCTTGCTGTTTTCCGCATTTCAGAAAACAGCGAATACCTGCAGTCAGAATGCTTTTATGCCTGCAGGGAATTGTCTGCAGCTTTTTTTATTTCACAGAGAGGTTTGACTCCAATATAGTAAAGCAGGTTGGCCATAATGCAGAATCCAGTGACAGAGTAGACTACGAGATTCAGTCCTACGAGGACAGGAAGGATGATCCAGTATGGATGAACGAAAACCGTAAGAAGTATTCCGATGAGATTGAATATGCCTCCCAGAAGATAAGTGACCCTTTCCAGATACCAGTATTTTTTTTCAGAAATATACATCAGTTTTTTCCTTCAGTCAGTATTATACCATAGTGGGTATGGTATATGATCCGTCAAGAGAAAATTGCGCTCAGTCTGAAAGATCCGGCTGAAACGGTGACGTCAGAATCTCAAATTGGGTTTTTAGGAAGAGTAAATCTGAATGTGCTCCCCGTTCCAGGTTCCGATTCAGCCCAGATTTTTCCTCCGTGTCTGTCAATAAACTCCTTGCACAGAATCAGTCCCAGTCCAGTACCCTTTTCTCCTTTTGTTCCATCCTTGCTGAAATGTTTGACATCTATTCTGAACAGATTGTCCGAGGTCTGCCGGTCCATTCCAATTCCTGAATCCTGTATGCTGACTTCAATTTTTCCGTCCTTTTCTTCTGCAGATACGGTGACAGATCCGCCCTCATTTGTATACTTTAATGAATTGCTCATCAGGTTTCTCAAAACTGTATCGATCATATTCCTGTCAAATGCTGCAGTGAGACTGTTTTCCAGTTTGTTCTTCAATGTTATTTTTTTGCTGTCAGCAATTCCTGAGAGAAGAGTGATATTAGTTTTTATGATTTCAGCTAAGTTATAAAATTCTGGATTATATATAATACTTCCATTTTGTGATCTTGCCCACATAAGAAGATTTTCAAGGAAGCGGTAGACCGTCTTAGAAGAGTCCTCCAGCATCCTGAGATTTTCAAAAAGTTCTTCCTTGGAAAGATCGTCACTGCCTGAAAGGTACGTTAAAAATGCATTCAGATTTCCTAAAGGTCCCTTCAGATCATGAGCTACAATGGAGAAAAATTTATCCTTTGCTGCATTCATTGTCTCCAGCTTTTCCGACAGAAGCTTCAGTTCTTCGTGTGCCGTCTTATATACATCAATATCTACATGAGTTCCAATTGCACGGATCGGTTGTCCTTTTTCATCAAATTCAATGACTTTGCCATGAGCGAGTATCCATTTCCATTTTCCTGATTTAGTCAGCATTCTCTGTTCAGCCTCATAGTACTCTGTATCTCCGGCCAAATGTCTTTCCAGAATCTCCATAACTCTAGGTCTGTCTTCAGGATGAAGAAGTCTTCTCCAGCTTTGAACGTCCTGCTCTATTTCTTCCAGACTGTATCCAAGCATTTCTGCCCAGTACCTGCTGAAGACCGATTTGCCTGTCTGAATATGCCAGTCCCAGGTGCCTTCCTTGGCTCCCTCTATCGCCAGCGTGAGTCTGGTTTCACTTTCCCGCAATGCATTGACTGCCATTTTTCTTTCCGTGACATCATGTACCAGACTGAATAAAAAGTCGCTGCCTGCTATTTTTATGGGAGTGGAATATACTTCAACATCCCTTATTGTTCCTGAACTCAGCTTATGCCTGAAATTGAAGTAGTTTCTGTGCATTTTTACTGCTGTATCCATTTCTTTTTTGATCTCCGGGGGTGTCAGTATATTGATATCGGATATATTCATTGTCTTCAGTTTCTCTATTGAGTATCCGTAGTAATTGGCAGCGGAGGAATTTGCATCATTGATTTTTCCGTCAGCAGGATTGATGATTAGAAATGCGGCTTTGTTTTTTTCGAAGAAACTCTTGAACTTTTCTTCACTGGCAAGAAGTTCTTCTCTCGCCATTTTCTGATCGGTAATATCCTCAATGATCCAGATGATGCCTTTGGACATATCAGAAGGTTCAACCGCATTCCCGTTAATTCTGACATTGATGACGGTCCCGTCTTTTCGGATCATATCCTGTTCACCGATATAGGCATTGCCCTGAGAGAGAAAAGGATATGCCTTTCTGTCTACACTTTCGTAAACTTCCTGAGAAGGGTATAAAGTTCTTGTCAGATGACCTTCCATTTCCTCCCTTTTGTATCCGAACATTTCTGCCAGTTTATTGTTGATCCATGCCTGTTTTCGGTTCACTGTTTTCGCAATGCCTATGTTGATATTATTTAATATAATTTCCTGTTCAGAAAGAACCTTGTGCAGCGTATACTCCGTTTTTTTTCTGGAGGAAATGTCGCTGATCGCACCTATCAGAGAAAGAATTTTTCCCTGCTCATTTTTTCTTGCTGATACTGAAAGATCAACCCAGAGGACATTGCCATTTTTGCATATATATCTTTTTTCTATCCTGAAATAGTTTATCCTGTTTTCCATGATCTCTTTCGTTCTGAGTTCTGTCAGATCCAGATCATCAGGATGTGTGATTTTCTGAATACTGAGAAGTTCCAGTTCTTCCCGAGTGTATCCAAGCAGGTTAAGAAAATATTCATTTACGCTGATCCATTTTCCATTTTGATCAACGATAGTCAGTCCGACTCCTGCGCCGTCAAAGATGATTTTGAAAAGTGTTTCGCTTTCTTTCAGAGAATTCTCTGCTTTTTTTCTGCCATCAATATATCTGTCAGCACACATAAGAATGAATCCGAAAGTTGCCATTATGCTCATTACATTAAAAGATATATATGATATATCCTGGATGAGATTCTGTCTGAAATAGGACTGGGAGGGATCTGTGTTCCAGAAAAGAAAGTAAAAGCCCCTGGCTAGCGAAATTGCAGAAAATAGAACATACAGATATCCTGTAAATGTACGGCTTGGACTTCTTTCTGAGCGGCTTTTCAGCAGAATATATGCCGATGCCGATACGGGCACTGCCATGCAGACTGAGCTGAAGAAAATCCGGACTGAGATATCCGGGACTGCCAGAGTAAAAAATGCAAGTACAGCACCCTGCAATATAATGAGAAGATTCATCCAGATTTTTCGGATGTTTTTTTTCTCGAATTCAGCAAGAACACTGAAAGTCATCGACAGTGAAAGAATCACCAGTGTATTTCCTGTCAGGACAGATATAATCTCCGGAATATAACCTCGCAGAGCTCCGATAAAAATCCAGGAAAACAACTGAACGAGCATTGCCGCTGCCCATTTCCTGACACCTCCTGTTTCTCCCAGAAATCCCTTCGATACAGCAAAGAGGCTGATGCTCATAAAAAATGAACTGACGATACTGAGGACTGTAACCGTTCTGATATCAATATTCATCTTATTTCGGCCATTTCTGAAAAGAGACGCTTTGACGGAACTTTAGGAATTATAAAGTGCTTTATTGAATTGAAATTACTGCTCTGACCAGGAATTTTGCACACTGAAGTCTGCCTTTACTGCAATTCTTGAAACTCCGATCTTTTGGTCAAACTTTAAAACTCTGTGCAGACAGATTCTATTCAGCTCTGACTGATCTGCCTTTCGTAAAAGAACCGTAATTTATTTATATTATATCATTTTTTCTAAATAGAGCTGTTGAAAAAATAGTTTCAACAACTCCATTTTTAATTTTTCTAAAAAACCTGCAGCTCGCTGAAGCGCGCAAACTTGAAAATCTGAAACTGCCTAAATCCCTATTTAGCTTCTGATGAAAGATAATTTCTTG
>DAORDI010000123.1:0-3058 GCA_035345895.1 Leptospiraceae bacterium
TTTTGAGCATTTTGCATTTTCTCCAAAAAAAATTTCCTTTCCGGCTGAGGCACTTGAAGAAATAGATGCCTCCTTCCTTGTGTATCTGTCATATGGTGAATTGAAACTCAGAAGATTTCTCTGAAAAGATGCAATTGCATAACGGACATTCTGTTCTGAAAACTTTTCAGCACCGGTGCCGAATGCATCCCGAAAAAGATCCCTGTAATAAGGCTGAGTGTAAAGTTTGTCCAGATACGCATTTGTGGAAAGACCCATTTCTTTCGGTGAGTCAGCGAACAGAGGGACTCTCACCTGAACTTCCAGTGAGGAAAGATTTGGGTTGATCCAGGTTAGCTTTGAGCTGTATGCGACATTTGTCAGATGCTGTGAGTTTCTAGGCAGTGTGTCTGCAGGAGGAGAGATTCCTTTCGGAACGGCGCGTCCGTCAGAAAAGGCAAGATTCTGCCTATGGCAGGATGCACAGGACATTGTTTCATTTGCAGAGAGTCTCTTATCGTAGAAAAGATGTCTTCCCAGTTCCACTTTGGCAGAAGTCATACAGTTGTCAGACGGGATTTTCGGAACAGGAACCCCTGCAGGAAGACTCCACTCAAAAGGGGAGCATCCCTGTGAAGCAATGACCGATGCAGCAAGCATTGCTGCATTCCGTCTGAAAAAATTTTTATCTGTATTTCTGCATGAATCGGAAAAACAGATGATTATAAGTAAATATATAATTTGTTTCATTCTTTTTCTGCTTAAAACGGACTGGAAAGCCTTCTGTCTTCAGTAATTTCCCTGTCTGTCAAAGTTTCCAAAAAAGAGATCAGTTCTTTTTTCTGTTCCTCATTCAGTCTGTTTGCCGGATTCAGAAGCTCTTTGTCTGTCCATGGGCTTTTTTTGACTCCTGAAGAAAAATGTTCAATCACTTCGACAAGCGTCCTGAATCTTCCATCGTGCATGTACGGAGCAGTCAGGGCGATATTTCTGAGCGTGGGCGTTTTAAATTTTCCCCTGTCTTTTTCAGAGAAGGAAATTCTTTCCCGTCCAAGATTCATCAGGTCAGGTTCTTTTTCGATATCCTTAATGATTTTTTCATCCAGCCCTACGTTGTAAAAACTATGATCGCTGAAATCCGGTTCCGGATGACAGGAAGAGCAGTTTTTTTGAAATATAGCATATCCTTTCTTTTCCTGTTCGGAGAATTTTTCTTCCCCTCTGATTACCCTGTCATATTTGGAATTGAAGGAGACCATAGTCAGAAGAAAACTTTCCATTGAGAGAGCGATATTTGCGATGGAGACTTCCCCGTCTGAAAAAGCTTTTTCAAACAGTTTTTTATATCCCCTGTCTTCCACTTTCTTGACTAAAAGTCCCAGACTGAGTCCCATCTCATCCTTGTTTGTGATCGGAGCAAAGACAAGGGAACGCAGGTTTTTTGCACCGCCGTCCCAGAAGAGCCCCTTGTTCACTGACTGAAGGTTGAGCAGGGCAGGGGAGTGACGTTTCAGCGGAACTCCGGTAACGCCTGCGGTGCTGAGTCCAATTCCGTCTGTGAATGAAAGCTTCTGACTGTGACAGGATGCACAGGATACTTTATCATTAATCGAGAGTGCAGTATCATAGAAAAGCAGTCTGCCTATAAACATTCTTGCCTCATTTCTGCAGATATCCGGGTTTGAATCAGTACACGCAGGAATGGACGGGAGCTTTGAACAGAACAGTGAGGCTGAAAAAACAGCCGTCACTGCAAGTATTCTTCCGAAGATCAGAGATAGACAGAAAATCTTCATCTGCCTGCACTGGTCACTTCAATCAGTGAAAAAGCGGAAGAATAATTATTGGAAAGAGTTGTCATCTCTGTCGGTGTCGTTGCACTGATGATCCTGTCCCCGCTTCCTCCCGGAAGTGAACCCACATTCAGAGAAGTGAAAAGTTTTGAAATATCCAGTTTCAGTTTCACCTTCACATCTTTGTCATATGCAGTCGTCACTGTTTTTCCGAAAGGTACAGTGACTGTTCTGTAACTTGAGTTGGAGCCTGTGTCAAGAGTGAATGACTGAGGACTTGCACAGTTTGAACAGGTTCCCTTCATCCTCGAAAAGATATATGAAGTAAACCACATCCAGCCGTTGTCCTGTGTCAAATTGCTGTAGAGCCTCAAGTCACCGGCCTGTTTAGTCATATCGTCATTGTAAGTCGGATCGACACCGATGGAAAACTGAATGCTTGTATAACTGTCTGCAGGAATATAGACGAAAACCTTTTCCCTGTTTTTTGCTTCCCAGGTTACCCATGAGGGTATATTTGCCCCGTCAGCAGTTTCTGCATTGTTCATTTCCATTGCATAATAGGATTTGTATACAGGCACTGCTGTTCCATCAGCCTTGATGAAGTTCACATTGCTCAGATAGTATCGGAATGAACTGAAGGTCAGCTGATTTCCTGCAGAATTTGTGTACTGAGTTCCCAGTTTAAACTCAGAAGAATCAAAGAATTTGGACATTTCCAGGGTGACCAGTACTCTGTTTGCTTCAGCGAGACTGTCGCTGGATGCCGATACGAGTGAAGTGCTTCCAGATGTGTTGTCAGCCAGTTTTGTCATATCTGAAGGAGTTGTTGCACCTATGATCCTTTTTCCTCCTGATGTTGCAAGCGTCTGAATGTCTATTCCTGTAAAAAGCTTTTTAACATCCATTTTTAAGACGAATTTTGGGGAACTGTTATCCTTGCTGACTGTAATATTTGACTGAAAATTATGCGTTACAGTTCTGTAGCTTGAATCAGCTCCTGTATCCAGCTTAAAAGGTTTTGTTCCAGTGCATGAGGTGCAGGTTCCTTGTACTCTCGTAAAAATATAACTTGAAAACCACATCCAGTTTACATTGAGTCCCCTGCTGGTTTCGCTCAGTTCTCCAGCGTGTTTCCCCAGATCTCCGTTATAAACAGAATCTACTCCAATCGAATACTTGACTCCTTTGTATTCGCCGTATGGTATCCATATATCCACATCTTCTCTTTTCCTTGCAGGATAAGCATTAAAATGGTCTCCGTCTGCGGGGATCAGATTGTTGTC
>DAORDI010000123.1:3158-14892 GCA_035345895.1 Leptospiraceae bacterium
GGTGAACTGGAAGCCGCTGCAGTGGATGCAGATTTCTGCTGACCAAGGACGGCAATTGCAGCAGCACTTTTCGGATCTGCTTTTTTATCACTGTCTGAACAGGAAAAAATGTTCAGCAGAACGGCGATTGAATACGCGGTAAATAAAATATATCCTTTTTTCATTTTGTTCTCCTTATTTGATGCTGAATGCAGTCTGGGTAAGTGAAGTTGAAACATTTCCTTCCGAGTCAAGTCCAAGAGCGTTGTGAATCTTCAGACAGTTTGAGTTTGTTCCAGGCATACAGCTGTTCTCAGAACTGTATCCTGCGTAACCGCTCAGGAAAGCACTGATGTCGAATGTGACCGTGTCTGCAGAAGGATTGTAAGTCCCGGATGATTTTGAAATCGAGATTGTCGGTCTGTAGCTTTTGGAGCAGACTTTGTTTACACAGCTTGTGCTTCCTAAATGCAGATTTGTGATGTTTGCAGAGAAGTCGTCATTCGAAAATTCGATCTTTGCAAATTTATATCCGGATGTCCATGACCAGTACATCGCATTTACATTCAGGGGTGCAGGCTGAGTAGTGGAATCCTGAAAATTGATTGCTGTAGGTACACTGATGGAGAATTTTACTCCCTTATAGGAAGAGGGCGAACCTGCAGGAACAGTTCCAGTCACTGTGCTGTTTGTTTCTGCGGAGCCGCTTCCCATAGAAGGCGTTGAACCGCAGCTTCCTGTTTCAAAATCCAGAAGAGCCACTCCGTTTGACTGCCATACATTGTCGGTGTTGAGAGTGAAAGGAATTTCAGTATTGTCAGAGCTGATCAGTTTAACGTCTGTTACGAAAAATCGGAAATCCCTGAATTTTACATTTGCAGTGCCGTTTACTGTGTAAGCTGTTCCGCAGGCAAATTTCTGAGAACCTACAACAGTGCTGAAGTTCAGTGAGGCAGCTTTGGGGACAGCTGCAAGAAGGAGCAGATTCCTTGAAGTGCTGCTGTCCTTTTTTTTGTCCAGTCCGAGCTGTGAGCAGTTTAGAGCAAGAACAGAGAGCAGGGCTGTTACGCATACCGCTGCGGTTTCAGAGAAACGGAAACGGTTTCCTGTAATCAAAAATTTCCATGATGGATTCATAATACTTCCTTTTATAATTTCTTTCTGCGAATATGCCCGGTTTTGAAAATATGCCTTCGCTGCAGACGCGAACGGTTTCGGACGTGAACTTGAATATATGAATTGATGCAGCAGCAAGGTATCAGAACTGATATTCAAAAATATTTGCGTATTTCAGCTTTCCGAGCAGATAAAATCAAGGCTTCATAAGAAAAAACGCAAGTACTTTCGATGATCAGTATAAATGCATATATTATTTGCAAAAGTATAAGCGAGCAGATGCTTTGTACTGAAATAATAAGCTTTTATATTTTCATTCGTAATACTTTTTTTGCTGATCTGAAAAAAGGTCTGTCATGCAGGAGGAGCTCTAGCGGATCGGTTTACACTTAATAAAAAAGAAAACAGAGAATTTGATTCTGCCGGTACAACTTCAGAAACCCATTGTACTGTGCTGAAATTGGTCTGTACTGGGCCAATGATCGAGCAGAAAAGCAGATAACCCTGGCATACAGGGCAGAGAGAATGGCTGTGCCCTGATTCCTTGGATTCCACAGAAGGAGTATTTTTATGGCAGTTCTCAATGTGTTTCGTTTTCTCTGAAAACTGTTCTGTCGGATTTAAGGAAGGGCATTTGTGCAGCCAAGGGACTGCATACTGAGTGAAAAAACCTGAAAATGCGAAAAACAGGAAAATGATTTTCAGAAAGGCGGATTTCATTGTTCCCTCTGGTTCAAAAGATGGGAATATCCCAAGTTCCTTTGAACAGATTTTTGAGAAATAGAATCCATATATCTTCAATTTCACCTGTTTTGGATTTGTCAAGCAGAAAAAAAGGCCTTCCTGAAATAAGGTGTATCACAGTCCTTGAAAAGGAAAAGTCTGCAGGAAGATAATAAACTTACATATTTTTAATCTGAGCGTAAAATTTGATCTGAGACTGAGGAATCCGGAAAATTCCTTCCTCTTTTTTCATATTGATAAAGTCTTCCACTTCATTGGAACGGGTTTTGAGATGCAGTGAGAGCTGCTTATCCTCTATCGCAATATGCGAGATCAGCCATTCCTTCAGATCATTTACTAATCCAATAGACGCAGGAAACAGCTTGTCTTTTTTCTGAGTATTTCTCACAGAAATGAATTCCATAAAGTTTCTATGAGTTTTAAAATGTCTCCCAAGCTCAGGAAACTGAAACTCTTTCATCAGAATTTCTTCTACCTGAAAATGAGTTTTAGCATACTGAACCGCTTCCATAATTGTTTTCTGGAACATCTCGTCTCTTTCTTTGGAAGAAGTGGATTTATTTGCCTGTTCCAGTTCAACAATCATTTTTACCAGCCAGAGATGCTGAATGTCCATAATTGGAATTCCCAGGTTCAGTGAATATGCCTTCCAAATCTTGTACACATCTACAGCAACGTCTTTAGAGGAAATTTCTGAAATATTGGAACGGCAGATTCGATTGTACAGTTCTGCCTGAATCTTGCTTATCACGACAGATCTTTGATTCTTGATCAGGTCCTCGAAAAAAGGCTTTATATCAATATTCTCTTTCACAAAGAATTTTTTGTACTTTGAATCTTCAATCAGGATATGCCCGAACAGCCAGTTTTTAAGGAACCCGATGAGCTGCAGGATCTGTTCTTTTCTGTTCTCCGATTTTCCTAAAATCTGTCTGGAAACTTCTTCAATGAATCTGTTATGCTGTGAAGTGTGTTCTCTGTTTTCACCAAAGTTTGTATGTTCCATCAGACATTCTTCCAGCCAGAAATGTTCCGTAGTAAAGCTCACAAGTTCTGAGATGATGTAATCTGTTCTGGATGAAGACTCTGGGGATTCAGGCTGAAGAACTTCTTCTTCCATTTGAAGCAGAAGCCATATCAGCCAGATATGCTGAAGATCAATAATTGGAATGTCCAATGAGAAATTGTTCTCACTCCAGATTTTTCTCAGCTTTTCTTCTGACTGTAAATCAAGTTCAAGCATCTGTTTTTACATAAATTTTTTTTAACAGTTTTTTTCCTAGGAAATTAAATTTTATTTATGCTTACAATTTGACAGAATTCCAATTCTGCGAAAACGCAGTAAAAATATCGACTTGACGTACAGAGCCGGTCTTTTTCCTTTGGAACAGTATGCTGAAGTTTTTGAGTGCACTCCTTATTCCTGCAATCATTTCAGCCTCCATGTACTACGATGCCGGTTTTTCCAATCTGGAAAATACGTATCTCGCAGGTATCTGTGAATGCAATCACGGTTCTAAATTTGAGAAACACGTCTCAAAGAACAATCCGGATGATTTCATCCTGTCCAAGGATAATGTAAACTCAGACACTCATCTAAATAAACTGCCTGACTGTCACACTGCAAAATCAGAGAAACATCTCTGTATGTGCAAGAAATCATCCAAAGCAAAGTCAGGGCAGGGTTTCGCGAAACAGATATTCTGCCTTGCCTATTCCAAAGTTTTTCCCAACGTTATCATTGACAAAGGTTTCACCGCAGAATACAGAGTTCGTTTAAGAGATGGATTTGATCCACTGTTCCTAATCCCTCCTGAATCATAAAATTTTTCCTTCAGTTCTGACATAACTTTAAACTGTCCGGATTACTGTATCCGCATACTTTTAAAAATCATAGGAGATTTTATGAAATTATTTATTACCATTCTCTTTTCAGGACTCGTTGTTTTCGGCAACTGCAAGACTGATAATTCCAAAAACGATACAAAAAACAGAAACCTGCTTGCTTTGGCGATCGTTGCAAATGCAGGCACACCGGTGACCTCCATCACATTCCGTGCTGACGCTGGTAGCACAAAAAGCGTCGGATGCGGCTCTTCTTTTGCGACAAGTTCTTCCTCAGCAGTTCAGATTCAGGATCTGAGAATGTATGTGAGCAATGTCAATCTTGTAAAGGCAGACGGTTCAAAAACACCGTTTACATTTACATCGGATGGGAAATGGCAGTCCACAAAACTCGCGCTGCTGGATTTTGAAGATGCAACAGGTGACTGTGCAAATGCTTCCGGCGGAAGCTCTGCAGATAAGAATCTGACACTGAAAGGAAGCTCTGCAGCAGGAAATTACACCGCTTTGGAATTTGACATAGGTGTTCCTGACAGCATCAATTTTCTGGATGTAACGACTTCTTCTGCTCCCCAGAACATCAATGCGATGTACTGGTCATGGAAGGGCGGTTACAAATTCCTAAAGTATGAATTCAAGGATAAAACCACTTCCAAGATCACTCAGTACCATTTAGGCAGCGGCGGATGCAACGGTGCAAGTGCAACAACTCCTTCCACTTCCTGCACTCAGGTAAACAGGCCTACAATTTCTCTTTCAAAATCAGACAAATCCATTTTCAATTTTGCAACGGATAATGTCGTACTCGATGTAATAAGTCTTCTGAAAGGCACAGACCTGGCATCTGCAGACAACAGCTGTATGGCTGGAAACAGCAATGCGGCATGTGCTCAGATTCTGGCAAATACCGGCGTAAAGGCTTCAGACGGAACATCCGCCGGTACACAGACAGCTTTCAGCATTAAGTAGGGAGCAGTTGATGATTATGTGCAAAGGCTGATTTCCCCTACGAAGAACGCAAAGGATAATTTGAATTCATTTCCGTAATACTGAAGTCAATTCAATATATCAGCTCCATCTAATATACTTTCTGCGTTCATCGTCCGGCAGGCGTTTATATCCCGAAAGTAAGCTTTTGCACAGTCAGAGAAACACTCAGGCGGTCATTGAACAAAGCAAGGGTCTCCTGAGATCATACAGTCAAAAAGGAGATTCGTGCCATGAAACGAATTCATATTTTTTTTTCATTACCAGTAATCTTTTCATTCTGCAGTGTAAAGTCTTCGGACAGCGAGAAGAATAAAAAATTCCTTATTGGTGCCGGCATACTGGCATCTATGTCCGGATACAATTGGAATCTACCTGCAGGATTTCCGGTACCTTCAGTACCTGCAGAGAATCCGATAACAGATGCAAAAGTCAAACTTGGGCGGTTTCTTTTTTACGAGAAAAAACTTTCGGGAAATGAAACTCAGTCATGCGGAAGCTGTCATCTTCAGTCAATTGCGTTTGCGGACGGCAAACCTGTTGGAGTAGGGTCAACGGGACAGTCTCATACAAGGAATGCACAGCATCTTTCCAATGCCGCATATCATACAAGAATCACCTGGAGCAATAATACCTTGAAGACACTGGAAGCTCAGGCAAGGGTTCCAATGTTCGGAATCAGCCCAGTGGAACTTGGACTTTCAGGAGACGCTTATCTCACCAAACTGAAATCAGATTCCAGGTACAAAGAGCTTTTTGCTGCGGCATTCGGTGCGGGTGACGATGCCTATTCAGAGCAGAATGTACGTTTTTCGATTGCCTCATTTATCCGTTCTATGATTTCAGGAAATTCAGCGTATGACAAGTATGCCTACCAGAAAAAAACAGATGCACTGACTGCTTCACAGATCCGCGGTCTGAACATTTTTTTCGGTGAAACTGCAGAGTGTTTTCACTGTCACGGAGGTTTCAATTTTACCGATACCTCGACTCACAGCACAGCCTCTGTGGCAGAATTTGCCTATCATGACAACGGAAACCGGTCACTTACGGAATACAACAGTTTTCCGGACAATAAAAAAGGTCTGTATGAAATCACTTTGAATACTACAGATATTGGGAGATTTCGGGCTCCTTCTCTTCGGAATGTTGCCCTGACATATCCGTATTTTCATGACGGAAGCGTTGACTGTTCAGCAGGGAACAAGGGGACAGTAGGAGTTTATTCTGATGACTGTGCAACAGAAGCATTAGGGAAGATTGTAGATCATTATATGAGCGGAGGCAAATCCCCTTCCAATAAGGATGGAACACTGATCAGGCCATTTTCCTTAAGCACACAGGAAAAGACAGATTTGATTAATTTTCTGAAAAGCCTGACTGATGATGATTTTATCAAGAACAAGAATCTCTCGGATCCTTTTAAATGAAGGCCCTTGTATTCTTAAGTGCGGCCTGTTTTTTCTCAGGCTGTACTTTCGGCTCGGAAGGAAACAGTCTTTTGGAAAAACAGATCATATATTCCAGGATACTCTCTTTATATACAACTTCGGATTCGTTCATCAGTTCGAATTTGTACTTTTATGATGATCGTGCAGACTCTGTGATTTCTGAGTTTACAGTCGGGAGCGGAACTCCTTCTGCAGATTACACCGTAAAGCTGAACTCGGATTCAAAAATTAATTCAGTCGGATTTGATTTTTATCTGGATCCTCCGTCAGGACCTTTTTCTCAAATGCGTCATACCGATACCACAAATGCCGGATCCTCAGCAGACGTCAGTTATGCGTCTCCGTTCAGTTTCAGAAGTTCAGAGACAGTCAGTATTTCTTCACCGTCAAATATAAACCTTTCGACAGGACCCGCATTTAAATACATTGTCTCCGCATTTGCCAAGGCAAAAAGGGGCATCCTCAGAAGAGTTCAGCTTGAACCGGCTTCCATTGTGTTTTCAGGCACTGTTAAAGGAACAGCAAAGACAATTCCTTTTACAGTCATTCTGCCATCTCCCTCGATTGCACTGAATCTTAACTGCCGAATTTCTGTTTCCCCCGGCGGCACTGTAATGACTGATCTGAGGCTGAAAACATCCGGAGTTTTCAAGGATAACGGATCTCCTCTTCTTTCGGCTCTGTACAGTGCGGGTACTGACGGAGTGCAGTTTTATGTAGGTCCGACAGTGAACAGCAGTTATTACAGCATTATTCTGAAAAATCTGACAGAAACAGATGTTTTCAAGGAGGAGTTATGCTCTTCTGTCAACTGATTTTGAGAAGCTTGAGTGTGCTTCGGAACAATCTTGTTTTCTGCATTCCAGTGTTTTTTATAATTACAGGATCATTTTCTATCATGAAAGCACATCATACCGGCTCAGGCTCTGACGGTGCTCCCAATTCAAATGCAAGGTTCATTGATCCGTTTACCGGGAAAAGAGAGAAGCCTGCAAATTACGGGATTATGACATATGATCTGCAGAAAGGAGAACGGAAAAACAGAAATGTTCATACTGTATCAGCATTCGGAGAAGTGATTTTCGGAGAAGGGCAGTTTGCACTGAATGCCACTGCTTCCTATATCTACTACGATCAGAAAGACCGAAGTGATGCAGCAAGAATCGGCAAAGTATATTTAGGAGCAAAATACCTTCCGTTTTTCAGTTTGGATAAAAATTATTTCTTTGTTCTGGAAGGAAGACTTGGTTTCCCGTCAGGTCCCGACACCGACCGGTTTGCCGGAGGAAACTATTATACCGGAACTGCAAATTTTACTGCGGGATACAAACTTGATAAGTTTGCATTCATTGGAAAAATCAGCGGGATTTTTCCTCTCTCAAAACTGAGTCCGAACAATTCGAACAATGATGACGGGATTCCTTATTATCTCAGAACCTCAGTACAGTCGCAGGAACATAATGAAATTCAGCTGAAGAAGGCAGGGGTATATTCTGTATTTATAAATTATTTCGCACATCCGAATATTTCTCTGTTCACAGGGTTTCTTTACAGAACCCCGTATTACGGTGTGGAGAAGGAAACATCCACTGCTGACAGAATTCCGGCATTTTATAAAGAAGGATCAATAGGAATCTCTTACAATTTCTCGGAAAAATATACACTGAGTACTATGTACAGATACCCGATCGACAGAGGAAGAGAATTCAGACCATACGAATCGGCACTGACTACGGCATTTACTCTGGAGTTTTGAATGCAATCCGGAAGATTGGGCAGTGTTTCCGTCAGATACAGAAACTCAAAAAAGAAATTTTTACAGTAAATCGGCAAAAGTGATTATTTTTTCCAGAGAATCGGCACTGCCTCCGCTAAATGATATATTGAACAGAGATACCTTGCTGAAATCAAACCTTGTTTGCAGTATTTTGAGGACAGAAATTCGCAAATCTTTCAGTAAAAGGAATCAGTGCCGGTTTTATGATGTACGACGCCGCATCATTGACGGAGTTTGATGCAGTACAACGTCTATTGTATTCAGGGGTATCAGTACCGTTCAAATAGATGTATATGTACAGCCTATGTAAGAGACCTGCTTTCAGACTGCCGGATACAGGACATTAAAAGAATGATTTGTTCATTATGTCGTATTCCAAAAATCTGACCTGCTTCCTTTATCTGCTTAAGGTTATGGAACGGGCAGAAGGAGGTGCAAGTGCCGAAGAACAGATTCATATTCCAGATACCGTGCTGCCGTTCCGCTTTTCTGAGCTGAAAATAATAGCTTCAATAGCAGTAAGTTGAGTCTTCTTTTATAATTGCCTTACAGTTGGAGGATTTACAGTAAGTGTAGATGTCTTTTGCAAGTGCTCTGCAGTCATCATAACCGGATTCACTGCTGCTGCAGTAGGAGGAGTCCTTTCTGACCCATGCTTTGCAGAGATTTGATCTGCAGTATGAATAGGAACCGTTGACGAATCCCCGGCAGTCATCCGTATCGCAGTACGAGGTGCTTTTTCGGATCATTCCTTTGCAGTCATCTGTGTCACAGTATGTGTAATCTTTTCTTGCCAATGCTCTGCAGTCGTTTCTAGATAGGTTGGCAATATAGTTTTCTCCCCATCGGTCGGATGCAAACGGATAAGTTCCTGAACTGCTCCCTGAATAGGCATATGAACTGTCTGACCGAGTCACTGAAATGATCTGGATCAGTCTTTGAGTCTCTTCAGCTTTTTTCTGTTCTGACTGAACTTTGGTGCAGCTTGGGCAGAATAAGAGCAGGCAGCCTAAAAGAATTATCCGAATCAGCATCATATCCAATTAGACGGATATTTTCTGACTATATGAGCAGATTAAATCTCTATCCCGTCATAAACTTCCGATATTGCAAGTTCTATTAAAGAGATTTTCCTTTGATGGAAAAAAGCAGATTTATATACGGTAAGTTTTTCCAATTCAGCATTCATCCCAGAGCCTCCCGGCAAAATTTGTTCTGTTAACCTCTATCAAATGAACATTCCTTTTATTGTTCAATTACAGTTTTATTGAGATTTGGATCGAATAAATTGAAATACTGCTGGGGTCAAGGAGCAGGATGAATGACGCTCATCTTTTTCCATTTCCCTCCCCGAAAGCGGAGAAGAAGTATTCCGGTGATGATGAATGCATATACGGCGACGCTTCCCCAGGATAGAAATACTGCATTGGGGAGGTCCTTCATCAGATAGGCAGGAAGCACAAAAAGCGGCCAGGGAACAGTCAGTGCCATCAGTGATACAAATCTTGTATCTCCTGCTCCTTTCAGCGCAAAGGAAACATTGAAATACACACTGTCCATTGCTGTGAAAATAGCGACGAGTTTCAGTATCTGCATTGCAAGCATCTGGGTATCTTTCCAGAGTAAAATATTCTCTTCGTTCTTAAACCAGGAAATATAAAATTCCGGGACAATATAAAAGGAGATGCCTACAACTGTCATATAAATCAGACAAAGTTTGATTCCCCCGTAGGTGACTGCTTCGGCTTCCTCCGGTTCATGGCTGCCTAAATGCTGTCCGACCAAAGTCATTACAGACTGTGCCACTCCCATACTGGGAAGAACAGATAGCATCATTACCGTAATTGCAATGCTGCTTGCTGCAAGAACGGCAGGACCGTTCTGCATTTTGCCCATTATCATCAGGAATACAGTGAATGCCAGTCCTTCCAGTGCCCATTGGAAACCGCTTGGGAGACCAAAACGCAGAAACTGCCGGATCAGTCCAAAGTCAGGACGCCAGGAACTTCTGATTCTGTAAAGTCTCTCATTTTCCTGACTGAAAATCAAAGCCAGGCCGAAGGCGGCTGCCCCCAATGTGGCGATGGCAGTGGCATAACCGGCCCCGGCTGTTCCCATTTTAGGAAAACCTAAATTGCCAAAAATGAGTGCATAATCTAAAATTACATTCAGTATCAGGCCTGTGAGATTGATCAAAGTGACAGTTCTCGTCTTTCCCAGTCCGGTAAAAAAACCGCTGACTGCCGCGACAAGGGCAGTCGGGAGTGCAGAGAAGGCGAGCGAGTTATAGTACTCCACTTCCAGTGCCTGTACTGAAGGAGAGTGGTCTGCCAGAGAGAAGAACCAGGAGGAAGCAAAATTCAAAGTGAGGAAAAGCAGTCCTCCGATGATGCTGACATGAATCGACTGCCATACACTGCTGCCGATTTTTTCATTTTCCTCCGCACCATAGTACTGAGCAACAAAAGCAGTGACATAACCTGCAGTCTGCTGAAGCAGAGCCATTGGAACCCAGAACACTCCCATTACCGCCATAGCGGCTCCCAATGCTTCTGTGGAGAACATACCAAGAAAGATTCTGTCAATAGTGATCTGAAGATTCCAGAAACTGTTTGCTATGATAAGAGGCCAGGCTATTTGAAGGATTCCCTTCAGTCTTTCTTTTTCAGTCATAATGGTCATTCTGTCAGATTCTGTATGGGCGGCGATTCTGAAAAGGCAAATCCGTACTGATTCTCAGGTGCAGAATTCGGATGCAGCCGGTTTTGATTCTTTTCTTGACTTTGTATCAGATTTGTGAATGATATTACTATGATATCCATTTTGGAAAAACTGATTCCCTGGTATGAAAATCTGAAAGTGACCAGGGAAGAGTACCTTGATTTGGAGGAAGACGGTTTTTTGTATGATATGATTGAAGGAGTTCTGCATTTGTCCCCCAGTCTCGACTTTAAGCATTCTGATATTGCCGGAAATTTTTATTTTGAGGTCAGAAAGTATCTCCAGAATCATTCTGTAGGTAAAGCAGTGTTTGAGACTGATGTGCTTCTCCCCGAATAATATGCTCAGGACGACTGAATGAAAGGATCTGTAATAATCGGAATGAGCATTCTTGGAATCTGCGGATGTCTGTTTATCTCGGATAGATTTCAGGGATATGGAGAGGATGCCGAATATGCGAAACTTCAGGAAAGCTGGAGTGAATACCAGGGTGAAATGAACTGGTCGGATGCAGATACAAAGTGTAAAGGTCTGGGAATGAAACTGGCTTCAAGAGAGGAATTTAATGCTGCAAGGGCAGGGGATGCAATCGGAAAAATTCGTAAGCACGGGAATGCTTTCTGGACATCAGAACTTTTCGGAACTGAGCGTGCCCATGCTTACGGAACAGCAAAAGGATCCGATTTCATTCAGTTCAAAACTGAAAAAAATCACGTTGTCTGCATTAAGAATAAACCTTAATCCTTTGTAAAACTGTATGCCCACCATATAAAAAGTCCCTGCACTGGCAGTCTCAAAAGATTTACCCAGAGAGGGGCACCCAGATTTATGTCCGCATAGTAGGCGTATATGTTTGCAGGAAATACTGCGATCAGAAGTGCGATTATTCCCCAGGCGGAAAGACGTCTAGTCTTTTCGACGAACAGACCGACACCAAGTGCCGATTCCGCGACTCCGCTGATATAAATCATCAGGAGCGGAAACGGAATAAACGGAGGCATAATTTTCATATAAAAATCCGGGTTCAGAAAATGCATTATGCCTGCCAGTACGTAAAAACCTGACTGAAGATAGAGACTGATTTTTTTTCTGCTGCTCATTTTTGTTTCCTTTT
>DAORDI010000124.1:0-14834 GCA_035345895.1 Leptospiraceae bacterium
TTTTCCTTCAGCACCTTCTCCCATCCCTTTCTTGTGCCTATATCCCGTCTGGAAAGAAGTCCGGCAGACTCCTCTGCGCCAGTCAGTGCACTGTACTCTTCATATTTCGGATGAGAGGAATGAAGAAATGTCTCCTTCCTGTGAAGAATAGGCGGATTTTCTGAACTGCTGTAGTCTCTGTATCCGATCTGATTCTTATGCAGAAAAACTTTAATGGAATCTTTCAGTGCAGGATGAGGATCATTATAAAATTCGGGATAATTCAGGAAGGTGACATGCCATGAATTTCTTGCAATTTTAATTATATTATATTCAAAATCCGGCGGAAGAATGATTTTTGCAAGCTCTACCAGAATCTGGAGCATTTCCGGTGCATAGCGGAGAGAGTCGGAATGGATATAAATATCGTCAGGAAGCACCTTTCCTACTGAAGATTCGGAAATATATCTGCTCACTGTAGAAAGATCAGACAGTGTCTTCAGCTCACTCATTGCAAAGTTCAGTGCCTCATTGAAATCCGAATAATAAATCTTTATGTCTGTCTGTTCCTCTGTCCTGAGATCCTTCCATTTCGGAGCACCGTTTTTCCTGATGAAGTGTCTGCAGAGAGCGACGTTCAGCTTCTCCTTTCTTCTTCTGGAATTCTCAAAGAATGTATCCTGATCAATTTCTGCACGCATTGATTCTGCAGCATTCTCCATACTTCCGAAGTATTTCAGAACATACTTATACTCCTTGAACTCTGCCTGAACCGGAATTCGGCCAAGCTCTTGATACAGATCCAGCCAGTCTGCAAGAATTCTGCTGTGCTCCTCCTGCCTGATCTGCACTGAGACAGAAGCTGGTCTTTTCTGCATCCTAGCATTCAGATACTTTTCCACCCAGTCAGAGTTTTTGAATATATAAAATATCCCGATTCCTGCCGAATGGATTTCCGCTTTCAGATTCTCCTGAAGATACTCCTTGAAGCTTTTCTGAGTATAGTATTTTTGAAAAGTGTTCCAGGATGTGACTATCCCGTCAGAATACTCTTTTTCCCCGGGCAGAATTCCCCTGTCGCGGATCATCACGGACACAGCCAGAAGGTCTTCTGCAAGCTCAAATGCATTCAGCAGAGTATCTCTTCTTTCAGAAGGATCTTCGATCACATTCAGAATATATCCGAGATTGACTATCGAAGATTTTACTTTTTCCCCGTCCGGTCTGTAAAATGGATCAAATCCTGAAACTCTGATCTTCAGTTTTTTCAGAAAACCCGCATCCTCTCCTTTCCCGCATCCATAGTCCAGAAAAGTAGAGTTTTCGTCCAGAAGTCTGTCGTCCAGAAGAAGCTGAACAGGCTTGGAAAGTCTTCTTCTCAGAATTGCTGTCTTATGTCTTTCTATTTTTATCAAGGATCAGTTCTCCGAATTTTTCTGCAAGACCTGCGACATCTTCATCTGAATTGAACATTCCGAAAGAGATTCTCACACCGGTCCAGGCTGTCTCAGCGCTGTATCCCATGGAAAGAAGAACGGAGGAAGGCTCCCAGACCCCGGAATGACAGGCTGCACCTTTGGATATACAATATCCGTTTTTATCCAAAAATGAGACAGTCTCCTCATTCTGGATTCCTGGAATCAGTGCACAGACTGTATTCGAAAGTCTTTCCGATTCTTTTCCTGCAATTTCCGCACCCAGCTTTTCCAGTGCTTTTTCCAGAAGTCTCCTCTGTCTGAGATTTTTTTCCAATGTCTGATTCAGACTGTTCGCAGATTCAGAGAATGCTGTTTCAGCAGCGAGCGCTCCAAGCAGATTTTCTGTTCCTGCTCTCAGTTCATTCTCCTGCATCCCGCCGGAAAAAAGAGGAGAGGGTTTTGTTCTCCAGACAAGAAATCCGTGTCCTTTCAGACTGTATACCTTGTGCGAAGAAAAAGTATAACTGTCTGCATCTGCCTTTTCTAAATCAATCCGTGCTTTTCCGGGAATCTGGGATACATCACAGTGATAATGTATTTCATATTCTCTGCAAAGTTCCGAGATCTTTGAAATATCCTGAATGACACCTGTCTCATTGTTCGCTCCCATCACAGCACATAGCGCAGTATCCTCATCCAGATGATCTTCAAGAAAGTTCAGATTCACCTGTCCGTTTTTCTCTGCAGGAATTATAATTATATTATATCCTATTCTTGAAAGAACATCCTTCTGCTTGATTATGCAGGGATGTTCAATTGAGGAAAGAAAGATTTTTTTCCTTTTTGGAACGGAGGTTTTCAGAAACTGAAACGCCAGATGATTTGACTCTGTACCTCCTGATGTGAATGTAAGATGATAAGATTCCAGATTAAGTGCTGAAAGGATAGACTGTCTTGCCTCATTCAGCCTTGCAGATGCCTTTCTCCCGATTCCGTGCTGAGACGAAGGATTTCCGTATTCTTCCAGCCACTCAGAAATCTTCTCCCTGATTTTGGGATGAACAGGAGATGTGGAATTGTAATCAAAGTATTTCATCAGCTCAGATATAACTCAGCACTCTTTCCTGTCTGTAAATTTCATTCAACAGTTCTGTTTCTTCCAGATTGGAAAAACTGACTGTCTTTATCCCTGCTGTTCTGGAAAATGAAACCTTCTTTGCAATTTTTGGAACAATCTCTTCGGAAAGTTCAAAGATTCTGTCGGTTTCCAGGGCAAATACGCGGAGAGGGGATTCCGGAATCTGACGGAGATGATCCAGATCCAGAACGCCCGCATCTCTGAAATATCTGTTTCTGAAAAGCAAAATGCAGTATAATATAATATGTATATCAATTTTCAAATCTTTGTTTCGGGAATACCGTTTCAAATGAGGGTTGTATTTCAGGATTTCACAGGACAGGAAGGGCGAAGGATAAAAAAGATCCTTTTTTTCTTCTGAACAGTACATCGCGGTCATCACGGAAAAATCGTTTTCAAGAGATCTGTCTGAATACGATTTCTGAAAATTTGCATCCAGCCAAATCCTGCAGGCAGAGATGAAATTATCCTTTCTGAAACTGAAAAGGTCACTGTGGGAAAAAAACCATTTCCAGACTGTGGGTCCTGAATCATTTGTAATTAAATTATAATGTAATATCCACATTGTCTGCTTCCTGTCAAGAAAAGGATCAAATTTCAGAAGATGATCCGCAAACGGGGTGACAGTGTTTCTGCTCCCGTTTTTCATAATCAGACCAAACGCACCGATCCAGTACCGGATTGATTTTACCATATTGAACCCTACTCCCATATAATCCGTAGGATACTCAGGACCAGTCTCTTCTTCCTTCATAAAATTTGCGGAATGGTAGAAATTCCCCTCATTCAGTCCTTTGTGTAACCATCTTTCACGGGGATAAAATGTTTCATGTCCTGAAAGTCTCAGCTGCATTTTCTTTCCTTTTGAAACACTTGGGGAAAAATTTACGGTCCAGATACCGTAAATTTACACCAAGGAGTCTGAGATAATGCGAAGCTTTTTACAGGAAACTGTCAAGCCTGAAAAAAGAAAACTTCAGGCGTTGGGACCGCCGGTGATCAGATTTTTGAGATAAAAAAGAAGTTTTTCCGCCTTTTCATAATCATCTTCACAGGTCAGTATATCCAGCTTGCTGTTCATATCCAGTCTGAGAAAGGAAGCAATGACATCCAGAGGAAAGGGATGTTTCTTCAGTTTTTCCAGATCCTCCGCTGCGGAAGCTCCGCTCCCGTCCGAATTGAAGCCGGCATCACTGACAAGCAGATGCTGTTTTGTGAGATTCAGTATTTCCAGAAGCACAGTCCGGAATTCTACTGTATGAAGATGCTGATAACTGTTAGGTCTTTTTTCCACACTGGCAATAATGAACGGTTCCACCGTCTTAAATCGGACAAGTTTGGCGATACCCATTCCGTTTACAATGATGTTGGATCTGCCGTCAGGAAACGGATCTCTCTTGATGATTTTCCCCCATCCAAATACAGGTTCAATCAGATTTGAATCTCTGTAGCTTGTAATTCCGATTTCATTATCATTTTCCAGACAGTAATCCATCATCAGTCTGTATCTGGGTTCAAAAATATGCAGAGGGAGATATGTGCCCGGAAAAAGGAGCACGCCACTGAGCGGAAATATGGGCAGTGTGGCTATCATAAAGCTATTTAAAACATTCTGCTGAAGCTGTCAAAATGTTTTTTATGACTTCAGATAGATTTTTACCTCTGTTCCTTTAGGTTCTTTTTCTGAAGAAAAAATCTCTATTGTCCCTTGAAAGTATTCGATAAATTTCTTTACTAAAGGCATTCCGAAACCTGTCCCTTCTTCGCCGGAGGTTCCTCTTCTAGTCGTAGGCTTGACTGGACTGAATATATCCTGAAGAAGCCAGTCAGGCATTCCTATTCCTGAATCTTTCACGCTCAGTACAGTTCTTCCTTCTGTTTCAGAAAACGCACTGACTTCGATCTTTGAATTCGGGAAAGAAAACTTGACTGCATTTGTCAGTATATTGCTGAAAACTGAATTCAGAAAAATTGCCTTGTCTGCAAGCACATTCAGTCCTTCTGGGACATCCAGAATCACTTCCAGATTTTTTTCCTGAAGTCTTTTGTCAAAGAGCAGAAGAGATTCCTGAATGCATTCTTTCAGAGGAAAACGCTGAAGCTGGATTTCCATCTTTCCTTCATCGACTGCCCTCATTTTTCTCACATTGTCTATAATGGAAAAACAGTTGTTGACTGCTCTCTTCATCAGTTCATTTGCAGAACTGTATATTTCCGGATTTGTCTGTCCAAAGTCAATGACACCTTTGATTCCGCTCAGAGGATTGCTGAGATCATGCAGAAGCACGCGAAGCAGTTCCTGAACCTTCAGATTTCTTTCCTTCAGTTCCTCAGACTTGTCGCGAAGTTCGAGATGCGTCTTGACTCTTGCGAGAAGCTCTGCCTGATTAAACGGTTTTGTAATATAATCCACTGCACCGTAATGAAAACCCTTGATGATATCCTCTGTTTCCGTTCTGGCTGTAAGAAATATTACAGGGATTTCAGAATAAAGTTCAGACTCCTTCAGTTTTCTGCATGTCTCAAATCCGTCCATAGTAGGCATATTTATGTCCAGAAGAATCAGATCAGGAATAATTTTCTCGACAGTCTTCAGTGTCTGAATCCCGTCGTTCGCTATAATGATATTATATCCCTTTTCCGAAAGTACAGTTCCCAGAACCTGAATATTTCGTGGATTATCGTCCACAATAAGAATCTGATGATTTTTCCTGTCAGAGCTCATCTGCAGGCTTCTCTCAGTTCTATAATGATTTCAAAAAATCTGCTCAGTTCTGAATTTATCTTTTCGACATCGAATACAGACATATGTCTGCGCATATTTTCTGCCCACTGAATGACAGGTTTATAATTATACTGCATCCCAAGAACATAAATATCCTCTGAAAATTTCCTGATTTCAGAAATTACAGTGACTTCCAGAAGTTCATGAATTTGAAATATTTTTTCATGTTCCAGTATGCTCAGAAGCTCTCTGCTTCCGACGGCCTCTTCTTCACTCAGTTCATTTTTTTCCGATGAGGCGGAAGAGTCATTAGATTCAGGACTGCCCAGATACTTGGACAGAAGTTTAAGCAGATCTGTTCTGCTCACAGGTTTATGCATATACCCCTGTATGTCTGCTTCTCTGGTAATCCGTTCTTCTTCAAAAACCGATGCCGTAAGGGCAGCAATAGGAGTTGAGGCATATTCCTCATATTTCCTGATTTCCTTGATTGCTTCTATTCCGTCCATAACTGGCATTTTAATATCCATCAGAATAAAATCAGGATTAAATTCCAGTGTTTTCTCGACTGCCTCTTTTCCATTTTCTGCATGAATGATCTTCAGTTCAGAGTATTTCCCAAGGAACTGAGAAATGAGCTCTCTGTTAAGAAAAACATCGTCCACTACCAGAATGACTGAATCAGAAAAGCTGAACTCCCCGGATATCTGCGGAGAATCTTCCAGTGAATCCTGAAAGTCTGTATCTGAAGTGATATTATGCAATATGACAGTAAATGCAGATCCTTTTCCAATCTGACTCTCCAGCGCAATTTCTCCATCCATCAGACTGGTCAGCTTTTTAGCAATTGCCAGTCCTAATCCGGTCCCCCCGTACTTGCTGTGATCCTGGCCTGTCTTCTGCGTAAATGCAGTGAATATTTTTTCCTGATCTGAAACAGGAATACCCTGCCCAGTATCCTCAATGCAGATCTTCAGATCAAACATTCTGTCCAAGGATTCAGGGTTCAATCTCTCTGCTTTCAGTCTGATGTATCCGCTGTCTGTAAATTTTACGGCATTTCCAGTCAGATTCAGAAGAACCTGTCTGAGTCTCATTGAGTCGATCATAATGCTTTTGGGCAGTGACGGGTCAGTTTCAATGATAAAATTCAAGCCTTTTTCAGAAATTTTCTGAGAGAATACTGTCTTCATCTCTTCAAGCAGTTTTCTGACATCAGTTCCCGAAAAATTCAAATCCATTTTTCCTGATTCTATTTTAGACAGATCCAGTACATCATTGATAAGTTTGAGGAGAATTCTTCCGCTGGTAATGATGGATGCTGCATACTGCTTCAGTACCTGGTCCTCCATCTTTTCATTAAGAAGTTCACTGAATCCAAGTATGGCATTCATCGGAGTTCTGATTTCATGACTCATATTTGCCAGGAATTCCGTCTTGGCGCTGTTTGCTCTGTCTGCCTCTTCCTTGGCATTGATCAGATTGATCTGATAATTTTTTCTCTCTGTTATATCCTGAAAGCTTGCGGCGGCTCCATACATTATATTGTCATTATTAAACAGAGGAACAGCATGTACGGAAAGCCATTTCCGTTCACCGTGCCGGTTCTCAATCATATGCTCAATCGGACCGTCAGCTTTCTGATTTTCCAGAACGGCTGCCAGAGGAAGTCTGTTCAGAGGAAAAGGATCGCCGTTTTCATCAAGCTGCTTCCAGTTTTCCGCATTAAAGTATTTTCCTACAATATCTGATTCATATATATCGAGTATCCGTCCAGCCTCCTTATTGGCATAGACAATTTCTCCCTGCAGGTTGACCTCCACAATTCCTTCCGGAATTGAGCTCAGAATCTCCTTCAGTTTGTTCTGTGCCGTCTGAAGAGATGTTTCGGTTTTCTTTGTCTCTGTAATATCAGTAACAAGTACTATAAATCCTTTTACTATATTGTTTTCTATATCAGGAATATACTGCGCCCATGTAATGCCGGCTGACCCGTCGGGCTTGACAATCTTTCTTTCAAATCTCTGCATTTCTCCCGCCAGAGCTTTTTCCACATACGGAAGATTTAAATTGTACAAGTCCGCTCCCAGAAGATCTTTCATTTCCATTCCGAGAACTTCCTCCGAGCTCCTTCCGAACCATTCCCTGTAAGCCAGGTTTGCAAATTCACATTTTTTTTCACGGTTCCAGTATCCGATCAGACCGGGGATTGAATCAGTCACCTTCTGAATGAAATTTTTCTGTTCAAACAGCTTCTCCTCCAGCTGCTTTCTGGCAGAGATATCTCTTGTAATCAGAGTCAGCTCTTTTACGCTTCCTCCTGAAAAAATCGGACTGACATGAGTAAGGTACCAGGATGATCTGCCGTCTGAATTGATAAATTTTGTTTCATAACTGAGAGGTTTTCCCGTTTCAGCAGACTCGCGGTGTTTCTGACTGACCAGATCCCTGTACTCAGGCAGAACGAAATCGCAGGCATTCTGCCCGACTACCTGTTCTTTTGTAAATCCTTCTGCAGTCCTGCTGATAAACAGAATCCTGTTGTTCAAATCCACTTTCATGATAATATCAGGTGCATTTTCAACGAGGGACCGATACTGCTCCTCGCTTTCTGAAAGAGCCCTCTCCATTTCCTTTCTGGCAGTAATGTCCTTTCGGATGGACACATACTGATAAATTTCTCCTTCCGCATTCAGGAAAGGCACAATGACAGTATCGACCCAGTACAAAGAACCGTCTTTTGCTCTGTTTTTCACTTCCCCTTTCCAGACTTTTTTGCTCAGAACAGTTTCCCACATTTCTGCGTAAAACTCAGGAGGATGAAAGCCTGACTTTACAATTCTGTGATTGCTTCCTATCAGCTCTTCCTGAGAATACTTTGACATCCTGCAGAACTGTTCATTTGCATATATTATATTTCCTTTACTGTCAGTCATAGCGACTATTGCGTACTCATCAAGAGCCGCAGCAAAATCCTTTATCTTGGCAGTGGAATCTAGAAGAGCAAGTTCCGCCTTTTTGTACTGAGTGATGTCCCTGAGTATGCCCCTGGCAGAATAAGGCTTTCCGTCCCGAAAGACACATCCCCCGGAACCCTGAATATAAATCTTTTTCCCGTATTTGCTGATGAATGCAGATTCAAAGAACGGAATGTTTTTCCCTGAACTCAGTTCTTTCAGAATTCTCATACATTTTTCTCTGCTGTCCGGATGAACTATATCATATATTGTGATTTTTTTTATTTCATCTGCAGTATATTCTAATGATTCAAGCCATGCCTTGTTTACATAAATAAAACGTCCGTCAGAGACTCTTACATTCTGAATCAGATCGCTTGTATTTTCGAAAAATTCCTTGAAATCGGATTCGGACTCTTTTTTCTCTCTCTCAATTCGTTCCCTTGTCTTTCTGCCTTCTTCCAGCTGTTCATTGCTCTGCCTGACCAGATTTTCCAGACTTCTGTTCAGTTCCTCCAGATGTTTTCTTGCGTTTTCCCTTTCATCAATTTCGCGCTGGGCCTTTTCAGAAGCTGCTTTGTTCAGCTTCAGCGCACTCAAGGTAATGAAAGCGATTCCGAAACCGATCATACTCTGAATCACAAGGAAATTAAGCACTGCTTCATCATTTGCATAAGGGTAGGAAATCAGTGAATTCTGCATCAGCTTCAGCAGAACAAATCCGTATGAGGGAATAAAAACAGCCGCCGCTATGGAAACTCTGGGAAGAGAAAGCAGAGCAGAACCTGCAGTCAGGATATGAAATCCGGAAAAAGCAGGTGCCATTATTCCTCCGTTGATCAGCGTTGCAGTGATCAGCACTGACCAAAATCCGAATACCAGGAGGAACTTTGCAGCTTTAATCTTATTGCTTCGCAGAAGAAAATATGATATGGAAAGAAACAGGCTCAGCAGAACAAGAATCAGCTGTCTTCTTTCTGAAATCCCGAAAAACAGCATCAGAATCTCTCCCACAACAATGATGACTGCCATTACCGACATTGATGCTTTCAGAATAAGATAGGAAAATTCTTCTTCGGAAAATGCCTGAGGTGAAGGAATTTTCATTCTTTGTCTGAATTTATTATATATATTTAGAATATAAGACATTAAATCAGCTCTCTTCCATATTTTCTGTCCTTACTGCCGGACGGTTTTTCTGAACAGATCAGAGACAGCCTTCTGATTTTCCTTTTCTGCAATATCCATCGGAGAAAGTCCTTCCTTGTTTTTCTGATCATACCTGAATCCTTCCTGCAGAAGAGATGCTGCCATATCTGTGTATCCGCAGTATGCAGCAAAATGAAGAGCTGTGTTTCCTGCTTTGGAAGATGTCTTTCTGGCACCGCCCGCAAACAGCAGTTCTGCAATCTGCCTGTTTCCGGCGTACTTATGCGGGGTATTCTCAGAACTGCCCTGTCTGTGCAGAATGCATTTTTCGAACGCATAGTCAAGAACAGTTCTGCCTGAAAAGTCTTCAGAATTGAGATTTGCCCCCTGCCTTATGCAGTATCGAACCTCGGCTGCATTGTTTTCCTTTACTGCAATATATATATCGTCTTTATAATAAAGATATTTTAAAGCAGAGAACGGAAGGGAGACAGGAAGCAAAAGAGTATCCAGCACAGAACTGAAAGGGGTATCTATAAGACAGTACAATGCACCAAAAAGAGCGGCAGGTCCTGCCACTGGTCCCTGCCCTCCAGGAATACCTGACCAGCATGATCTTACTCCGCTGTAGACAACAGGTTTGTCCTTTCTGCTCCAGTCTTTGAAAGAGGCAGCATTACTGCATTTTTCAAGCGAAATTAAAATAAGGAGCATTGTCATTAAATTCTTTATCATACTGAAAATATTTTCCCTGCATTCGATGCCATTCAGCCTGCTGATATGCAGCTGATTGCTAAACTGAGAGATCCGCCAGTCAGACAGGCAAAATCTGTAAGTTTTTTTACTATAAAGACTGAATAATTCGGAGCATTGCGTCCTGTTTCAGCAGGATCAGTGCAGAAGATGGAATTGTCAAACTGCATTTAATAAAAAACCTGCAAAAATCTCATTTTGAATCTGAATAAAACAGCCTTTCAGAATCCTGCTTAATTCCTGAGCATAAACCGAGTTTGCTCCCCCGCTCCATTATGGGAGTCTTCAGCAGACGCAGAATAAAAATGCAGTAAATGCTCGGGTCCTTTGATGTCCGCAATAAATGGTGTCCGTATCTGCCCTGGAAAGAATCAAAAAACTCTCTTGCGTATTTTCTCGGGAGTCAAACTATTATACTGAGCATTCATTTTTAGAAGTTCACAACAGAGAGAGACTATGTCAGAGCAGATCAGTTTCAAGAAGATTTCAGATTTTGAAGGTCAGGAAGTCAGTGCTGCAGGATGGCTTCAGGGGAAAAGAGGCAATAATCATATCCAGTTTCTGCAGGTCAGAAATTCAGGATACATTGTGCAGGCTGTCTGCGAAAAGGAAAAATTTTCCGAAGATGAATTTCAAAAAATCAAGTCCCTTGCTCAGGAAAGTTCAATTGAGATCACAGGAAAAGTAGTCCGTTCAGAAAAATCTGACTCAGGATATGAAATTCAGGTAAGCTCCTTCAGTCTTATAAATGATTCCAAAGATTTCCCGATCACTCCAAAAGAACACGGTGTGGACTTTCTTCACAACAACAGACATCTCTGGCTCCGCTCCAGAAAGCAGCTGGCAATTTTAAGAATACGGAATGAAATCAGCTTTGCAATCCGTAAATACTTTTATGAAAGAGATTATGTTCTGCTGGATTCACCGATTCTTACAGGTTCCGTAGGCGAAAGCGCGGGAACCCTTTTCGAACTGGAATACTTTGATGAGGGGAAGGCATTTCTCGCCCAGACAGGCCAGCTTTATCTGGAAACCGGCATATTTGCTCATGATAAGGTATACTGCTTCGGTCCTACATTCAGGGCCGAAAAAAGCAAGACCAGAAGACATCTGACGGAATTCTGGATGCTTGAAGCAGAGACAGCACATTTTGACAATGACGCAAACATAGACCTTCAGGAAGACTTTGTAAAATATATCATATCCCATGTTCTGAAAAGATGCGTTCAGGATATGAAAATACTGGAGAGAAATCCTGATAAACTGGAAAGACAGATGTCCAAACCTTTTCCCAGAATCACCTACACTGAAGCAATCGAAATCCTGAAATCGAAGGGTCAGACTATTTCCTGGGGAGAGGACATAAACGCAGAAAGGGAACTGATTCTGACAGAACATTTTTCTATGCCTGTTTTCATTATGAATTATCCCAGAGCCATAAAAGCATTTTATATGAAACAGAACCCTAAGGACCCTAGAACAGTGCTCTGTGCAGATCTGATTGCACCGGAGGGTGCCGGTGAGATCATCGGGGGTTCAGAACGGGAGGAAAACCTGAATAAGATACTGGACCTGATCAGGGAAGAAAAACTTCCGGAGGAATCCTATTCCTGGTACCTGGATCTCAGAAAGTACGGATCGGTCCCCCACTCCGGATTCGGACTTGGATTGGAAAGACTCGTCGCCTGGGCAGCAGGACTTCCTCACGTAAGAGAGTGCATTCCTTACCCAAGGCTTATGGGCAGACTGAGTCCTTGATTTGCCTTGGCGGCAGACAGCTGTGAGCGACAGACACTGGAAAAATATTTCTGAACCCGGGAAAGGCAGATTTCTGGAGAGACAGTATTCCGTCTATCTGCCGATGAGAGACAATGTAAAAATTGCACTGGAAATCTACATCCCTTCCACGATCTATTACAAGGAAAACTTTCCTGTTATTTTCCAGCAGACAAGATACTGGAGAGAAACAGAATTCCGCTTTCCATTCTCTCTTTTTCTCCGAAGTTCAGGAAGACGAGAAGCTCTTTCTTTCATTAAATCAGGATATGTTTTCATTATAGCAGATGTCAGGGGTTCCGGAGCATCATTCGGAAAAAGAAACAGTGAATGGGATGCGAAAGAACTCGAAGACAGCAGAGAGATTCTGGACTGGATTGCCAGACAGGATTTCTGTGACGGGAATATAGGCGTGACAGGTTCTTCATACGACGGGAGCTGTGCCGAGTTCCTTCTGAAACACTCTCATCCGAATGTGAAGGCAATTGCGAGCAGATTCAGTGTTTTTGATGTCTTCAGCGACATAGCCTTTCCAGGAGGAATCCGCCTGTTTTCTTTCATTGAAAAATGGGCTGCAACAAACAAAGCATTGGACAGAGGAAAACCGCATCTGTCTCTGGGATGGTTCGTGAAGCTTCTGATTAAAGGACCAAAGCCTGTGGACAACTGCATCGATGATCTGTCAAGTGCAATACAGGAACATTATGAAAATTTTGATATAGCACCGGCATCCCGTGAAATCAAATCAAGAGATTCAGGAAATATCAATGATGCCAGTCCTCACAGGGTGTATCCGCATCTGAAACAGAAAAATATTCCATTTTATGCCATATCCGGGTGGTACGACGGAGCTTATGCACACTCAGCAATAAAAAAATTTCTTAACTGGAATCCGGAGCTTGCCAGACTGACACTGGGTCCCTGGGATCACGGAGGACATCAGCTTATCGGCCCTTATGCAAAAAAGAAAAAACCGGATTTTCCGTTTATGCAGGAAATCATCCGTTTTTTTGACATTCACCTGAAAAGGATGTCAGGCGAGTCAGATGATAAATATAAAGTAAGTTATTATACAATAGGTTATGAATCATGGCGATTTTCCGATGTCTGGCCTCCTGAAAGCTTGACAAGGGAATATTTTCTCTCAGAAAACAGCCAGCTCCTTTTTTACAAGTCCGCAAATGCTGACTCCAAAAAATATATTACCGGCCCCTCGACCCGCACAGGAAAGAACTCAAGATGGGACTCTCTTTTTAATCCTTTCAAAAAAAGAATTCATTACCCTGACAGAAAAAAAGCCCGTTCCGACTGTCTTTCATTCGATTCCCAGACTCTGACTGAAGATATAATACTGACGGGATCTGCAGAAGCAGATCTTTTCATTTCCTCGGACAGACCTTACGGAGATATTTTTGTCTATCTGGATGAAATCACAGAGCACGGAAAGATACATTATATCACGGAAGGAATTCTCAGAATGAATTTTTATTCCTCCAAGATAAAAGAGACGGAAACAGTATTCACTCACAGATCTTTTCTCTCCTCCGAATGGAAAGAAATAATTCCAGGGCAGGTTATCCGCACAAAAATTCATCTCCTTCCTGTTTCCTACAGACTGAAAAAGGGGAGCAAGATTTCGCTCTCTATTGCAGGTGCCGATTCAGATCATTTTGAAAACAATTACAGTGGAAAATACCCAGTATATACAATATATTTTTCAGGCCGCTACAAAAGCAGAATTCTGCTTCCCTTGGAGAAAAACCTATGAATCTTACTTATCTCAATACAGACTTGGAATTTCGGTCAGAGAAGGACCTCAGTTTTCTCATCCCGCTGATGGAACCGACTTTTTTCGTCCTGCACCATGGACAAGTGGATGAGGCAGAACACTTTCTTTCGTTCGAGCTGGATGATATATGCAATGGCGAAGCAAAAGGAACATTTTCAATCATACTCGATCACCTGGAGTCAGTCCAGAAAATTCATCCGGAAATATTCAAGGACTGTGATATTGTCATGGATGCCGGATTTCAGTCAGGTGAAGGAGAGTCGATTTCGACTGAACTGAATGCTGATCTTCTGAAACGAATTTCCAAGCTGGGAATACGAATCAACATCACAATTTACGGAATACCGTCCTCAGAGCAGGATATAGATTTGTAGATCCGTTCCAGAAAGAATCTTAGCCTTGTGCTTTCTTTAATGGCACTCGATTTTTTGCCACCCTAGGCTGCAGTGAACAGAGATTGCAGGAAACGGATATTCGATTTCGGGATTGGGATAACCGATACATTTTATGGGATATCCGCCTGATGCAGTAAAAGTCTTGACCTGAACTGAATCAGCGTTATTATATGCAGAAGACAGAGACCGCGGTATTCTTTCCGCAATTTGGCTGCAGCTTTGGATTTTATGATGAATAATGAAAAAAACAGTCTTTCAAAAATTGTAAGAATCCAGAGTCTTCTTCAGAAAATGGAAGGCGAAAACAATATCCCTGAAATCTGTTCCGAAATTGCAACTTTTCCAGGAATCAAATCCGCATTCTTTGAAAAGGAAAACGCTGCCCCGATTTCCAGCGACTCTATACAGAGATTTCCTCTGAAAACAGAGAAATCCAATTTTGGGAGCATTGTTCTTCATATTGAAGACCATGTGAAATTTCAATCTGCGGCTCCGCATATTTCACTATTCTGTTCATTCATATCCGTTAAGCTGGAAAATCTGGATTTGGAAAAAAAGAGACTCAGTATTGAAAAAAACGTACAGGAAACGGAAAGAATAGTTTCTGATATCCTCATTGAAAATGTAGCAAAATACGAACTGCTTGTGGAAACTTCCCCAGAAGCAATCATTATTCACCAGAACGGAAAATTTGTTTTTATCAATTCCTCAGGTCTCCGACTGCTTGGTGCAGATTCTCCAGATTCCGTAATTGG
>DAORDI010000125.1:0-14750 GCA_035345895.1 Leptospiraceae bacterium
GTGTAAAGATAAATTCTGTCCCCGCTGTGGAGCCTCATGGTGCTGTTTTCATAGAGATCGCCTGCTTCTTCAAGGGAACCGATGAATATCCCCCCTGTATCCAGAAGTTCATATTCATTTCTGGAACTGACATAATAGACTGCTCTTGGATGCGCTGCATTGCTGTAGGTAATTCTGTTTTTTGAATCAATCTTCAGCATAAATGCAGTCAGATAGTCACTGGTCTTGACTTTTTCGACCAGATCCAGATTAACTTTTCTGAATATTTCATCCGGTTCCAAATGCTCTTCAATGAATGCGGAAAATGACTGTTTTGCGGACATAGTGATCAGCGCCGCAGGAACACCGTGGCCGGAAACATCGGCAAGGAGAACAAAAAGATAATTCGGGAAACGAAAAAGGTCATAATAGTCTCCCGATACTTTTCCCATCGGCTGATAATACGAGGCAAACCGAATCCCGTTCCATGGTTCGAGTGACGCAGGAATGATTCCTTTCTGAATATCGGCAGCGAAGTCGAGCTCAGTTTCGATGATTCTTTCTTTTTCCTTCAGATCCTCAAGAGCTTCGTGAAGATCATGTGTTCTCTGCTGAACCTTTTCTTCAAGACCGTGCTGGTACTCAAGGATTGTTCTGGCAGCTCTGTTGATTCCGCCTGCCACATTGATGAATTCCCTGTCCAGGGATCTTACAAATACCTGCCCGGTTCCGCCCTGCATCAGGTCATAGGCTGCATTCTCTATCTGCTTCAGTGCATGATAGATCAGATTGAAAATCGCATGGGCCATAAGGAGTGATATAATCACTGCGATTATTGAAAAATGGATTACTTTCTCAATTTCCTTGCTGTTGTAATAGGTAAGGGTATTGGAAAGAAAAAGATTCACTACAAAAAGAGCGAGAAAGAAAAAGAGTTTTATTCTGATGGTGAACAGTGACTTGTCTTCAAAAGGAATCCCCAGTTCGGACATCTTCCTTTTGCATTTTTCTCTCATCTCGCCCGTTATGACTTCTGAAAGAACATAACTGAAGCAGAGACAGATGAAGAGCGCAATGACTCCTACGACAAGAATAGCCCGTATCAGTTCCCAGTTGAAACTTCTTTCCACCAGAACCGAGACCCCTATCATCAGATTTACAAGCACAAAGACCCATACAAAAAGATTGATTCCGTTGAACAGAGGAAATGACATCAGTGCTTTATATACAGCTATATAATCATTTTCTTTAAGATCATCCCTGAAACGCGGATTTGGCCATGTAAGTATGCTCCTGTTCAGAACGGTCACATGAGTTCCTATTCCGGAAAAACCGAGAAAATGCCAGAAACCAAGCTGAGTCATAATCAGAAGCCAGTAGACAGCGATGCTGACTTTAAGAATATTCATCAGCACTGGATTGACTGCAACATCGATCGCATCAAAATAGTACAGAGCAAAAAGAGTGGATGCTGCTCCTGAGAGGCCGGTGGAAAAAAAGGAAACAGCAAACACGTATCCGTTGAATCGGCCTGCCCATCTGAACACCAGATCAAAAAGAGTGTATGAAATTTTTTTTAGACCAAAGAAATTGCCGGATGAATCAGTCATACATTACCTGAATAAAAAATCCTGTCATTAAAAACCTGCCGCACACAGTCATCCTCATAAAACGGCACTGTTTTGAGCTATTCAAAATTCGGTCTCTCAAAAAAAAGTAAATTCATGGAATTGATTCTCATTATTCACAGTCTGCTGCGTCATGCAGCCCTTCTCCTTCTTGCTGCTCTTGTTTCAGTTTCACTTTCCAGATGGATTGGAAAGAAAGAATTTTCCGGACTGGAAAAGAAACTCTCCCTGTTCACAATGATTTCATTCGACATACAGCTTCTTCTCGGTCTGATCCTATATTCAATCAGTCCGACAGTCAGGAGTTTCTTTGATGATTTCAAGAGCGCAGTCAAGGTGAAGGAACTCAGATTTTTCGGTATGGAACATATACTTCTGATGATTCTCTCAGCAGTTCTGATTCATCTTGCCTTCAGAACGGCAAAAAAAGCCGGGGACAGTGCACAGAAGAAAATTGCAATTTTCAGCCTATTTGCCCTGGTTCTGACTCTGGCTGGGATTCCCTGGTTCAGACCCCTTTTCAGAGGATTCTAAATTTATTTCAAAGGCATAACTGTTCTTTTTTGCAGAATTGCAGGACTTGCAGGAAGGAACAAGATTTGCCTTAATGGACTTTCCCCCCTTTGAAAGAGGGACAAGATGATCCATCGTAAGTTCCTCGGGAGGAAATTTTTTTGCGCAGTAAAAGCATATTCCCTGTGATTTTTTCTTCTTCCACCAGGGAGTTGCTTTCAGCTCTTTAGCCTTGCGTCTTTCCTTTTGAATCTCCTCATCGGAGACTCCTGTAAAAATAAAATCCAATTATTTATGTGTACCCTTGTACCATTTTGCCAGGTCCATCATTGTCAGAATTCCCATTACAACACCGCTCTCTATGACAGGAACACTGTGGATATTGTATTCAGTCAGTACATGAAGAGCATCCATAAGCGACATATCGGGTTCTACAGAAACAAGCTTCTGCCCCTTGACTAATTCCTCTACAGGAGTTCTGAGCATATCTACAGGATTTTTATTGAAGGTGTCCTCATATGCAACCCTTATCAGATCATAAGAGGAAATAATATAAGCAGGCTTCCCGTATTTCAGAACAAGCAGGCTGTGCATTCTGTTTTCGAGCATCAGTCTGGCTGGTTTTGCAATCAAATCATCATAGTCGACTGTTACCACATCCTTGGACATGATATCTGATACTTTCAGCTGCAGAAGCATTTCTGTGCGGTTCAAATTGTTCTCCTAATATTTAAAAGTTCCTCTGGAAACTAGTTCATTGTGAATGGATGACTGAATTCTGAATCTGATATTCTGACTCACTTCGATTAAAAACTTTTCACTTTTGGCGTCTTTTCTGCTGTATTTTGAGAAATCCACCGGAGGAAGAAATTTAATTTTCCATTTTGCAGGAATTGGAAGGAGATTCATAGGGACCGGGATTCTGGCACCTATATATTTTTCAAATATGTCAATCGTTCCAAGATTCACGAAATTTTCTTCAGCCCCCATGATTACAGTAGGGACAATGACAGTATTTGTCATCATCGCCAATGCTACAAAACCAGGGTTAAAATCTGTAAGCTGATACATCTTGACTGTCGGTTTGAAATTTCCGTGTTCAGCTTCTGGAAAAATAATCATCAATTTATTTTTCTTCAGATATTTGACAGCCTGCTTAAAGTCAGGAGCAAATGCACCGAAACTCTGCCCAACCTTTCTCAGAAAATCCGTAGATTCCCAGAAAGCATGCGCCATCACTCTTGCCAGTCTTTTTCTTTGGCGGAAAACTTCATTGTACAGAATAATCGCATCCCACCCAAGAACTCCGCTGTGATTGGGAACAACCATCACCCTTCCGCTTCTGGGAATATTGTGCACACCTTCAACATCGAGCATAGCAAAATCGCGAAGTCTGTTAGCATACATTCTGGGAAGAGCCTTCAGAAACAGATGATCTGGTCCTTTCACTGCTGCTTCAAACAAATTCGGCACTTTGAGAAGTTCTCTGAAAATGACCCACCTCCTGACCTGTATAAGGGCAATACGGCTTATTCTAAACGAATATCGGAAAAGTCAATGAAAAAGAATTTTTCAGATCAGAACTGCATTTAAGTGAGCCCTTTTTTCATTTTCCTCAGAAGAAATCTTGCAGGATGAACGGACTCGCACATTTTCCTGTCCATAGGAACTGACTCACCGGTCATTACGGAAGAAAGATACTCGGAAAGAATGGAGGAAAAAAGCATTCCCCGTGATGCAAGTCCTGACAGCACGTAAAGCCCTTTCTGATATTTCGGTTCTGCTGCATCCCTCCTGCCTCCCCGAACTGTTCGGCTGTAGGCAGATTTATAAAATTCCCAGTCAGGCACAGGTCCGCAGACTGGGAGATGATCCGGAAGCCAGGCCCGAAAACCGACTCTTCCCTCAAATGCTCCTGGGTCATCCAGATACCCCGGAAAAAAAGAGGAGAACTTTTCAAAAAGACTTCTGCAGTCATCGAGGTTGAGTTCCGTTCTGAAATCGTGATGATCGTAGACTGTTCCGATCACAAATTTATCATTTGCAGGAATAAAATATCCCTCGTCATACATCACAGTATGCCGTATTTCTTTTTTCATTAAAAAGGAAGGAAAAAAAATGATCTGTCCTCTGTTTCTCCGAAAAGGAATTTCAGACAGTGCGGCAAACCTGCTGATGTCAAATGCATTTGCAAGCACAAGATTTTCCGTTTCGATTACAGAGTCTGATCCGAAGATCTTGAGCATCCATTTATTTCCGTCTGTCTCTGCAGATTCAATCTCTGTTCCAAAAGAGGTTTCCGTGAATCCGGAAGCCAGGTTCAGATACAGCTGACAGAGGAATGCAGGAGAGATCCACCCTGATTCAGGAAACAGAATGCCTGAATGACCATACTGCTCTGAAATTTGACAGAACCGTTTCTCCAGCCCGGAAATACTGATCAGCCTTTCCGCCTTATCCTTTTCATCTCCCTTCAGGATATGAAACACGCCTGTTCTTCTGAATACATCTTCATTCAGATAATTCTGCAGTTCAGAAAGCCGCCTCTGAAAATGCATATATCCGTATATGGAAAGAAGAGAAATCTCATTTTTTCCCAAAGCAAGCTTAGGATTGAATATTCCTGCAGGATTTCCGGAACCTTCAGATGCCGGTACAGTTCCTCTGTCGACAATCCGCGAACGTATTCCTTTCTTTGCCAGATCGTATGCAAGAGAACATCCGGCCAGTCCTGCTCCAAGAATTACAACTTCAGAACAGATTCTCTCTTTTTGAATGGAAAAATAATTAAAATTTGTTATTTTTTCATTATCTTTCCGGATAAACCCTCGGAGCATCTTCTTTTTCCTTCCGAACCCCTTGAGAGTTTCAATGCTGAATCCGGCAGCTTCTGCGTTTCTGCGCACGAAGGATGCACAGGAATAAGTGGAAAAAGAAGAGCCATTCACGGAAAGTTCTGCCATCTTCCGAAAAACTGACTCAGACCACATCTCCGGATTTTTTGAGGGAGAAAAGCCGTCCAGAAAAAATATGTGAATATCATCCTGAACCTCATTCAAGGCATCCGAAAGGTCATCGGCAATCAGAAACAGACTGACTCCATATTCATTAAATATTAATTTATTCAACCCTTTTTTAATGTATTTATATTTTTCCAGAAGACTGAACTTCACTGCCGGAGCCACGTTCAGTGAGGAATAAAATTCTTCCAGAATGGAAAATGGAACAGGATTCTTTTCAATGCTGAAATATTCCAGAACAGAGCCTGGCTTTCTGCACCGAATCCATTTTTCAACTGTCACGGTAAAATTAAGTCCAGCACCGAATCCAAGTTCCAGAATTCTGATTCGGTCACTGTTTTTGAAACGGTTCTCCGCATCGTTTGCATCCAGGAATACATAGTTCTTTTCTTCCAGACCGCCTTCCCTGGAAAAATATATGTCCTGATACTCATCTGAATACAGGTCTTTACCATTCTGAATATGAATCATAGAAGAATGCCTGTATATGGATCAGATGCATCTGTTCGGGCAATGGACTTGTGTTCTCTGATTTTATGAAAGAATCCGCTGAGTTTTTCTTCCGCCCTAGGATCATCTATTTTCACAAGTCGCGGGAAATAATTCAACCTGCAAATATATTCAACTGGGAGGGACGAAATTCCGGATACCCTGCTCTGGTCAGCAAAATAATAGACTGTGCTGATTCTGGAATGTATAATGGCACCGGCACACATTGTGCACGGTTCCAGAAGTGTAAAAAGAAGACAGTTTTCCAAGTATCTGGAACCTAAAACAGATTCAGCTTCTCTGACTGCCAGAATCTCACTGTGGGCATCTGCAAATCCTGTTTCCTCCACCCTGTTCAGAGACTCTGAAATGATTCTTCCTTCCAGAAAAATCTGCGAAAAGGACGGTACCTCGTAGTGTATTTCCAGTTTCAAAAAGGAATCTATGAAGATATGAATGAGTTCCGATTCTTTGTTTAAGCGAGTCTGTACTTCATTCAGCTCCATCACTTTTATCAGAAATCCGGAGAGCATTCTGTCAAGCAGGATAATGCTTTTCCTTTTTTTCAATCTTTTTATTTTTGCATATCATGGCATTTAAATTATTTACATTTCTGCTGATCCTGATATCGGCAGACTGCAAGGCTAAAAAGAAAAAAGGATTGGATGATATCCAATGGAAATTTGAGTCATTGAAACTCTCCTCGGAAATATGTCAGAAGTTCTCAGAATGCTCTCAGAATTCCTGGAACACTGTTCCGGAAAAACTGAGAAAGCTGGCAGTATCTTCAGTGAAAGAAGACAATTGTATTGAAAAAAACAAGAAAAGCAATATTTTTCATCTTAGAACAGAGAATCCGGAACTTGCCAAAACATCATTCAGAAACTGTCACAGTCTAATTCTGAAATCAGACTGCACAGAAATACAAAAAGGAATTTTCCTGAAAGATGAAAGCTGTATGGCTGTCAAAAAAATACAGGAAGACTGATTATTTATCCGGGAATTCTGTCAGAAAGACTTACATTCAAGGTCTTAATGAGTTCAGATGAATTTTCATTTTCTCCCAGTTTCCATTTAATGCCCTGCGGTGAGGAATAAAGACTTCTTCCCGAATATTCCTTACCGTCAAATTTTCCGAAGCCGCAGCATCGGATAATATTCAACCCAAACTTCCCTGATATCTGAGCATATTTATCAAGGTCCTTTTTGTAATTTGAAAAATCGTCCTTTCCTAAAGGAACCGAATGAATATGAAAAAGAAGTTCAATTTTTTCTTTTGCCAGCTCGGAAAAAAAAGCCTCATTGTTGAAGTCTTCACCTATGAAAACACCGAAGCGTATCCCGTTCAGAATATAAATGTACTCTCCATTGTCGATATCAGCCGCTGACGATTTTACAGAATTTTTTACATTGGAATAGTCTACAAGATTTACATCTTTTACAAGCGGAGCAGATTCAAGAACAGTTCCTTCCAATTTCCGAAAATAAGAACCTCCAAGAACAATCCCCTTATGATATTCGGACACTTCCAGAACAGCATCCAGATGTTCCTTTTCATGAGAAGGGTCCTTGCCTTTGAATGAAGGATAGTATCTGGGAAGAATCAGGAAATCTGCCCTTTCCTTGGAGATTTTGCTTCTCTGATCACTGCTGATCGGCTCAGACAGATTTTTCTGAACTATAATGACTTTTATGACTGACATTCAGGTAGCCAAAGGAGAGGTTTCATCATCAGGTTTTACAGTCGGCTGAGAAGTATTGTCAACCACTGCCCTTCCATAGATATTCTGCATTTGCTCGGGAGTGAGTTCTATCACTCCTCCGAAAAGATCCCCATGCGGTCCCTCAGAAAGCCTGGTATAGAAAGCAAGTGAATAACTGTATGCCTCCATTATGCACTGCTTTACTGCCTTTCTGTTCATCTTCTTCTTGCTGTCTACGGAATCGAATGTGAGAATCTCATCCATATTTCCGACAATCTGTCTTTCTCCCCGCATATCAGTGAGCAGAAGTTCAAAGGCATCTGTTGCCTTTTCTATATACTCACGGATGGTCGCCCTTGCATTTCTGGACTGCTGTCCTCTTTTCTGTTCAAGCTGAGTCAGCTTCTTGGAGTGTTCAATATAATTGGAACCGGGATTCAATTTGGCTTTGAAATATTCTTTTGCCTGATCCACATAGATTTTAAACTGATCCATACAGTTTCTGGAAAGTTCATAGATGCCCAGAAGCTTTGCCTTATTGTCCACCTTGTTTCCGTTGACTGTAGTAGACTGAATAATAATTTTTTTTGTGGTCATTACAATGGAATATTCATGATCAAATTCCTTGAAGAAAAGATAAGTCAGGAGGCATTTATCCGCATCAGGAAACTCTGCAAGTTCATTCCTTGGATCATGTTTTTTTCTGAGTGCTTCTACCGGGGTTTCAGCCATCAGTTTGAATCCAAGGGAAAGTTCAGGAGACATTTCCTGAGCAGTTTCTGAATTTTCTTCTGTCTGTTCTTCTGATTCTTCTTCATTTTCCTCAGATTGAGCTTCTCCTGGAGCAGGAGGCAGATCTTCACCGGCCTTTCTTTTCCCAAGCCGTTCAGAGTCCATTATGTTGAGAATATTTTCCATATACAGTGATACCATAGGAATATTCTTTGCTTCATTCCTGATCACTGCCAAATACAGTTTATCAAAGATCTTTTCAAAAACAGTACTGATTTCAGATACCGCTTTTTTCTTTTTTGCTGAATAAATAAGCGCAGGTCTTTTCTCCAGAACCTGAAGAGTTTCATAGGCAATGACAACCGCCTTTTTGAAAGTAGCCTGAAAAGGATAGAGATAGTACAGCTTTCGGAAAAGAGAATAAATAGGAGGTGCTGCTCTTTTGACGGGAACATGGGCATCAGGATTGGAACTGTAATCGTCCAGAATTTCTGCAAGCTCCACAGAGTCAAAGATCTTGCCTGCCCGTCCGATGATTTCCACAAAAATTGGATTCATCTTATCAAGGGTTTTTACAATTTTAGGAGAATACTCAGGGTTCGAAAGAAGTTCATTGGATACAATTCTGAACTCCATCAGGGCAGCGCGCAATTCCAGATTGATTTCAGAAAGGAATTTTGGAAGAAGTACGGATGAACCAAAGGGCGTGATGTTTCCGGCCCAGCATTTAAATTTAATAATCAGTCTGTTTAAAAAATTACCCATCTCAGAGTCGGAAAGAGCATAAGTCACCTGAGTGTCTTTTTTCTTTGCATTCGCAGACTCTTTCATAAAGTCTACTTTTCCCTTAGAGTCGTTTTTCCCTGAGTCTTTGCCTGAGGATTTGTCTTTATTCTTAGGATTAGTAGGATCATCTACTTCCTTAATAATTTTACCGCCGGCAGACTGAAATTTTTTGAACATTTCATGTCTGTCCTTATTGTCGATCCCCTCAACACCTATGGCTTTTTTAGTTCTGTCAAGATTAGTGCCCATTCATTTAGAACCCCACGGTAAGATTTGGGTAAAACTCTTTTTTATGCAAGGAAATTTTACTGACTTGAAGGAAAAAAATCCGGAACAGAAAGTTCCGGATTTCAAGAAAGGAGGTTTTACTGATTGCTTTTAGCGTTTTTCGCCATATTCAGATAGTATCCTTGAACATCGAAATAATTCTGACCTGTCCATTCAAAGTTCGTCGCCTGCAGATGATCCACCCCAGTAGTGAGAAGTCCATAAGAAGGACCGCCTTTCCAAGTTCCCCACTGCTGGGAAGAAAGAGGAACTATCCCGTCATTGTCAGCAGAATGGACAGAACTTGCAAGCCCTCCGGCCCATGTAATCGGATAGGTAATTCCCATAATCGGATGCTGAATCAGGTCTTCGATCGTAATTTTTGATCCGTAAGAGAAATATTTTACACTGGCAGCATTGGGGGTTGTCACATTGAAGGAAGTCAGGGTCGCTGTAGTCAGAGAATTTGCCATTGCCAGAAGATCCTGATTGGATTCTCCGTAAAGGAGAGAGGCAAACCAGTTCATCACAGTTGCCACAAAAGGCTCAAGCCAGTCAGGAATCACAGCCAGCCCAATATCTGCAGGCGGAGTTCCTCTGTGGACAGAATTAATGGTAGTCAGTGTAGATACTTTTCCGGACATTGAAAGATTTGTAATCATATATCTGGAAACAAGACCGCCCTGAGAGTGACCAAAAACGTGAACTTTGGAATAATTATTGGCAGCCATCCATGTCAGAATCTGATCCTTCTGCCCCTGAGCGCGGACAGGCACAGACTGCATTGCCGTGGTTCCAGGAGTAAGGACAGACGCTCCCTGTGAACGGAGATAGTCGTCCATCCCACCCCAATATTTTACGAGTCCGTTGAGAAGACCGTTTGTATCATCAAATCCCAAAATACCGTGAGACAGAACTATCGGATAAGTTCCTTGAAGAGGAGGCGTACTGCTTCCTCCCGAAGCGAACAGACTTCCGCAAAGAAAAACAGACATTAGTATAAGTTTTTTCATCATATTCAGACCTTCCATTTGTTTTGAGCAAACTGAACATATGTTCAGATTGCACAAAGCATTGTATATGATCCGAAAAACATTGCAAATATTATATATTTAACACCGCTTTTTTACAGTCTCAAACTGAGATCCTATTTCCTTCTGAACCAGGGGCATTTTTCTATCAGTGCAGCATTGGGAATCTGATTGCAGGAAAATCCGACTTTTACTCCGTAGATATAATAATCCTCGCATTCCTGCACAAGTTCAAAAGAGATCTCATCCAGAGGGTCGACCCTTCTAGGACAGCCGTTCAGCTGAGTCACTTTCCATTTATAATATCCGAAAGAATCCCAGTACCAGTTTACATGGACTTTCAGTTTATCCCCTACCTTATGACTTTTGTAGAGACAGTCTGCAAAATTTTTGTCTCCTCTGATGACTTCCATCTGGGTTCCAGGGCAGGCATAGTAGGAAATCTCCACGTCGACCACAAGAGGCTCTCCTTTCTCGTCCAGTCGGACTTTCTCCATCCGCACAATCTCGACCATAGATTCAAAGTCCTTGCTGTCTTTGCAGCCGGACACCAGAAACAGAACAGAAACAATAAATGACAGGAATTTCATATAATGCACCCTAATGTATACAAAATCATATTCAACGGAGGAACAATCCACCTGCCCAGTTTAAAAATTCTTTCCTCGTATTTCGGATCAAAAAAGAAAAATGCCCATGTGGCAAACAGATTTGTGATGAGCCCCAGATAGACTCCGAGCATCAGCTTGTCTGCTCTTGTCAGATAGGCAGTTGCAGGTATTTCCTGGGATAAAGTATAATGAAAAAGCACTGCAGCCGCAAGCATCGGCGCGCTGGAATTGATTCTTGTTTCAATTTCCTTGCCTGAAAGCCAGATCCCCGAAAGAGAAACCAGAACAATTACAAATGCAGGAAGAAATACTGTAAACAGGGCTGAATTGGCAAAACGTTTTATTCCGAGACGGAAAATGAATCGGGGATAGTACAGATCATCATATTCAAATCTGTCCGGATAATAATGCGTGAGAACTCTTGACTCGATATGAGACACTTCCCATCCCGGCATAACAAAATCGGAATCGAGGCGGATATGATCCTGGTCTGCAATAAAATTGATCTGATCGATTCCTACATCCACTTCTTCCATTCCTATTTCCAGTTCCTGAGTATCGAAAGGGTATGCTCTTAAGTCGGCCTGAGTATAAAAAAGGGCATGAAATTTCCAAAGCTTGAATGTCGGTTCATCTGCAATCCGTTCTATATGATCGTCATCCTGCACCATACCATTTGTGAAATGGGGCTTAATTTCCCCGGGCATAGGTTTGTCACTTGTATAGGAAACATAAAAATCGGCTTCAAACTTTCCTTCCTTCGTTGAAAAGCCGGAAACACTTTTCAGCATAAACCCTACTTTGATGTTGCACGGAGTCCCGTAAGCAGGATTTGCAAACGGAGACCTGAATCTTCCTTTGTCATTGTAGGGCATTCCCGAGGGAGATAATTTTTTTACTGAAAATCTTGACGGTTTGGTGGAATCGTCTGCCATATGCGCTGACGGAAACAGGAGCAGGCAGAAAAGGGGAAAACATAAATATCTGCAGTTGGGAATTTTAGAAAGAAATCTCATTTTACCTTGACCGAAGACCAAACTTGCAGAAAAGTAGAGAAAGGTCAATTCATTTAAATCATTGAAACATATCTGATTCCAAATAAGTTACTATAAACTCCACTGCCTCGTCCACACTGTCTGTCCTGTATATGAGATTCAGATCGGATCTCTCAATCAGCTTATAGTCTGCCAGTTTTTCAAAATTGATCAGATCATTCCAGAAATCCTTTCCATAAAGAATGATCGGGATCTTGGCCGCTTTTGAGGTCTGAATCAGTGTCAGCACTTCGAAAAGCTCATCAATCGTTCCGAATCCTCCCGGCATCACAACAACTGCTTCAGCAAGCTGCATAAACCAGAGCTTACGCATGAAAAAATAATGAAAAGTAAATGTGAGATTGGGATCCACATACGGATTTGCCGCCTGTTCATGAGGAAGTTTTATGTTGAGAGCAATGCTTCTCCCCCCCGCAAGTCTTGCACCCTTGTTGCCTGCCTCCATTATCCCTGGACCGCCCCCTGTGCAGATGACGAACTTATCCTGTCTGGACGGATTCTTGCATTTTGTGAGTGCCCACTCTGTCAGTTTTTTGGATATCTGAACAGTGTCTTCATAGTACTGTTTCAGATGCGAGGGCTGCTCTTCCGACTCCGGATGAATTCGGGCTGAACCGAAGAATACGATAGCACTTTTGATGTCCTGTTTTTTCAGAACAGAAAGCGGATAGGAATACTCAGAAAGTATTCTCAGCGGTCTTGCTTCTTCAGAAAGCATAAAATCAATATTCTTGAACGGTTCCAGATACATATCTATTCTAATCGGACAGAGAAAGAGAAAACTTTGATGTCGTTCTTTTTTATTGAAGAATGAGTTCCATTTTTTTCAGAAAAGGAATTTCCCAGACTGCTCATAGGTTCCACTGCAATCGACTGTCTGTGAGGCGGAGTGTAAATCTGAAAAAAAACACTTGGATTGAATGATCTGTGAATCTCAAGGATTACTTTTTCATTCTCTGTCCTGTCAAAAATTCCAAAATAAGGATGGGACGAATTTCCGGTAAAGCAATGATCCAGCTTCAGAGTGTCTATTTTTCCTGTCTGAACTGCACTTTTAAAAGGCTTTTTTCTGATCGGAGTTTCCGGAAGAAGATCGTCCCCTAGAAGCACTGTTTCTGTACAGTTGGAAATAATTTCCAGACTGTCTATCGGTCTGCCTTCAAGGCCAATGTATGGATGATATCCGGCAGAAAAATACATCTCTTTATCACTGGAACCGAATACTTCCAGACTGACTGTCAGTCTGCTCCTTTCCAGAGAAAACGTTTCCCGAAAGGATGGAAATAAGCTGTCTGTCTGAATCGGTTCAATGATGATTTCAGAACTCTCAATGCCCTCTGAAACAGAAACGCACCTTCTTTCTGACTTAAAATACAGTCCGTGAATAGGATACCCTGCTTCATCTTTTAAAACAGGTTCAATTTCTATCCTGTTTCCATTGATATTGAATCGGTCGGATTCCAGTCGGTTTACCCAGGGAAACATCAGAAAAGACCCTGAAAAAAAGAAATCCAATGCAGGATCTGCCCAGATTACTTTTCTTCTTCTGCCTTTCAGTGATATCAGTTCGAGACAGAGAATTCTCCCCCCGTTCTGAAGATCCAGTTCCAAAAACGAACTTTCCGTCCGGATTACCATCCCTCTTTCCTTCTTTCCGAAAGCTCTTTTTTATACATTCGTATATAGTCCATCACGATGAATGGATTTCCTGCCAGAATTCCGGGGGCAGTGACTGCAGGATTGAAATAATTTATTTCACAAAAACTTTTCAGTTCAACGGAGAATCCTCCGGATGCATTGATGATGGCTGTGCCTGCACAGATATCCCAGATATTCTTCGGTTTAAGGGATATGCAGATATCAGATTCAGACAAGGCTGACAGGGCTAGTTTATATGCAATGGAACCTTTTGGAACAATGTTCCCCTGATCCTTCCAAAAAGAATCAGAATACAGCCCTTCCCTGTGCTCCGACTTGGATACAAGGATATGATCCGGTCTGTATTTTCTCTCTGAACTGTTCCTGCGAAAGGACAGCTTTGAGACAGTCTGGTTCAGATAAATTCTGCCTATCCCATCCCCTGTTTTTCCGTAAATAAACTCATCAGTAATGGGATTGTAAACAATTCCCAGGATTGGACAGCCGTTTTTCACAAACCCAAGACTGACTGCAAATTCGGGATTTTTATTTACGAATTCTCTTGTCCCGTCAATCGGATCTAGGGAAAAAAACTCGGGCACTTTCGAAAAATCAATACTCGAATCCTCTTCCTCTGACAGCAGAGGGATATCAGGATATTTTTTTATGAGAAAATTTTTGACGGCAGTATGTACAAAAAGATCCGCCTCTGTGAGCGGATCATCTTTTTTTTTCCAAGTAACTTTATAATCGGAAGTATAGATTGATTTGATCTCCTCCCCAATTTCTCTGAACAGGGGAAGAGAATTTTGAAAAAAATTAAGGATTTGCTTTCTTTCCTTCCATGATAGGATCAGCCGGTTTGGAGTTGGTCGGAGCTGCAGGAGTCTTGCTTGAAGATGCATTTCCAAGGGCTTCAAGTTCAGGAGTGCTGATATAAATTCTGTCGTCTACAGGAAGCTGAACATAGATTTCAGGATCAACTGCAAAATTGTAAAACAGATAAAAAATATAAGGAGCTGAGTCTTTTCCGTCCTTATCCTTTTCTGTCTTTTTAGTTACATATTTTACGTAATAGTTGAATGTTCCTTTCTGCTGTTCAAATGCAATTGAACTCATATCCTTCAGATCTTCTGTTTTTTTCTGATAGTCAGGGAATTTCTTCAATAAAGTGCCTTTTACAGCATTCAACAGATTTTTTTCCAGAGTCTTTTTGCGGAATTCCTCAGTGATTCCTTTATTTTTAGTCAGTTCCTCCACCTTAGTAAATTCGCTGATAATGCTCGGTGCTCCTGTGG
>DAORDI010000126.1:0-14690 GCA_035345895.1 Leptospiraceae bacterium
TTTTTAGCATCGTACTGATTTCTTTTCTACTTTACTTTCTTTTGCGTAAGGTGAGATAATAAATAATTTTCCGCCTGAGCAGAATGTTATCATTGCGGCCGGATCTTTTTTTTTCGTATATACATATTATACAGCAAGAGTCAGAAAAAACTATTCATTAAGCATGGTTCTTTTTTTCAGTATTTCCTGGTTCCTGATTGCAGGAGGCTAGTTTTACGGCGGAGGCATTGCGGGAACCATACCAATATTTTTCGTATATTTTCTGGTGATGAGTATGCTCTGTCTGGAGAGGGCAGATTATAAATGGCTTCTGCCTCTCTGTGCCGGAGTGTTTACTGTATGTTACAGTCTCGAAAAACTTCATCCTGAATTTGTCGAAAAACTGAGCGAGGAGACAAGGGTAGGGGATTATGTTGCCGCTAACACCCTCGGTTTTTTTCTGCTTGCTTTCGTGATTTATTATTTCAAGAAAAGTTTTGACCGTGACAGAAAGCGTCTGAAAAGAAAACATATAATGCTGACTGAAGCATGGGAGAATCTGAAGGTCGAAAATAAAAGAGCAGAAGATGCCCTTTCTGTAAAAAATCAGTTCCTGGCAAATATCAGCCATGAGGTCAGGACTCCTTTGAACGGCATACTAGGATACTCTGAAATACTTTCTGACACCTCATTGAATGAAACACAGGTGCAGTATCTTTCTATAATCAAAAAAAGCGGAAATCTCCTGCTGAGCATTGTAAATGATGTACTGGATATATCCAAAATAGAATCAGGAAAGATGGAATTGGAATCTGCTGTTTTTAATCTCAGAGAAATTGTGGAAGATACATCAAAACTTGCAGAGCTCTCTATTCGAAATTCAGGAAAAAATCTGCGTCTGAATATTGAAATTGAAGAAAATCTCCCTCATCAGTTCAAAGGAGACAGTCTCAGAATTTCTCAGATCCTTCTGAATCTTCTTGGCAACGCAGTCAAATTTACTGCAGAGGGGCATATTCACCTTCGTCTGAAAAAAGACTCTCGAAAAAATGCACTTCATATATCAGTCAGTGATACTGGAATAGGAATCGATGAGGATGCTGTCGAAAAACTTTTTGAACCGTTTACTCAGGCAGACTCTTCTATTACTCGCAGGTACGGGGGGACTGGACTTGGCCTCGCAATCTGCAGAAAACTTGCAGTTATGATGGGGGGAGAGATCGGAGTCAATTCTGTAAAAGGAAAAGGGAGCGATTTTTTTGTCTTTATTCCTTTTGATTCAGGGCATTTATACTCTCAAAATATTTCTTTTCCTGATGAATGACAGGATTTTTTTGGTTATAGCAGAAGTTTTTACAGCAGTGTAGAGAGGTAAAATGTTTAATAAACTCGAACAGTTCAAAGATACTCTTTCCAAGATGAAAGATATGAAAAAAAACATGGCTGCAGCTCAGAAAAGAATCTCTATGATTCGTGTAACTGCTTCAGCCGGAGCCGGAATGGTGAATGTGACAGTCAGCGGTGACGGTATTATAACTAATGTGAAAATTAATAAAGAGCTTTTTGAAGGGGATGATGTCAAAATGCTCGAAGATTTAGTATTGTCTGCTTCAAATGAAGCAATCAAAAAATCCAAGGAAGCAATGGCTCATGAATTGAAGGCAGTTACCGGCGGAGTGGATCCTGGTGACCTCGGCAAGATGATGGGCTTGGACGGTGACTGACCCGATACTGACTGAACTCGTTTCAGTGCTTTCCTCCCTGCCAGGGGTAGGAAAGAAAAGCGCAATGAGAATAGGGTTTCATTTCCTGAGGATGGAAAAGACCGAATTTGACTCCTGGGTGAAATCTCTCGTACAGATCAAGACCGCCGCAAAATTCTGTTCAGAATGCGGCGGGATATCAGATGCGGAAATATGCAGCATATGCAGTAATGATCATCGCAGTAAAAATATCCTATGTATTGTGGAACAGCCAGAAGATGTTTTTTTTGTAGAAAATACAGGAGAATTTCCAGGCAAGTACCATGTTCTGGGAGGAGCCATTTCTCCTATAGACGGAATCGGTCCAGACAAACTTCGAATCAGGGAACTGCTGAACAGGCTGAAGGACAGTCTTCTGGAGGAAATTCTTATTGCTACAAATCCGACACTGGAAGGAGATGCTACTGCAAGTTACATATCTTCTCTCTTGAAAGATTCAGGCATCAAGGTTACTCGAATTGCTCACGGAGTCACAGTAGGAAGCACTATTGAATATGCAGACCAGTATACACTGGGCAAGGCGATCAGATCAAGGCTTGCCATTTAAACTACAAGTCTAGTTGTCTTTTCAGCAAGTGAAATTTTTACTATTGAGCCTGAGTTAAAATCGATAAAATCATTTATCATCCCGTCTGAAAAAAGCACTCCTGATTCGGGCATCAGACTTTCCAGTATGAGTTCCTCTTCTTCCTGAATTTCTCCGGTGACCAAATCTGCTTCACTCCATTTGCTTCTGAAGGGTTCACGGACTGCAAAAATAAGCTTCTTTTCATCCCATTCCATCACTCTTGACTGTTCTGCTCGATTCTTTCTTCTGCCTCCTTTTCTTCCTGATTCAGTCCCCATCATTCCTTCCGCCATATTAAAAACGGAACTTAGCCATCCGGTAGAGCCGGCAGGAGTGGAAATGATGACTCCGCTTGAAGACTGTCTTTCAGCATAATCCCTGTACCGGATCATATATCTTGCACTGGTATGAGTTTTTGGGCCGATGAAAAAATCATTAAATGCAAACAGTTCCTGACCGTCATTCAGACTTGCCTTCGCCATTGTGATTTCCTTCAATTCTGCTGTATCCTTCAGTACGGACTGAATTGCATTTCCGATGTCCTGTGTCTGGAACGGAAGAAGGATTCCGTCGAATCTTTCTGGATCAGGGTTGACTGCAATGATCGGCTGTCCGTTCAGGTACTTTGCAATGTTCACTACAAGTCCGTCCTGGCCGAGTGCAATTACAGCATCATTCGGTCCAAATACAAAATTAGGGAGGAAGTCTCTGTCGATGATCTGAAGTTTTATTCCTTTTGGGATATACTGGGATATATCATCTCTCGAATTATGATAATTCGAGTCTTCCTTTTCATAGTCTTCGAATGACTGGCCTCTTGACTGAATGAAAAATTTTGCCTGAAGTTTTGTATTGTGCCGACGCAGATTTTCTTCAAGCCGCGTCGGACGGACAACTAGTACAATTTTTTCTATTTCCAATCTCTTCCTGTTCTTTACTGATTCTGCATCAGTGAATTCAGCAGATCCGGTGATATGTTGAGATTGCCGATCTTTTCTGCATTTTTCGCCATATCTCTCATTGCCCTGCTGATGATTTGAGAAGAATTCAGCTGATTTGCAGTAAGCGCCTCAATGAGTTCCTGGCTGAGACCTGCGAAGGCAGAAAGTTCAAGTTTCATTGCCTCCCCTTTTGCTCTTGAAGATTCAATCAGGTTGGACGATTCACTCTGTATGAGTTTTTTTCGCTGCTCTTCCAGATCAATGGATGCCTGAAGTTTCATTTTTTCGAGTTCTGCTCTTTTGGATTCCAGTTCGAGTTCCGTGTTCATGGAAGCCTCTTCGAGCTGTCTCTGTTTTTCCTGAACTGCTATCTCGATGTTCATCTGTTCTTCGCGGATTTTCTTGTTCTTTTCCTCAATTGCAATCTGTGTCTGGAGTTCATTTTCCTTGATCTTTCTTTCCTGTTCCACTGCAAAGTTTCTTCTCTGGTAAATAGCTTCATCCGCCTCCTTGAGAAGCGTTTCTCTTGCACCTGCTTCCAGAGCCCTCGACATATCAGGTGTAGGACTGATTTTGAGTATTGCAAAGTCTGAGATTTCCACACCGAGTCCTTTCAGTGCATCATTGTCCTTGACTCTTTCTTTCACATGAGCAGTGAATTCTGTTCCTGCCTTAAGAGCAGAACGAAGATCCAGCCCCGAAAGTTTTTCCCGTACAGTCACCTGCACTATATTGGAAAGCCGTGTAGTGAGTTTTTCATTTCCGTCGCCGATCTGAATCCCGTCAGCATTGACTGAGAAATCCAGAACTGATGCCAGCTTCGAATGTTCCAGAACTTTAAACGCAAACTGTCCCTGAATATTGATTTCCTGGTAATCGACTGTGGTTTCCTTGAATATGAATGGAACATCGGAGCTTGCGGCAGGGACTATGACTACACTCGAAGAAGGGGCATAATAGAAGAAACTCTGACCGGCTCCTTCTTTTTGGATCTTTCCTTTTTTGAAAAGGATGACGTGCTCAGTGGGTTTAACTTTCAGAAATCGGATTCCTAACATGCGCCACAGAATATCTCAATGAAAAAAAACTGCAAGCTTTTTTTATTCGTTTAAAGTCAGAGTTCAGGGATGCCGGAAAAAGCCTTCTGATTCAGAAGATGGATTTCCATTCTATAAGTTTGGTGAATGTCTTAGGTGTGCAATGGATTTCAGTCTTGCTGCTTATGATTTCAGGATAATGCTGGGCGGGGTATGTAAAAGCATGTCAGGAAAAGACAGTGATTTTCTTTACTGAATCCATCTGCAGAAAGAAAGTTTATGCCTTTACACAGTCCGCCTGTCCGTCATCCTTTCGGTGAAGACTTTTTCAGAGTCAGGAATGCTATTGATCCATAGATCCCTGCAGGAATGAGAAAAAGAAGCCATGCAACCTCTGTTTCACTGATAATATGTTTAACATATAAAATTGTGCTTATGACTGCACCCAGAACAAGAAGGCCGAAGGTAAACAGGTTCAGCTTCCACAGATGCAGCTCTATTGCAGGATTTCTTCCGTATTTTTTGACAAGTCTCCAGTTGAATACAAAAGTAATGATGAGATACAGCAGTGGACTGATGACCCAGAATGCATATGTAATGACGATCAGATATTCCTGCCCGTGAGCATAGAGATTCGAAAAAGAGAGAATACTTAACAGAACGAATATTAGAAATTGTTTCATAACGATGTTTCTGCACCGCCTGAATTTTCTGTCAAATGAAAATCTGAAAAAGTTTATTGGGAAATGTCCGGAGCGGAATATTCTCTGACTGTTTTTCCGTTTTCTCTGATCTCGAATGACCTGTACTGCGCAGGCTGTCTTTTCAGAGTCAGGAGATACCTGGTTTTGACGTATTTAACTGTGTCCCAGTGTTTTTCCTTTCTGCCTGAATTCAGATAACCAGCAGTCTTCAGCGGCAAAAAAGAAAATTTTCTGCCTGATGAACCTGGGTTCAGAGAAGCATTATATGTAATATAATTATATTGTATTATTTCTTCGGGAATTGACCCGTCGAAAAGAAATGAAATTTCTTCTCTGTTTTCAGTTTCAATCAGAAGAAGGTTTTTTCTGCAGTCAGTTCGAGAAAATCGCAGACTGTCATCCTGATTCTTGAATGAATTTTCTCCTCCTTTAAAAAGATCTGAATAATTGGTGCAGTTGATTTGAATCATTGAAAAATCAGTCTTTTTTTCTGCACCTGATTCCAGAGAAATGTCAGCATCTTTTTGAAATGAAGAACACCTAAGAACAAAAATAATCAGTATAATTCTGACTGTGAAGATTTTCATTTTTCGTCCCTGACAAGGACAGCATTTTTCAGAAAATAAGAAGGACTGATATGAGTCTCCTTCAGTTTTTTTTCATTGGAAAGAAGGGATTTGTCAGGAAAGAGCGATGACTTTCTGATCCTGATTTCAAAATGAAGATGTGCTCCTTCTTTGATGAATGCTGATCCTGTCATTGTGTTGAAGATTCCGTTTCCGTCGCCGATCTCTGCAACTGCCTCTCCTTTCTTTACCCTGTCTCCTCTTACTTTCAGATTTTTCAGGGTATGGGAATACTGTGTCCAGAATGATTTCAGTTTTCTCATTTTTCCTTCCCAGTAGATTTCAAATGCATATCCCGGAGGAGCATCGTGACGGATGAGCAAAGCCTTTCCCCAGCCTTTGGGTTCTGAAGGACTTGTCTCCTCTTCCACAGTTCCGTCATATACTGAATGCACCTCCTGTCCGTACCCGTATGCAGCATCATCTCTGCTTCTGGGATACAGTCCGATTCTTGTATCCGTGATGTCTGCTCCTGTTCTGTACAGATTGATTTTCAGATATTCCGGATAATCCTTTTCCGAAAATGTATCTGCAGGGGGAAGATAGCCGAATGTCTTTTCGTGAAGTTTTTCTAATGATTCTGTATCCTGAATTCCTGAAATAATATGCTCATTTCTCCATTCCAGAATATAATCTTCCCCTGAATGATATTTTCTTGATCCGTAGCTGTGATAGTACATTGGGTCAGCAAAGCCTTCCCCGGTATGCAGTATGCAGTCCCGGACCGGGGGATAGAATATTTTTCCGGAGACAGGCGATTCTTCAGCACTTAAGACGGTCATTAAAAGGAGAGAAAGCAGAAAAAACTGACAGGAATATTTTTTTTTTGAAGTATGGAAGGATTTTTTAGAAATTATGTCTTTGGTTATCATATCCCTTATTTGCCATCCAGTTTTTTCATCAGCTCCTGAATGAGTCTGTTCTGTTCTTCAATCGTCTTTTCTTTTTCTTCGATCGCCTTTTCTTTTTCTTCGATGGTCTGTGCCTGTTTTTCTATTTTACGCTCAAGATCCTGCAGTTCCATCAGGATTTCCTCTTCCAGATCCATCTGGCGTTTCAGTTTTTCATCAGAAGCAGCATAATTCAGACGGGTTACGATTCTCTCCTGCAAGTCATCATCCAGAAGGTAATTGTAATAAACTATATGTTCTTTTAATTTATCCGCCGCCTGACTGAAAACACTCAAAACTTTTTCAAGTCTGTTTCTCATTTTCGTTTCGAGTCCAAAGAGCTGGATTACGAAAGAATCGTGAGTAAGACTGTCGATGAATTCATTCCTGCTATTTTCTGCTGTTTCTCCCGTCAGACGGTCTTTATACAGTCTTGACACCTCAATTACTTTAGGAAGGTTTCTGTCTAAAACGTATCCGATAAAATAAATTGTAATGATTGGGAGTGAGTCTTTAGTATACTGTTCCCCAAGATATCTGCGGAATCTCATAATATCGGTGGCCAGCTTTGCCTTCTGCAGTTCGATCAGAATTTTTTTATTTCCGTCCTCAGTCTGAATTTCTGCAACAAAGTCCAAACGGTAGACTGTAAAGAAAGAAGTATGGTCTGCTGATTCTGTTCGTAAGTTTTTATGGGAATCCTTTTTTTCCAGACTGACCGTATTTTCCTGCGGTTTTACCTGAATAGAAATAATTTCCTGATGTATGATTTCAGAAATCAGTTCGCGGGCAATGTCCAAATCTTCCAGAAGAAATTTGAATACAGTGTCATAGATTGGATTTGCAAGAGCAATGGCCATATAAGAAAATTAAATCGGATTCAGGAAGCAGTCAAGAAGAAATTTGGCAGAAGAATTCAGATTCCTGCATCTGACTTGAAGGGAGCAGTTTTTTACTGTTTTTCTGTCAATATAATCCACAGTTCAATTTTCAGTCTCTGGGTGATTCAGTCTAATATTCAGACTTCCATGAAGACAATAATTTTCATCATCACTGCATTCGTATTTTTAAGATGTCCTGTTCATCTGGGAATACCGGACAGACCTGAGTATGTGCCTGTAAAAGAGGAGACTGATTTTCTAAAAAACAAGAAAATAGGACTGATTGGTTTTCATACACTGTCAATTGAAACGGGCAAGTCCAGTCTGGATCTTTCCGTAAAGACACCTAAATATTTCAGACTGCTTGAGTATGCAGAGGTGAGCGGAATAAGTCCTTACGGCCAGTATATCTGGATAGAAAAAGGCAGCAGAGGATATGTGAGGAAGACGGTTGCCTATCCTGACTACAGAAGATCAACAGCTCCCCTGCTCAGTTTTGGAGAAGAACTGAGAGTTCTGCAGACCAGAGATTCATTTGAAGAGCTTCCAGTTTCTCTGAAGGAGTTCATTAAAAAAGCATATAGTTTATATAACTATAATATGTATTATGAAATAAGTGATTTTTTTATTTTCCTTCCCGAAAAGGATATAAAGAGCGGCGATCCCGGTTTTTCTCTGAAAAAGTTTGACATTGACTATTGGATTGTCGGTTGTTTTGATCCGCCTGCCTGCTGTAAGCCAAGTTTCCTTGAAGAAATCAGTTCAGTTCTCTGTTTTTTCTCATTGGGATTTTTTCCGGCTGTCAGAACGGAGAGGGAGAAGGCATCATCATTTGCCGTCTTTGACAGAGACTTCAGACTGCTCAGGCAGTTTGAATACAGGGAAAGAATCTGGACTCTCGCCGCGATCTGGGTACTCTGGGCGGACAGTCTGATCAGTGATCCGTATCCCCCGCGTGCATACCAAAATGAAATGAACAGACTGACAAGGGATCTTTATAAGCTTCTTAAAACCCCGGACTGATTTTTCAGTCCACTATTTCAAACTCGACTCTTCTGTTCATTCTGTTGGATTCAATTTTTGTATCAGGAATGATCGGTTCTGATGACCCCTTTCCCTGAATGGATATTTTACCGACAGCCACTCCTTTTGTATGAAGATATTCTTTCACTGATTCTGCTCTGTCTAATGAGAGTTTCTTGTTATAGTCCAGGTCGCCAGTCAGATCTGTATGTCCCGTGACTCTGATCTTGAGTTCTTTGTTGGATGTCAGATAATCGGCTACTTTATCAAGAAACGGTTTTGAATCGGAAAGTATTTCACTGGAATTGATTTCAAACTGAATTGCAGACAGACTCAGTTTTTTTCTCTGCTTCAGGATTTCAGGAATATTTTCCAGATTGTCTTTTGTAATCGGTCCGTCCTTTTTTGGAGGAGGCTCTGTGACTGTCGGCTGTGCTATTTTGATTTCCGGCTTTTTTTCAGGAGGAAGAGAGGAGTAGAGATCATAACTTTTTTCTCCTTCTTTTCTGGCGAATATGAAACTTCCGTCTGCAGGATTGATCACCAGATAGGATTCAAGTCCCGCTGTATTGATTTCCGGTCCTAGATTTTCCGCCGCACCGTATGTACCGTCCTGATGGATCTCGGATCTGTAAATATCAGTTCCTCCGTAACCTCCCTTCCTGTCCGATGAATAATAAATATATTTACCGTCCGGAGAAATGACTGCAGCGAAATTTGCGGAACCTTCCAGATTGACGGGGGATGGAAGTGCTTCCGGTTCAAGAAATTCCTTTCCGTTGAATCTGGATCTGTATATCTTGGCCTCTTTCACTTCACCGTAAAAATATCTTGTAAAATAAAGATAGTTTCCATGCACAAAAGGATACTCTTCCATATGATCCGTGTTGATGATTTCAGAAATAGAGAAAGGTCTGCTCCATCTCCCATTGTGGAATTCCGCATAATATAAATCTCTGGATACACCTTTTTGACCTGAAGGCAGGGTGAACTCGACTGAGCCGTCGCGATTGGATGAAAATATAATGAATTTTTCATCTAAATCTATATACGGACTCTGATCATCATATTCCGAGTTCAGCCCTCTGAGCTCCGCAGGCTCCGACCATTTCCCGTCTATGAGTTTCGACTTGTAAAGGTTGGAATACTTGGCTCCTCCTCTTTTGGAGTAAAAATACAGGGTCTTCCCGTCTTTTGTGAGAGAGGGTCCGAATTCCTGGTAATCCGTATTCACCTTTCCCGGAATGGGTGCAGTCTTCAGTTTAGGATCTTGAAAATTCTGTGCAGACAGAGTTTTTGCAGTAAATACAGACAATATGAGTACAAGAAATGAAGTCTTCATGGTAAACCTATCGGAAAAAGGTTTTTGAAGTTAACAGCCTTCAGAAGAGAAATTGGAACAGTTTTCCTCCAATTTCCGTTATTTTTCCCTTTTCTAGTTTTTGAAAAAAGGAAAAACCTGACAGAGATTTTTTTCCGGTAAAGCGGCAATCAGATCAGCCTGAGCTTCTCTTTTTTATTTGCATTCCATCGGCTCTGCGCTGAGATATATGATATGGGACCATTCTCAAATGAGCAGTTTACTTTGCATGATTTAATTGTACTGAATAGAAAGGACGAATTTCTGAAGAGGATTTCCTCAGATAATCTGGATTCCGTAAATTCAGATGGACTGACACTTCTTCATACTGCACTGAAGGAAAGGAATCTGGAAATTTCAACTATCCTGATCGAAAAAGGCGCGGACGTAAATGCAAAAGGATTTAATGGTTTTACCCCTCTTCACTATGCAATTTTAATAAATGTAGATCTTTGGGAAAAAGATGATGATGAACTAATTGATATATTTCCGCTTTTGGAATTATTGTTAAAGAGAGGAGCAAATGTAAATGAATTGACTGAAGGCGGATCAACCCCTCTTCATTTTCTTATTGAGTGTTATGATTATGAATTGGATATTTTAAAAGCCTGTAAACTGTTTATTGAAAACGGTGCTGCAGTTAATGTTATGGACCGTCATTTTAAAACGCCGATTTTTTATGCTGTCGACAGGGAAAGCACAGAACTGGTGAAACTTCTTATAGAGAATGGAGCTGATGTTAATTTAGGGAAATATGATTCATTTCCTATTATAGAGGCAAATTATAAAAAGGAATCTCCTGACATTGTGAAACTACTGCTGGATAATGGTGCTGATGCAAGTGTGTGCGAAGATGAGGATTCTTATGAGACAGCCTTGAGTGAGCAGATGTTTGCGGGCGGAAATGAGCAGATAGTGAAGATGCTTTTGGAAAAAGGAGCAGATGTCAACAGCCTCGGTCTTGGTGAAGAGTCTCCGCTTCATTATGCCGCATGTTATAATCTGATATCCACAATGAAGCTGATTTTTGAGTATAAACCGACGGTCAATCTAAAAAATTATAATGGAAATACTGCACTTCATTATGCCGGCACCAAAGGCAATTTCGAAGCAGCCGTATTACTGATCCAAAATGGCGCGGATATAAATATTAAAAATAATGAAAATCAGACAGCATTTCATTTTGCGGCAGTAAATAATCATATCAGCCTAGTTCAATACTTTCTGGAAACAGGATATGATTTGGGTTTAGAAGAAAGAAATTTTATTTTATGTGATATGATAATGCAGGAGGAAATGAACTTTGAAATTGCAGACCTTCTTTTAGGAGAAGATATGGATATAAAGGATCTGTATAGGGAAGGTAAACCGCTTCTTTATTTTGCATTGGAAGAAATAGACAGGAGAAAAGTTTTTTATCTACTTGAAAAGGGTGCAGATCCCGAATCTGTTCCTGATTGGAATTCTCTGTCAATCTATGCAGTTTCAGGACATACTCAAAAAGTAAAAGATCTTTTAAAAACAGGAAGGGCAGTTTTTTCTCTTGGAGTTGATGATCGTGATCCGATCAACCTTGCAATTCAGAATCAAAACAGGCATATTGCAAAGGCAGTTTACAAGGAAGCAGTAAAAATAGGCCTGCCGATGAAATGGGATTATTTTGACAATTCTTTATTTTATGGAAATGTTTATATGGCTTCATTTTTTCTGAAAAGCGGATATACAGTAAAAAGCAAAGATGATAAATCTGAACCTGTGATTTTTTCTGCAGTTGAAGGAGGGTATGCATCCTCTCTGAAATTTCTCATTAAAAAGGGAATTGGTATGAAGGATACTAACAGAAACGGAGAATCTGCTGTATACTTTGCATTTAAAAAAGGGAGGGTTAAGATAGCAGCACTTTTACTGAAAGCAGGATTCGGTTTATTTGATTCAAATTTGATAAGCCCTTTTTTTTGGGCAGCCAGATACGGTGAAACAGGAATTCTTAACCTGCTGATGAAGAATATAAAGGATATCAACGCATTGGATCGGTTTGGTTCTGCTCCACTGCATTATTTTGCAAAAGAATCATCCTGTTTTCATATAAAGAAACTTATTTCTCATGGTGCAAATGTGCATATAAAAACAAAAGATGGAGACACAGTAATTCATCTCTCAGTTCAAAAAGATGATGAATTAAATTTAGAGTATTTTATTCAACTGGGTGCAGATGTCAATGTACAGAATAATGCAGGAGACACTGCATTGCATATTGCAGTCAGAAAATTCAATGAAAAGACTGTCAGAATACTTCTGAAAAACGGTGCTGATGCATCAATAAAAAATAACGATCAGCTGACCCCTTTAGAAATGGCTTATGGCAGAAATCTCAGGATTCAGGGTTTATTGGAAAACAGCATTCAAAACCAGTGAGTCCTGAAAACAAATATTGATTTTTCCGGCAGTTCCTCAGTTCCTGTCTGATTTTCGGACAACGCTCAGAATGGAATGAACAGGCAGTTCAAAAGGAGCGCGCAGTTCCACTTCACCCATGCCTCCGCTCAGAACTTCCTTTGCCTGATTTTTAAAGAAAAGCTCTTCCACTTCAAACTCTTTTGATTCAAATTTTCCCGGGAAGTAGACTTCTATTTTTTCCCCTTTCTGAATCTTGTTCTTGATTTCAAACTTTGCCAGATATTTTTCAGAGGAAAATTCCTTGACTACACCTGCAAACATCTGCGACTGAAGAAAACTGTGACCGACCTCATAATTCTGAAAGTTCTGCTCTTCGAGAGGAACTTTTTCTTCCATTCCTCTAGTGAGAAATCCTGAAAAGTAACGTCTGGATGCGACCTTGTCCAGATCCGCCAGAAGATGTTCATCAAAACTTTTTCCGTCTCTGAGATCATCGAGGGCTTTTCTGTAAGCCCTTGCTACAAGAGCTACATAATAGTCGTTTTTAGTTCTGCCTTCCACTTTGACTGAATCGACTCCCGCTTCTGCAATTTCTTTCAGATACTGGATCGCACGCAGGTCCTTGGAGTTCATCAGAAATGTTCCGTCTTCATCATCCTCAATGATTTCCATCTCTTCATTGTGCTGTCTCATGTTTTTCACAAAGACCTGGTGTTTGTCCCTGCACGCATTATTGCAGGCTCCCTGATTTGCATCCCTGTTGGTAAAATAATTGCTCATCAGACATCTTCCGCTGTGTGCAATGCAGACTGCTCCATGGACAAATACCTCTATTTCCATATCAGGAACATTGTCCTTGATCTCCTTGATTTCAGAGATGCTCAATTCACGGGAAAGAATGACTCTTGTTGCTCCCACAGATTTCCAGAACTTGACTGCCGCATAGTTCATTGTGTTTGCCTGAACGGATATATGAATATTGATTTCAGGCGCTGATTCTTTTGTAAGATAAATCATCCCGGGATCTGCCATAATGAAACCGTCAGGATGCAGCCTTGCCATCTCCTTCAGGTACTTCGGATAACTGGGAAGTTTGGAATTTCTAGGAAATGCATTGACTGTAAAATAAATTTTCTTATTCAGACTGTGGGCATATTGTACAGCCTTTTCCAGATGTTCCAGAGTAAATTCATTTTCTCTGGCGCGAAGGGAATATCTGGGCACCCCGCAATATACTGCATCTGCACCGTAGATATATGCAAGTTCCAATTTTTCCAGATTGCCCGCAGGCATCAGAAGTTCCGGTATCTGATTCATAATTCCAGAATTTCTTGACAACCTGCAGAGTAAAGCAGATTATTTTTTCCTGCAAATACTGCTCTATTGTCCCGCTGTCTTCCCTTTTAGTGTTCATTTTCGCAGCAGGATTTACCTGTAACCCGTTTTGAGTTTTAACGTGTAAAGCCTTTTTTGACTGAATGATTGAAAATGAATTCTGCTCAGCCGGATTTTTCCTGATCAGAGGCAGGGCATGCAGAATCCACTCCCTTCTTCCTGTACACAGAATGGCAAATGAGCTCAGGGGCTTTGGACAGTATGAAGGAACAGCCTGAGGTTTTACGGAAACTTCTGCAAATGATCAGTTTCTGCTCAGTTCAGAGCAAGAAGCAGATGATTTATAATGATTTGTTTTGATTTCATATACTTACTTTTCTTCCGGCAGCATAGGCATTTCAAACACCGAGCGTCTTTTTTTACAGACACAGTAAAAGAGAAGTCTGCTTTTTCAATTTATGTTTTGACAGTCCTTCAGTTTTTCATTTTCGAAAAAAATTTTGACAGATGTTTTTTCTTTCCTGTTTTCTTTTTTTGCAGAATCTCTTCAGAAAGACAGAATAATGAAAGCAGTATTCGCCTGAATGATGCCTATGCTGAAGTATATTTTTTATCGGCAGAAACTGAAGTGAGCTTACTGAGAGTCCGATGTCTCAACTTGAGTCTGATGCTGGAAAACCATTTCTTAGAAGCTTGCAAGTCCGGATCTCTGTAAAATCATAGGAAAAACAGAGCAGAGTCTTGAACGGTCTATCCGGTTTCGATGTCAGGTTTTTTAGACCTTGAATGTCTGCAGGGCAGACAGAACTATGTTCAGCAGAAGATTCAAGAATTGTTTCAAGGAAGGACAGTATGGGAAAACTCAGTAAAAAATTATTGATAGCAGCAGTGATTGTCACAGGTTTTATTTTATTTCATCATTTTCATCTGCAGGACTATCTGAGTTTTGAATATCTCAGACAGGAAAGGGATTCTCTTCTTCAGCTCTATCAGTCCAATGAAGCAGCATTTACTGTATCCTATTTTATGATTTATGTGTTTTCCGCAGCTTTTTCTGTTCCTGGTGCGACAGTCCTTACTCTCGGTGCAGGCGCACTGTTCGGGATATGGAAAGGACTCCTGCTTGTTTCCTTTGCAAGCACAATAGGAGCATCTCTCAGTTTTCTCGTATCCAGATATATGTTCA
>DAORDI010000127.1:0-14636 GCA_035345895.1 Leptospiraceae bacterium
TGTGAGTTACATCAGGCTTATGCTGGGTGGAGATGACTACAGTGTCTACCCTCACAGGCTTGTTGTCCTTATATTCAATTGTCACCTGGGATTTGGAATCAGGGCGAAGCCAGTTCAGCTTACCGGTGTGTCTCAGTGAAGAGAGATTTTCCAGAAGTTTATGGGAATAGTAGATTGGTGCAGGCATCAGTTCTGGAGTTTCATCAATTGCAAAGCCGAACATCAGTCCCTGATCGCCTGCTCCCTGTTCCTTAAAAAGTCCCTCGCCTTCATTCACTCCCTGAGCAATGTCAGGACTCTGTCTGTGAACATGAGATGATACGACCGCGAAATCTGCATCGAAATACATATTGATGTCATTGTAACCGATCTTTCTGATTACATCACGTGCAACTTCCTGTGTATCCACTCTGCCTTGACTTGTAATTTCTCCTGCAATGACTACCAAATTTGTAGTTACAAGAGTTTCACAGGCTACTCTGGATTTCAGATCCTGAGCTAGAAAGGCATCCAGTATGGCATCGGAAATCTGATCACAGACCTTGTCAGGGTGACCTTCTGATACAGATTCGGAGGTAAAAATATAATCTTTAAGAGACATTCAGCTATCCCAAATTAAAATACCTGCAGGGCAGGCCTAATTGTAAGGATTTTTTAAGGAATCAGACTGTCAATCAGGTAAAATGAGAGAAAGTTCACTGTTGAAGGCAGGGACTGCTGTAAATATTCATTCGGAAAAAAATTCATAGATCCTGGTTCTTACAGATTTTTGATTTCTGAAATGGAAGTCTGTATATTCTGCAATTTTTCAGTCCTTACGGATGTAAGGACCGAATGTCCATCCATAAATCCAATAAACATCCTGATCTGCGGAGATGTATTTCCAGTTTCCTGTCAGACCATCTATTGTATCCGGCTCTGTCTTGAAAGCGTAAATTTTTATCTGAGCTCCTGAAGGAAGATAGGACTTGCCCCAATAGTTCAGAATTTTTGCTGTCAGATCCGGCTTTTCCCTGATTCGGACACCGGTTATTGTGCGGCCCTCTGACAGTTCTGATATGGAAGGCACGCCATTTATGTTCAGGATGTCGCCAGGTTTAAATTTTGTATCCGGATCGGAAACACGGATTGTCGGAGAGCAGTAGAGGTGCTTTTTGTAAATGATTCCTTCAGGATCATTCCGGTATATGCATTCCAGATGTCGGAAATCTTTGTCCGGATGACGATCATATTCTGCGTACCAGTTTTCCTCATCTTTTCTGATCTTTCTGCACCAGCTTCTGTCCTTTCTAAACTCAATGATTCCTTTGAATTCAGAAAATAAGGATACTTTGTTCAGATTCTGAATGAATCTTCCTTTTGTGCATTTAACCGTGGGTTCTGCAAGGAAAAAAGCATCGAACGTTCCATCATTAAAAAATTTAATTTCATATCCCCAGATTCCGGGAAGCATCCGAACCCATCTTTTGGGACTTAAAACCGGAATGTCTTCCTGCGAAATTTCCAACGCCTGATTTTTCCGTATTTCCTTTCGGGGAGTGCAGAATGTGCCGAGGATCAGCAGCAGGAAAATTATTGCGACTTTGTCAGGTTGTAAAAATCAATTACTTTTATATTTATGATAAAATACGCAGTATTTAGGGATTTCTAAGGGACGAAGTCCCTTAGAGCCCGCCGGCAGGCGTTTTCCCCTTCCCCGACGGCTTTAGCCGTCGGGGGATGTGTTAATTGGCTGCAGATGGGAATAGTGCGACTTGACAAAGTCGCATTATAAGACTTTGTATTTTATTTCGGCGGTGCATTTTTTTCATAGAATACAATTCCGACTCTGTCAATATGCTCTTTGAGTTCCAAGTGGGTAAGGCTGGGATAACAGATTATATCCACTCTGTAGGGAAGGTTCGAATATTCAAATTCAGACTGAATTTTTCCTAAAATCCGGTCATCTATGATATCCATTACGGCCAGGTCAATATCACTTCCCTTTTTATAATTTCCCTTGGCTCTGCTCCCGAAAATTCTGACAGTTCTGATTTCAGTAAATTTTTTTAATATATATAAAATTATATTTCTGTCTTTTTCGCTGAGGCCGAATGAATCAGACGGCGCCTTCGATTCAGTCATTTTCTGCCTGTTCTTCAAGGAAGTAGAAAAGTTTTCTAAGTGCAGGGAATACTTTTTCTCTTAGCCTTTTTTCCGATTGAAGAAATTTTTCACCGCTGTAATCTTGAGCAAGTATATTTCTGATTTCCAGACCTTCGATCAGTTCTTCCGCATAATCGATGTAACTGCTTTCCTGTGCCAGCCGTATGGTATCTTTGGGACTGGGCTTAAAGGAAAATCCTTTCTCCTCCAGAAAATCCTTCAGTACTTTCCAGGACAGTTCCAGTGTAAACTCAAACCGCTGAATCAGTCCGTTTTTTTCCAATTCATTCAAACTTGGCTGCAGGACTGATTCCTCCAGTCGTTTAAATGCGAGTGTATAGTTTTGGAATCTCTGTTTCCATCGGATGTCATTCTGTTTTTCCATTGCAATATGAACCCTGCTTTCTGTTTTTTCTGATGAAGAAATAAATCTCTCAAGTTATATTTATAGTATCGGAAACATTCATCATTGCTTCAACTTCTGAAAAGTCAGTCTGATTCAGACAAAGGCATACGCAGATCTTCAACTGCAGCTTAAAATCAATTTATATCACGGTTGGTGATGAAAACCTCAGGTATGACTTTCTTCAGTCTTTCCGCAGATTCGTATACTTTCGGATCAAACATCAGTGCTCCTTCTGTCAGGGCTAAATACAGATACTTTAATGATGTCGTTTTCATCAATCCTTCATCGACCAGTTTTGCATATTCGTCCAGACTCCAGCTGTGATAAGAACAGTCTAAATACGCTCTCTCCAGTTTCAGATTTTTTACAATCAGTATCAGAGGATCAATCATTTTATGATCGGGGCTGGGCAGATTCAGTATAAGATTTCTGAGGCTGCTGCATTCCGCCAAATGAGTCAGCAAGGCAGGAACGCTGTTCAAGGCGGTGTTCTGCAGATTCAGATCCAGGTCTTTGAGCTGATTCAGCCCTGTGAGAGCTTTTGTAATTTTCTCAGGATTTCTGTTCTCATTCAGTCTAAGGCTGATTTTCAAGTCTGTCAATTTTTCCAAGTGTCCAAGAGAAGCTGCAAGACTGTTCACTGCTTCATCAGAGATATTGTTTTCAAGGTTAATTTCCAGCTTTTCCAGAGACTGCATTCTTTGGAGTGAATCAAATGTTTTTACGGCACTGGAACTGATTTTAGAGAAGTCTTCCGGACCATTGCCTGAACAGAAATGAATTGAGGCAGATTTCATTTTTTTTGAATTCTTTAAAGGTTCCCAGAAATCGCCAAGGTCTGTTCCTGAAGTATAAGCATAATGATCTGTATGAAAACTTATATTTTCGAGAGGAAGTTCTGCTATAGCCTCTCCAAAGACTCTGCAGACTCTTTCTCCGACAGTAATGTGTTCCAGATACAGGGAGAATGATTTCAGCTGATCCATCTTTTTCAGTGCAGCTGCACCGGATTGAATATGTCTGAGTTCCAGATTTTCCCAGGCCATGGAATCAGAGAATTCAACTGAGAGACTTTCGAGTTTTTCCAGTTTTGGAAAAACAGATTCCATAAGAACAAAACTTTCATTGCATTTGGAGGCAAATATCACACTCAGATGTTTCAAAGCAGTCAGGCTGTTTAACGTTTCTGCAATGCTTCCAAAAATTTTCCAATGAGATTTATTCAGATCCAGATGAAGAGAAAAGCTTTCTGCAGAAACTGCATTTTTTACTGACTCATTCAGCATATCTAAAAGCTTTTTGTCAAATTTTCCCTTATGTTCGTAAGCGTCGGAGACAGTCAGTTCAATTTTTTTTAAACTGTTTCTGTTCAGAAGAGGCTGGAGCAGTTTTTCTGCATCATTCGGTTCTTTTAAAAAAATATTGATTTCAGTCTGAGTTGATTCCATTCAGGCAGTTTCCTTTTAGATTTATATAATAACTGAAATAATAAATTTTTATGCAAGTTTTTTTACAGCGGCTCAACGGAAAAAGAAATTGAACCAGTTGTCATTTCAGAGAATCCTTGCAGAACCTGACTTATCAGCCCCTTCGACAGTCACGCGAGAGCCTCCGATTTTTCCTGAAAAGTACCAGCTTTTTATGTTTTAAAATCAGGCTTTTGAAAAACAGATACCCCTGACTGCGATATGAAAACTGGATGCTTTTGCAGAGCGATGTGTTGAGTTTGCCGAACCGTGATTTTCATCGCCCACCTTGACCTGCGGTGAAAATTGTATATTTCGATGTGCAGCATTGCTCGAAAGGCCGAGCATATGCAAAAAAAGAATTACACTCAGAACTGATTTAAAAAAATGTATAAAAAATCATTATGGAGTGAGGACTGATATGAGAAAAGAAGCTGCAATTCTGAACTGGAAAAAAGCAAGGACTTATTTTTCCAGACTGACCAAGGATATTCCTGAAGAAAAATGGTCTGTGATTCCGCAAAACAATTATTCGAATCTGATCTGGCAGTACGGTCATATTCTGGCAAGTGAATATCGGCTTGCACTGCTTCGGGTCAGAGGCAGCAGGACTGAGGATTCAGGTTTTATTCCTGCAGATTTCATAAGTACATTTGCAAAGGGAAGTCAGCCTGATTCACACATTCATTATACAGTCAGCGAGCTTGTCCGCATCGGAGAGCAGCTTGCCCTGACGATTGAAAAAGAGTCTTCTGACTGGAGTGAAAGTTTTCTTTCAGAGAAAGCAGAGGGTGATCCTCATCCTATGTTCAGCACAAGGATGGAAGCGTTGGAGTACGCGGCTCTTCACGATTTTCTGCACTGCGGTCAGATAGGAATCCTAAGAAGACAGCTCGGATGGAGTTCATTAGGATAAAATTCAGCAGGGAGAGAGATGTTTAAATCTCCCAGCTTCCCCTGATCAGACTTCCTCTGCTTCTGTCATACCTTACGTTCAGATAGCAGTTCATTTCACTCTGAATTTCTTCCATATGAGATATTATGCCCACATACTTATTTTCGTTTCGAAGAGATTTTAAAGTGTCAAATACTGTCTGAAGAGAGTTTCTGTCAAGAGAACCGAATCCTTCATCTATGAAAAAGAAATTCTGTCTGCTGAACGCATCTCTCTGCACTCTGTCTGAAAGGGCTAGTGCAAGAGAAAGAGCTGCCTGAAATGTCTGTCCTCCTGAAAGTGTCTTTATGCTTCTGGTCTTTCCGTCATTCCAGTAGTCAACTACAGAAAGCTGATTTTCTGAATCCAGATTCAGTCGCAGTCCTCCTGAACTTAATCGATAAAACCGTTCATTTGCCATCTCGCAGATTTCTCTGAAGTATACGCCGGAAATATATTTTTCGAATCCGTTTCCTTTGAACATTGATTCCAGAATTTCTATGTTTTTGACTCTGGCATCCAGTGACTCTTTTTCCTTCACTGTTTCCTTGAGTGAGGCAATTCTTTCCTGGAGATCCTTGATTTCTGCGAGCAGTGTTCCTGCTTCCTTGTCCAGTGCCGATATCTCATTTTCCATAGTGACAACGGCTTCTTTCATCCCTGAGATAATCCTCCTTTCAGGAGGAACTGATTCCACCATTTCAAGACTTTTGAGAACTGCCTCTTTATTTTTCTTGGACTGAAAGAATTTTTCGATTTCCTCTTTTTCCTTTTCAGCATTCTGAAATGAGAGGCTCTTCAGTATTTCTTCCTCAGAGGTATCATGAACTTTTATTTTTTCTTCATATTCCTTTTTCAGTCTGGAAAACCTTTTTTCCATATCAGAAAGATTCTCTTCTTCTGATTCCTTTCTTCCGCGAAGACTGCTTTGTTTTTCTTCTCTTTTTTTTATGATATCCTCTTCAGCTGTGAATTTTTTTTCAGCTTCAGTTTTCTTTTTTTCCAGATCAAGAATCAGTTCTGCTGTTTTTTCTGTTCCGAGTGAACCGTATTTTAGAAAGACTTCGTCTGTGACATTTTTTCTGTTGAATTCTGCGGCACTTGCCAGAACAGTAATCTGTGCGGACTGCTCTGATTCAATTTTTTCCTCTCTTCTTGCTGCTTCCCGGTTCTCTTCCAGTTTTTTTTCCTGTGTCTGAAGATGTTTTTCCTTGAAAGAAATTTCATCCTTCTTTTTTTTCTGAATGCTGTAGTGATTCTGAAGTTCCTGAATGCCTGATTTCAGCTGCTTTTCATCGGACTCTTCACCAAAGTTTTTTTTCAGATCATTTATTATTTTTGAATGAATTTCGGTTTCTTTATTCAGATTTTCCAGAACTCTTTCTGCCTTTTCTGCCTCTGAATTTAATTTCTCCGATTCGTGAAGCAATTTCTCATTATAATGTAATTCATCTGTGATGTTTTCTGAATGCAGAACCGATATGTCATGGAAAGTTGAGCCGCAGACAGGGCAGGGTTCTCCTTCTTTCAGATTTTCAGAATAGTTTTTCAGCTCTATCCTGACTTTCAGACTGTTTATTTTTTTCTGAAGATCCTCTGCATTTTTCTTTTCTCTTTTAATGATGAAAGATATATCATCTGAATTTCTGCATTTTACAGAGCTCAGAATTTTTTCTTTATTTTCTCCGATATCTCTGACTTTTTTTTCTTCAGAGTGTATCTGATTCAGAATCTCTTCCTTTCTTTTCAGAAGGTTCAGTTTTTCGAATGTATCGGATATGCTGTCTGTTTCTGAACGGAGGACAGTCAGTTCCTGTCTTAGTTTTTCCACTTCCCCAGTTAGAACATTGAGTGCCCTCAGGTTGTCTTTTCTTTTTTCCGCATTCTGGATCAGAACTTTTTTGGAATGTTCCAGTTCTGCAGATTTTTTCTTCCATTCGGTGAGAAAACGTATCTGGGGAATTCTGCTGTGTTCCTGCAATGCGGACTCTTTATCTGATCTGAGTTTTTCTAGACCGTTCCTCTCAATCTGAATCTGCTTTTCCTCATAGGCAATATTTTTTACAAGATCCTTGAGAAGTGAAGTCTTATCGGTAAGCATCTTTTTTTCATCATTCAGTCTTCTGCTGATGTCCCTGAATTCAGAACTGATATGAATCATTCTTTCCGTATTTTTCTTTCTTTCCAGAAAGGAAGATTCCTGCTTCAGAATCTCCTCATATTCCTTTTCCAGTTGAATTTTTTTTTCATGTTTTTCCATTAAAAGCTCATATTCTTTCAGCTGAGTTCTTTTAATCTGAGTCTCTCTTCTGAGAAATTCGAGACTTGTTTCTGCAGCGGCGAGCCTGTTTTTTTTGTCTGAGAGAACTGATTCATCCGGGCTTCCAAGCTGAAGTATTTTCCCTTCCAGAATTTTCTGATTTTCCTTTGCGGAAGAAAGAAGTTTTCTTACCTCTTCAGTCAGATCAAATCTGTCCAGGCTGAACAGCTCCTTAAGCACCTCGGTTCTTTTGGCTGGCGGCAGTTCAATGAATTCCTGAAAGCTGCTCTGAGGTATGATGACTGTCTTTCTGAAATTGCTCAGGCTGATTCCCAGAAGTTCTTCACCTGTTTTTCTGATCTTCAGCCATTCACCTCCCGATTTTTCAAAGACATTTCTGCTCAGACTGTCTACTGTACCGTCTTTTTTCCGTTTAGCCTTGACCTGAAACCTGTATTCTTTTCCGCCGATATCGCAGATGAAATCGATCATCATGCTTTCTGATGATAAATTCATTATATTCTGATTTCTGCTGTCCGTGCCTTTTCCTTTTTCCGTATTGTAAAGAGCCAGAGTCATTGCATCCAGAATGGATGACTTCCCTGAGCCTGTCTCGCCGAATATGCCGAACAGTCTTGATGAGAGCAGTTTTCGAAAATCCACAGACTGAACTGTTCTGTAGGAATTGAATCCTGAAAAAGAAAGATGAAGAGGGATCATTTTTCGGTTCCTTTTAATGCTGCCGCTTCTCTGAATATGTCCATCAGTTCAGATGAAGGAGAAAGGCCGGAGGTTCTGAATGTATGGAACTGAATGAACAGTTCCTCGACCGATTTGCTCATATCAATATGAGAATGAATATGTTCTTCTGAAGCTTCACTGAGTATCGGTCTTACGGAAAGTATGCCGGAATGAGAATCCCTTATTTCACGAAGCTCGCTTCCCTGAAGATACCTGTCCGTGAAGATTGTGATTTCAGCCAGACAGTTCTGATTTTCCTTCAGCCAGAGCACTGCATCCTGAGATGAATGGAAACTCTTTCTGAATATCCTTTTACCGGACTTCAGGTTTATTGTGCTGATTTTTGCAGAAGTACCGTCAAGATCTGCGATGACTGTTTTTTTTTCCTGCTCCGATTCGCTGAGAGAATACGCGATTGGACTTCCGGAGTAAATGATCGGGAAATCTCTTCCCTTTACTGACTGAAACCTGTGAAGATGGCCGAGGGCCGCATAGTGAATTTTGTCCGGAATGGCTGCAGGCGAGATCCTTTCAGCACCCCCGATGCTCAGAACTGTCTTTTCCTCTTCGGATTCCTCCTGCTCATTGCCTGAGTCAGGCTGCATGAAGAAATGTCCAATGAGTATATTATATGATTTATCTATTATATTTTTTTCTGAGGATGTTTTCCATGTTTCAGACAGATATTCCTGAAGAGTTCTTTCATCTGAAATTTCCTTCTGAAATGCACTGGAAAATATATGCGGAGAAAAAAGTATTCTCAGAGGAAGTTTCTTGCCCGGAAGAGAGAATTCTGCAAAGCCAGGTTCTGATTTTCGCAGTGAAAGCCCGGATTCAAGAGAGAACAGAGGAAACGAGGTTGTATTGTATCCTGCAAATATGATTCCGTTTTCAAAGGCCAGGGGAGAAGGGGATTCAATTCGTTCAGCACTGTCATGATTGCCTGCAATGATGAGAACCGGTTTTTTCCCTTCGCAGGAAAGTCTTTTTACCGTTCTGAAGAAAAGCTGGACAGCCTCTACGGGAGGATTATAATTATCAAATATATCGCCGGCGACTATAATGCATTCAGCATTGTTTTTCTCTGCAAGCACGCAGATTTCTTCAAGAACAAGCTCCTGTTCAGGAAGTCTGGAAAAACTCCCCAGGTGTTTTCCAAGGTGCCAGTCACTGGTATGCAGAATTCTGAGGGTTTCACTCATACACTGCTTTTAATGCGATTTCCATATCTTCAGAAATATTTCCTGCAGATGAGGAGACTTTAAAGCTCAGTTTAAGGGGCGGAAGAGTCGTGAGGTTTGGATAATTTCGTTCCAGTCTGAGATGTCTCTGTCTGTCTTTCAGCATACTTCCCAGATACTGAAATGAGCCTATCCAGCTGTCTCCGAATTCGATTCCTTCCATTCTGCCCTTGATGCCTGAAAAGTCATAGTGTGCAGTGTAGCTTTCCCTGAATTCCTTTGATTCCTTGAGACCGACGTTCCTGTTCAGGCGCACAATGAATCCAGGTGTCTGTCTGGCTGTGAAATACAGATAGTTCGAAAAAATGTCCCAGTTGTCCAGTTTTTTGTTTTTGGGAATTTTTATTTCATAGACATGATTTTTGTTCAGAACCGTTCTGCATATTCCGTCCGATGTAAAATATTCACACAGCTCCATGCTTTTGACTGTGAGCGGAGAGTTCTGGCATCCGAAAAACAGCGATAAAAGAATGATATATAATGATTTCATATTTCTTCTGTCCTTAAATGGTATTCCCTTAGATTTGAAAAATAATACTTTACTTCCTTCATGAAGAAAAATTCAGGAGCTGTGGAAATTGCCTGAAGTTCCAGTCTTTCAAATTTGTAGACCACTTCTGCATAGACTCCGTGAAAAAGATATACTCTGTGAAAATCATCAAAAAGAGATGCAATGACAGCATTGTGACCGGTGACATATCCCGGCACAATTCGGATGGACCTGTCATTCAGTATAAATCTGTTTCTGATCCGAATGCACTTTTTTTTCAGTTCAGGAAGTTCTTCTCTATTGATCCGTCTTCTGAAACTTAAGATTCTTGTGACCTCGCCGATCCCCCCTACAAATTTTTCGGAAGGCTCAGGAAGCCATCTTGGCAGAACTCCGCTTTCCAGATGAACTTTGGAGAAAGCTTCTTCTGCAAGTTCCTTGATCTTAAAAAATACTTCCATGCTGTTGAAAGAAATAATTACAAAGAAACTGCCTGCACCGGCTTTTCCGGGAATCTCCTTGTAAAAACTGTCCATCAGCTGCCGTCAGCGATATTCTGTAATTATTCCTGGAATTTCATCCAGACGCACTACTTTGCTTACAGCACCTCTTCGGATTGCTTCCTTCGGCATTCCGAATACTATGCATGTTGATTCATCCTGAGCATAGGTAGTGATTCCTGCCTTGTACATTTCTTCCATACCGTTCGCTCCGTCGTCACCCATGCCTGTCATTATGATTCCAATTGCATTTTTTGCGGCAGCTGCAGCAACTGATTTGAACAGAACATCGACAGAAGGCCTGTGCCTTGTAACAAGAGGTCCGTCTGAAAGCTCAACGTAATATTTTGCCCCGCTTTTTCTCAGTTCCATATGACGGTTTCCAGGTGCGATCAGAGCTTTTCCCGTACTTACGGAATCGCCGTCCTCAGCTTCCTTGACTGTGATCGCAGAAAGAGAATCGAGCCGTTTGGCAAGACTGTTGGTGAATTTCTCCGGCATATGCTGTACTATCACGATGCCGTGACAGTCCGGTCTCAGTTTAGGAAGTACAGCTTCCAGTGCAATTGTCCCGCCTGCAGATGTTCCTATGGCCACTACCTTGTCTGTCGTGCTGAGTGAGGATGGATTATAATTAAATTTCTTTTCTTTTACCGCATACATCTGAGGTGAGGTTTCCATCGGCATAAATTTCTGCATACTTTTCAGATTTGCAGATGCTGCCGTTTTTATTGCCTCAATGATTTTTTCAGCAGATTCAGTCAGAAATCCTTTCAGTCCAAGAGTCGGCTTTGCGATGACCTCGACTGCACCTGCGGAAAGTGCCTGAAGAGTAAGCTCGGATTTGTCCTGGGTAAGAGTAGAGCAGATGATGACAGGTGTCGGCCTTTCTCTCATCAGTTTTCTTAAGAAACTGATTCCGTCCATTCTGGGCATTTCCACATCCAGAATGATGACATCGGGCCAGGCTTTTTCCATTTTTTCCATGGCAAAAATCGGATCATTTGCAGTAAAGAGCAGATTCACGTCAGGATGCTTCAGCATTTCAGTGAACACCTGGCGGACTACAGCGGAATCATCGACAACCGCAACTAAAATCTTTTTATTCATCACCAATGTCCATTTTTTTCATCCAGACATCTCCTGTCCAGATTTCAAAGAAAAGCCTTCTGGAAACATTTCCTCCCAGATGCTCTGAGATTACATTCAGATTGTATTTATTCTGAAGAGTTCTTGCCATCTCCACATTTTTCATGCCGATCGAATTTGCATCATCCTTTGTCTGCATCAGGATGGCTCCTCCGAAAATTTTCGTCTGGTATTCGGACGGTTTTGTATTGTTCTTCTTCATTTCCTTTAAAAACAGTTCAAAGGCTTCATCACCGTATTTCCCTGAAAGAGGCTGATTGACTGCTCTCTGTCCTCTGCTCGGAAGCATATAATGACACATTCCTCCTTCCAGAAGTTTAGGATGCCATACACAGATCGATATGCAGGAACCGAGGATTGTTCTGATTCTCGTTTCTTTGTCTCCCCAGTACCAGTCGCCTGGCTGAAGAAATACTTCCAGTACGTTTTCGGGCGTATGTGCGTTCTTAAGCATCTTTCAGTTTTTCATCGATCCTGGAAAGTTCCTCCACCGACAGAACCTGTTCCATATTCAGTATAATAATAAATTTTCCGTTCACTTTTGCAATACTCTGTATAAAATCATTTCTTATTTTGGATCCGAATGAAGGAGCCTGCTCAATATCATTCTGAAATACTGACACTACTTCATTCACCGAATCGACCAAAATACCGATGCTGGAAATCTCCTCGTTGCCCGAAATTTCTACAACAATAATACATGTTCTTCTTGTAATTTTTGCCGCAGGTCTGCCGAAGCGGATATTGAGATCAATTATCGGAAGAACCTGGCCTCTGAGATTGATTACACCTTGGACAGCTTTCGGCATCAATGGAATCGAAGTGAGTTCTGTGTATTCCTTGATCTCCTTGACTTTCAGAATATCGATGGCAAACACTTCAGCTCCGCAGTAAAAGGTCAGGAGCTGATTTTCGGTGGCAGTCTCTTCCATTTCTAATACCTCTCGTAGTTTTCTGAAGTGGGTACCGTTGTCATCAGTTTTACACTGCTGCTCTGAGGAGCTTCGGCGGAAGGTCTTCCCGTATGCTCTCTGTTCTCATTCTCACTGAGCTTGAAAAAATTGATGAGTTTACTGAGGTTCTCTGCCTTGAGAGCCATCTGCTGAGATGTCGATGCAAGTTCTTCTGAAGAGGAAGCATTCTGCTGAGTCACTCCGTCCAGCTGAGAAACAGCCTTGCTGATCTGTTCCACTGCAGATGCCTGTTCACTGCTAGATGCAGTGATTTCCTGAACAAGATCTGCAGTTTTATTGATCGCTGGGACGATTTCACTGATCAGTCTTCCTGCATTTTCCGCAATACTTACACTGACTGAGGCAAGTTCCCCAATTTCATTTGCAGCCACTTGACTTCTCTCCGCAAGTTTTCTGACCTCGCTGGCAACTACGGCGAATCCTTTGCCGTGTTCGCCTGCTCTTGCCGCTTCAATGGCTGCATTCAGTGCAAGAAGATTTGTCTGGTAAGCGATGTCTTCCACAATTCCTATTTTCTGTGCAATCTGGCGCATTGCCTTGACTGTCTCACTGACTGACTTTCCTCCCTCTGTAGCATCACTGGAAGTACGGCCGGCAATGATGTTTGTCTGTCTTGCATTTTCTGCATTCTGCCCGATATTCGCGTTCATTTCTTCCAGAGAGGCACTGGTTTCTTCCACGCTCGCTGCCTGTGCACTTGCACTCTGACTCAGATTGTCCGCAGTGAGACTGACCTGGTCGGCTGCCAGAATGACTGCATCTGCGTTTGATTTTACTTCTGTGATGATTTCCAGGATTTTGGAAGATGTTCTGTTTGTGTATTCCTTCAGCTCACCGAAAATACCTTTGTAATCCTTGTCTACTCTTTTGGTAAGATCTCCGGTTGAAACAGCATTCAGAACAGCTGCAACATCACTGATTCCTGCAGAACTGATGTCCAGAAGTGTGTTGATTTTTTCTGCTATGTTTTTAAAGAATCCGGTTTTTCCTTCCTGCACAATTCTCGAATCGAATTCACCTGCGATTGCCTTATTGATGATTCCGTCAATCTCTTTCTGTACAATTATTTCCGCCTGATAGTCGGTCCATTCCACAACGCTGCCCAGTCTGTTTCCTGAGTTGTCCAGTACTGGATTTGCTACAAGGTTGAATGCTCTTCCTCCTATCTCTATGGAGGATTTATATTCACCTGTGATGGATCCGAGTATTCCTCTCTGATGATGCGGATTTTTGTGGAACCTGTCAATGGACATTCCCAGCAGCGAAGAAGGATCGAATGCGGGAAACTGCTTTCTGATATCCGAAAGGGCCGCTGTGAACATTCTCAGCACTGCCTTGTTCACATAGATGATATTCTGATCGTTGTCTGCAATCATTATATTTGTGGAGACATTGTCCAGAGCCGTTCTGATTCTCATATTTTCTGCGGCAGTCCTCATTTTTTCTGTTTCCTGCTTCAGCAGTTCAGTCACATCTGCCCATTCCACCACGCTGCCCAGTTTTTCTCCTGAATCGGTGATGATCGGATTTGCTGAGAGATCAAATGTTCTTTTTCCGATTTTTATTCTGGATCGATGTGTTCCGTTGAGGTTTTTCAGAATTCTTCTCTGATGCGCAGGATCTGCATGATAAGGGTCGATGGAATTTCCCATAATTCTGGAAGAATCAAAAAATCTGACCTGCTCTCTGATGTCTGTTTCTGCCTCAGAAAACATTTTTTTTATGGAATTATTCATGTAAATTACATTACAGTCATTGTCTGCCACCATAATGTTTGTCGAGACTGAATTGAGTGCGGTTCTGATCCTGAAATTTTCTGCAAATGATCTTTCTCTCTCTGATTCAAGTTCAAGCATTTTTGTCACGTCGGTCCATTCGACTGCACTGCCCAGTCTTTCGCCTGTTTCTGAAAATACAGGATTTGCAAGAAGGTCGAATGTCTTTTTCCCGATCTGGATTCTGGATCTGTGGGAACCTTTCAGGTCTTTCAGAATTCTTCTTTGAACTTCAGGATCTCTGTGATAGGAATCAATGCTGCTTCCCATAAGTCTGGATGCACTGAATCCTCTGATCTGCTCTCTGATTTCATTTTCTGCCTCAGTGAACATTTTCCTTACTGAACTGTTCATATAAATGATTTTAAGATCATTGTCCGCCATCATAATATTTGAGGATGCGCTGTCGAGTCCTGCCTTGGCGAAGAAAGTGTCCTTGAGTATTGTCTGGAATTTCTGAATGAGTCCGTTGAATTCCTTTACAAGATCCCCGATTTCATTGTCCGCATCGTACTGAACTGTCTCATTTGAAAAATTTCCGAGAGAAAGACTTCT
>DAORDI010000128.1:0-14593 GCA_035345895.1 Leptospiraceae bacterium
ACTCTTCCTCCGCTCTTCATTGCATTTTTTGCCGAATTCCTTCATATCAGCAGAAACAAATATACGTATGCATATGAAGCAGTTCTTCTCATTCTTGCTGTGTATACACTGTTTTCCGCAAAGACAAGTGCGAACTGGTCAAGAATCATCTCAGTGAATGCAGTGCTTCTTTCTTTTCCTTCAAGCCTTCTGGTATACTGGATATACAATCATTATGAAAGAAACAAGTTCCGTCTGAAACCTCTTGTATTCGGAACGATAGGTCTTTTTCCTTGCGTGGTTCTCGATGCAGTCCGTGCAATGGACATTATTGCTCTCCCGCAGACAATTCATTTCGGGTTCATGATTTTCCTCATCAGCATCTCCGTCCAGCTCTCAGAAGAGATGGTAGAACACTATAAAAACTTCCAGAAGCAGGAACTGGAACTTTTCAAAATGGAAAAAGCCAAGACAAACTTCCTCTTCAATGTAGCGGAAGAATTCAAGTCCTATCTTGATGAATCCAAAAAACTCATCCAATCGCTGACAAAGGAAAACTATTCAGGAAAGGAACTGACCGACAGACTGCTGAATATGGAAAGTCTTGGAGGACTGAAAAAGGCAATGATTCACGATGCAGAGCTTCTTCACTCAGTCGAGTCCAGACAGTTTGAATACTTTACCGAGAGATTTTCACTGAGGGAGATGATCAATGAAATTCTCACAATGCTTGAGACCAGACACAGACAGAAAAGAAACAGTCTGAGCGTCTCATTTCAGCAGGATATCGATATGCAGCAGAGCAAGGAACTCGTGTTTCATGTGATATATCATATCCTGGAAAACATTTTTTTATATACACCGGAGGAAAGTCCGGCATCCGTGAACGTTTCACTTCTGGGAAAGACTGTTGAACTGAAGTTCAGAGATTCCGGCCCCGGAATGAATCCGGAAGAGGCGGCAAATGCATTCAAGAAATTCTACAGAGCACCTTCTTCCGAAGAGAAAAAAATTCACGGAAGCGGAATCGGTCTGACACTCGTCCGTTCAATCGCTGTTCTGCTTGCAGGGGAAACCTCACTGGAATCCGAAGAAGGAGCAGGAACGACTGTGACGGTTCTGATTCCTCAGTCCGTCATATAAATTTTCCCTCTGCATAGGTGGTTCTCAGGTAAACGGGAAACACCTTTTCATAATTAGGCTCCCTGGGGAAGGAAAGCAGCTCTTCCCGCCTGTGTCTCAATACTGCTGAAGCGTCAGGAAAATCGTCGTACAGACTGACGTGAGATACGGGCAGATTCATATCAGTTGCAATTTTCATATTCTCAGTCATCTTGAATTCTGCCTCCAGATTTTCAGGCGGAATATCCTTTGTGCCTGAGTAAATGCCCTGAATGACAGAACCGGCAAATGCCTTCTTCATTTTACCGTCAAGCAAGGCGACAATATCTGTACTGAACTTTTCGCTGAAATATCTGCAGTACACTTCGAGAGTGTCAAATCCGAAAAGAGGAATCTTCCATACCTGTGAAAAATCACGTGCGGCGCTGACTGCCGTTCTGATCCCAGTAAAGGAACCAGGACCGAGTGCCGCGGAAATTAGATCAGGTTTTTCCCACCCGTTTTTTTCAAGAAGCTGTCCAGTCAGAGGAACAAGATTCTGACCTGCATCTCTGGGTGCATTTTTTTTAAGTATATCCACTGTGCTCACTTCGGAAGAAATTTCGTACAGACCGATGACCATAAAAGAAGTGGAAGTATCCAGATATACAAGTTTCATTTGAACAGTATTTTCCTTTTTCTGGGAGAGATATGAGTAAACTCCAGATGAACGGCCTTTTCGGGAATCAGAAATTCGGCTCTCTCAGGCCATTCAATCAGAGAGACCGTGTCCGATTCCCAGATCTCGGAAAAGCCCAGATCTTCCACTTCCTGAACAGATCTCAGACGGTACAGATCAAAATGATGAATTCTGCCGTTTCCGTAAATATTCAAAAGACTGAATGAAGGGGAATTAACGTTGTCCCGGATGTCGAAGAGACCGACGAATGTTCTGACAAACGTCGTTTTGCCCGCTCCCATTTCTCCGTGCAGACAGACTGCTCCCTTGTTCAGGGGAAGCAGACTTTTCAGAAACTCGGCCGGTTCTTTCAGCCGGTCCTCTGTAATTATAAATTCCATATTCTGTGGAGACGGCATGGTCCTCATAGGAAAAGCAGTCTGGTTTCTTCCGCATCAAATGTATAGGTCTCATGACAGAATTCACAGGAAATTTCAATTTTTCCTATCTCTGCAATGATCGAAAATGCTTCCTCTCTCCCGATCGAAAGAATGACTGTCTTAATTTTGTCTGCAGAACAGGAGCAGTAGAATTCCGGAACTCCTGTATCATATACCTTGGACTTCGCCGAGAGTACATTTTCCATTACGGAGAGAGTCTCTTCGAGCGTTCCCTTGAAGAGATCTTCCACTGACATATCCATATCGTTCAGCCTGTTGAGGAGTCTGTCAATTTTTTCCTGGGGAGTATAAGGCAGGGCCTGAAGAAAAAGGCCTCTCACGATATCAGTCTCTTCGCCTGTCTGCGTACTGTGAATGGAAAGAAAGGAGACGATCTGGTCTGAGGTTTCAATATGATTCAGAAGATTGCTTTCAAACGGAATTCTCTCCATTTTAGTCACTGACTGCTGCAGTTTCTGTTCTCCTCCCCATCTTGTAACTTTAAAGAAACCTTTTCCAATGCCTAGTGTAATGTCTTTTTTGTCAGCCAGCACTGAACTGTGCTTCGCCATCCCTCTCATCCTTCCGATCCGATCGGAATAAGCGAGAACTCTTTCAATCTCTCCCTCACCTTCCAGCTGAATGTTCACTACAGTCTCCTCCTTGACCATTCCTGCAAGGAAAAAGGAACCGATCATCGCTTTTCCTACAAGTTCCCGGGAAGAGTCGGAAAGTTTCTGTCTTTTAATGACCTCAGAAACAGCAGAGGAACAGTCTGCGACCAAAAATTTAAAATTGTATTCGTCGAAGGAACCCAGTAGATAAGAGTCATGCATAAACATGAATTACTCCTCCCCTGACTTAAGTCAATTTAGAAATAGGCGGACCTGTAAGTATTTAATATAATTTTGGCGGGATAAAGATGCAAAGAAAGCAGGAACTCAGAAGCTCGGCCTGCTCGGAAGTCTTCCGCTTTTCCCGAACAGAAAGTTTGGCGAGGGCGGAGCCCTTAGCAGCTTCAAGGTTTGCGAAACCGCCGGTATGCTTATGTCAAAAAACACCCCACCTGCGTAAGGCGAGTTACTCACTTACCTGCGGTCCCGTGCAGAGAATATTTTTTAATTATTCCCTGCTTTTTTCAGTTTGTTTTTGTCTTGATGACGGCAGTGTGCCATTTATTGATTTCGCCGTCCCGAATTTCAGGCTTCATCTTCGGAGAATATTCCTTGAATTTCTTTGTCAGTTTTTTCAGTTCATCCACCGACTTGAAAAATCCTGTTTCGAGACCCGCCAGATATGCAGCTCCAAGTACAGTAGTGTCCACATTTTCAGGTCTGATGACTTTTTTCCCGAGAATATCCGACTGATACTGCATTAAATAATCATTAAAAGTAGCACCGCCGTCCACCTTCAGAACCTTGAGCGCCTCTCCTGTATCCTCTTCCATCGCCTTCACCAGTTCATAGGACTGAAGTGCAATCGACTTGAGTGCTGCTCTTGTGATCTGCTCAGGGGTTGTGTCTCTGGTCAGACCGTAGATCGCTCCTCTTGCATCCATATCCCAGTGAGGAGCTCCGAGTCCTGCAAAGGCGGGAACAAAGACAACATCATCATCTTTCTTTATGGACTGAGCAATTTTCTGAGTGTCCTTGGACTGCTTGAAAAATTTCATATTGTCGCGGAGCCACTGCACGACTGCACCTCCGATGAAAACAGATCCTTCCAGTGCATACACAGTCTTTCCTTCCGGTCCGCAGGCAAGAGTGGTAATCAGACCCTGCTTGGAAATTCTGCATTCGTCTCCTGTATTGAATAGAAGAAAACAGCCAGTTCCGTAAGTATTCTTAGCTTCTCCCACTTCAGTGCAGAGCTGTCCGAAAAGAGCCCCCTGCTGGTCTCCCACAAGGGATGCTATAGGGATTCCGTCAGGAAGCCCCTTGACTCCTTCTGTTCTTCCGAAGATATGTCTGGAAGGATGAACCTCGGGAAGGAGAGAGGAAGGTATCTTCAGCACATTCAGAAGATCCTTGTCCCAGGACTTCTCCTTGATATTGTACACAAGAGTACGGGATGCATTTGTGTGATCTGTAGCATGAGACTTGCCCTTAGTGAGATTGTAAAGAAGCCAGGTATCGATTGTTCCGAAAAGAAGGTCACCTCTTTCCGCCTTGTCTCTTGCTCCCTTTACATTGTCCAGAATCCAGCTGATTTTTGTTCCGCTGAAATAAGCATCCACGACAAGACCTGTCTTGTTTCTGAATTCGCTTTCAAGTCCCTGCTTCTTGATGTCCGCACAGATATCGGATGTTCTTCTGCACTGCCATACAATCGCATTGTATACAGGCTTTCCGGTCTTTCTGTCAAATATGACTGTGGTCTCTCTCTGATTTGTAATTCCGATCCCGGCAGCATCCGACGCCTTGAGTTTTCCTTTGCGTATTGCGGAAGCCACCAGTTTTTCCGTCTTCGCCCAGATCTCCGCTGCATCATGCTCCACCCAGCCCGGCTTAGGATAAATCTGCTTAAACTCTTCGTAAGAAGTGGAGATCACTTTTCCTTTTCTGTCAAAACAGAAAGCTCTTATTCCTGTTGTCCCTGCATCAATTCCTATGATAAAATCCTTCAATGCTCTCTCCCCTGTATGTGTTCTTCGATATTGAATCTTCTGTCTCTTCTTCTGTCAAGTTCAAAAATGAATTCCGCATTTCCCAAACCCGCCAGCAATCTGATCAAAACTCCCTGTTTCTGCTTCCAGGCGGAACTGCCCGTGTTCGCAGATTCAGAAATACAAATGGAGTTGTGCTGAATTGCGGAGACAGAAATCTGTCAGTGTATGATATTTATTGCAGGCACTGGAACGGATGTAGGCAAAACTTTTCTTTCCAGTCTGATTCTCTCCAAGTATGGGAAAGAACTGAATCTTGCCTACTGGAAACCTGTTCAGACAGGAACAGAAAAGGACTCTGATGAGGTGAGAAAGATTTCCTCAGTCAGCATAATTCCATCCGTATATGAATTTACTTTTCCTGCATCCCCTCATTATTCTGCAGAACTGGAAAGCAGAGAGATTGATTTTGAATTTCTTCTTGATGAGATGAAGCAGAAAAAATCAGAGAAGATCATTTCAGAAGGAGCAGGAGGAATTCTTGTCCCGCTCAACAGAAGATTTTTATTCGCAGATCTTCTGGAAAGACTTCGAATACCGGTGCTGATCTGCGCCTCTTCGGTTCTCGGAACAGTCAATCATACCCTTCTGACACTTCAGAATCTTGACAGAAGGAATATCCCTGTTCTCGGTTTTTTCTTCTGCGGAGCGGATACTGAAATCACAGAGGACAGTGCATTTACAATCGAGAAATTTTCGGGAGTGAAGTATCTGGGAAGAACAGATTTTCCCAATCGCAGTCTTGCTGAAAAAGAATTCAGACAGTATGCCGATGAAAATTTTGATCATGATTTTATCATTAAGGATGTTTTATGAAAATCTGGAGACCCTACTCTGTTCAGAAAACGGACAGAATGCTTCCAACTGCAGTCAGTGCTGAAAATGAGTTCATTTATGATGAAAACGGAAATGAATATGTAGATGCCATATCCACCTGGTGGACAAGCATTCACGGACACGGGAGAAAAGAAATCTATATGCCTGTGACAGAGGCACTGCAGAAACTGGATCATTCGGTGCTGGCCTCATTTGCAAACAGACCGAGCGAACTTCTGACTGAAAAGCTCAATGAGTTCACAAAGGGAATTTTCAAAAGGGTTCATTATACGGACAACGGCTCCTGTGCAGTCGAGGCGGCAGTCAAAATTGCAGTCCAGCATTTCCAGATAAAAAAACAGAAGACTAAAAAAAAATTCATCCGCTTTTCTCACTCCTATCACGGGGATACAGTCGGTGCAATGTCCGTCAGCGGCTCAATGGTATTTACAGACACATACTCCAGTCTGCTTTTCGAGACAGAGGAGATTCCTTCTCCTGACTGCTTCAGATGTCCCTTGAAGAAAACTCCGGAATCCTGCAGGACAGAATGCATGGACAGACTCGAAGAATACGCAGAAAAGAACAGTGAAACCACAGCCGGGCTTGTCATCGAACCGCTGATCCAGGGAGCATCCGGAATGAAAATGTACAGTGAAAAGGTGCTGAGAAGAATCAGAGAAATCACTGAAAAAAATGATATTATCATGATTGTGGACGAGGTATTCACAGGATTCGGACGGACCGGCGAAAACTTTGCATATGAAAAGGCAGGAATCCTTCCTGATATGATCACATTATCCAAAGGACTGAGCGGAGGATTTCTTCCTATCGCGGCTGTGCTTGTCGGAGAAAGAGCATTTGCTCCATTTTACTCAGAGGACAGAAATGCAGTGCTGTATCACGGTCATACAATGACAGGAAATCCAGTCACCTGCACAGCTGCCCTGCATTCTCTGATTCTGTATGAAAGGGAAAATCGTCTCTCTGATGTAAACAGACTGGAAAGTAAATTCAAGGACTGTATCGGAAAAATAGAAAATAAATTTTCTTATCTGGAATGCGGCAGGGTCAAAGGAGCAGTCTGCGCATTTGAGGTTCCGGAGGCAGTGCCGATACTCACTCTTTTTGATTTCTGCATGAAAAGAGGAGTTTTCATACGGCCATTGGGCAATACAGTGTATGTCGCGCCCTCCTATACGGTTTCGGATGCATCTCTCGAAAAGATCTTTTCCGTTCTTTCAGAATTCCTGAAAGGTCTCAGGGTCTAGATCCGGGGTTTCTGCAGAAATTTCTGTTTCTGCAGGCCGGGTACTCTGAGGCAAAAGCATTGTTTTTTAAGGTTTACAGAAAACCCTGCAGGAAGAAAAATTCAACTTAGAAAACTTCTATTAAGGCAGGGAAAATGAAAAAAATCATTCCATATATGACTGCTGCAGTTTTACTGTTTCACTGCTCAGCTCTCCCGGAAAAATATACTTCACCGACAGGAAGATACAGAATCATCACTGTAGATGATCCTGAAATGAATCAGATGGGTGCAAAAGCATTCGAGGATCTGAAAAAGAAGACTCCGGCAGAAACTGATCCGAACACAAATGCATATGTAAAATGCATCGCAAATGCAATTACAGCGGTCATCTCCGACAGCACCGGAGTTCAGAGCTGGGAAGTAGTAGTATTCAATGACAGTACTGCGAACGCTTTTGCTCTGCCGGGAGGAAAGATAGGCGTGCATACAGGAATTCTGCCTGTGGCAAAAACCGCAGATCAGCTTGCTGCAGTCATGGGACATGAAGTGGCTCATGTACTTGCAAGACACGGTGCAGAAAGAATTTCAGAAGGAGGTCTCCTTCAGAAAGGAATGGAAGCCATCGGTTCTGCAACCAAGAATGATCCAAAGATTATGGGGGCAATCGGTGCGGGAGCTCAGTTTGGAGTTATGCTTCCATTTTCCAGAAAACATGAAACAGAGGCGGACATACTCGGACTTGAGTACATGGCAAAGGCAGGATTTGATCCGAGTGAAAGCATCAATCTATGGAAGAATATGAATGCCGCAGGAGGATCGAAACCTCCCGAAATCATGTCCACTCACCCGTCTGATCAGACAAGAATGAACAACCTGAACGAAAAACTTCCTGACGCCAAAAAACTTTACGATGAGGCAAAGGCAAAGGGAAAAAACCCAAACTGCAGACTTTGACAGAAATCCTCTGACCGGGAACTGCCCGGTCAGAATCCGAAAACTTACGCTTTTTTATACATATCATCAATGAGATGACTGTATTTCTCTGTGATAATATGCCTTTTTATGGAAAGCTTTGCAGAAAGCTCATCACCCGCCTCAAAGGATTTCGGAAGAATTCGGAAATCGGATATTTTCTCAAAAGATTTAAAGCCGTTCTCCGTGCTCACAAGTCTCTTAAGCTCCTCTCTCAGAATCTTTCTTACAGATTCATTTTCAGAAAGTTCAGAAAGACTGCTCCCATACTCTCTGAACCTTTCCATCCGAGGAACAATAAGTGCACTTAAGAATTTTCGATCCTGACCTGCAACCATGCACTGATCTATTAAGGGAGATTCCAGGAGCCTGTTTTCCAAAGGAACCGGCTCAACATTTTCTCCCCCGAGAAGCACAATTGTCTCCTTGGATCTTCCGGTAATCTTAAGACATCCGTTATATGTCATCATTCCCAGATCGCCTGTATTCAGCCATCCGTCCTTCAGAACCTTTTCTGTCGCTTCCTGATTCTTGAAATATCCTTTCATTACCTGTTCTCCGCGAACATGAATTTCTCCCTTTCTTCCAAATCCGTTCTTTCCCGGATATATCTGCTCACCGGTATGAATGTCCAAAAGCCTGATTTCTGTTCCCTTATACAGAGGACCTACCGTTCCCGGGACAAGATTCTGAAATGTCCGAACGGATATCACCGGACTGGTTTCTGTCATTCCGTACCCTTCAAGGACTGGGATGCCGACATTGCAGAAGAATTCATCCACATGCAGAGGAAGAGCCCCTCCTCCGGAGCAGGAACCTCTCAGCTGTCCTCCTGTCGCTTCTCTGATTTTAGAAAGAACAAGACTGTCCATGATCCTGAACGGAATATAAAGCAGTGCAGCCGTAATTATACTTTCTGCTCCTCTCAAAACAGAAAGCATCAGTGTTCTTCCCTCAAGATCAGGAGCCTGTCCGGAAAGGAACCGCTGTGCTGAACGGACTGCAGAAGCAAGATAATAGGCTGTACTGAACATCTTTTTTCTTATAATGGATGCCCTCTCCAGATTTGACATTATTCCCTGGTATACGCTTTCCCAAAGTCTGGGAGCAGAGGCCATAAAGGTCGGTCTCACAGTCTTAAGGTCCTCCCTGAAATTCCTTACATTGGTATAGTACGTGCAGCAGCCTTTTGAGAGTGCAGTCATTTCAAACACTCTTTCAAAGATATGCCAGACTGGAAGAATGGAGAGAATTCGGTCAGAAGAATGAATCTCTATCGGATTGTTTTTCAGCTGTGAAACCATATTTCTGTGAGTCAGCATGACTCCTTTCGGAGTTCCTGTAGTGCCTGAAGTGTATATCAGAGTGAACAGATCATCACCCGATATGCTTCTTATTCTGTCCCGAACACAGGATGGATTTTTAGAGAGAATTCTTTTTCCTTTTTCCATCAGATCATAAATGTGAAGAATGCTGTCGGTTGCTTTCGAATTTCTGTCCATCATAATCAGCGTTCTCAGATGCGGAAGATCCGCAGAATTTCTTCTGATTTTCTTAAGCACCTCTTCATTTTCCACAAACAGTATTTCTGCTTCAGAATGGGAAATGATATATTTTATATCCCCGTCTGTAACATCGCTTCCCCTCGGAACATCTGCACAGCCAGCCATAATCACTGCCATATCGGCAAGAATCCATTCCAGCCTGTTGTCCGAGAAAATGCCGATACGGTCTCCAGGCTCTGCTCCCAGATCGAGCAAGGCCGCAGAAAGGCATTCTGCGTTCTCCTTCAGTTCACCGTATTTTATTGAATGAAATTTCCCCGAAGCATCTCTTGATGCAAATGCGGGAAAATCACTGTATTTTTCAGATGAGATGACAAACATCTCTGCAAGATTTGAATACATCTGTTTTCTCCTTCAGCTTTTAACTGATTATAGGAAAAAAAGGAATTCAGATCGACCTGAGTTATAGAAAGCAACCGGAAAAATGGAATCAGGTTATAGAAAAGAACTCCCAAAATCATTTTCTGACAGAATATTTTTTTCGGTATTCCTGAGCAGTGATTCCGGTGAATGTACGGAACGCCTTGCTGAAAGCTGATTTTGAGTTAAAACCTACAGCGTATGCCACTGAAAGCACTGTTCTTTCCGGCTCATCGAGAATCATTCTTTTGGCCTCCTCTATCCTGTGCTCATTTATATACTGATGGAAATTTTTACCGAGTCTCTCATTCAGTATCTGTGAAAGCTGATGAACGGAAATGCCGAGCTCTTCGGACAGTGACGGAAGGGACAGATCTTCATCTGAAAAAGCCTTTTCTTCCTTCATCAGAGTTTCCAGCCTTTGAATGATTTCTTCCACATTCAGTGAATCGATCTTGGACTGACCGTACCTGATCCTTCTGAATTCCTGCCGTAAACCGGATACTGTCTCAGGATGACGCCGGGAGAGTATGAAAAACAGGAAAAGAATAAACGGAAGAAGCATTGCACTGATTTTGACTAAAAAAAACCGGCCGAGAACAAAACCGAGGAGTCCGAGAACGAGAGCTCCATAGAGAAGAAATATAATCAATAAAACATACTTTTTCCAGAGAGAGGACGGATTCTTAAGATCGGAAAAAGCAGACATATTCTTCTTCAGAATCATTGTAAAATATATCAGAATGGAAATTTTCGCCCCTGCATTGACTGCATAGATCAGAATATGGTACTGCGAAATCTGTCCGACTCCTGCACTGCGGATAAAGAGAATTTTATCCTCGGTACTCTGAAAATGAAACGGAAGAATGATGAAAAGAACTGCAAAAGGTACAGCATAATGAAAATGCATCCGGCTGAGAGGAATCTCCTCTTCCAGGAGAATCCTGCTGTAATAACTGTAAAGAACTGGTCCGTAAAAATACACGAAAGGAAGATGAATCAGATAAAAATGAGGAAACCGCAGATGAATTTCTCCTGCAGCATAAGCTCCCGAAAGAAGCCATATGCCTGATATGAGCAGAATGCAGGAGAGAAGTCTGTTTCCTGCATTCTGCTCTCTTTCTGCAAGAATCCCGAGCCCCCATACAAAACTGAATACAGAACCGGAAAAAAGAATCATTGTTTCCATCATCAGGTTTACAATGTCCCGTATCCTTTCTTTTTCCAGTCATTTTCCCTTATTTCCGTCCTGGATCGGAATTCTACGTGATGATTTTTTAATGTTCAGTGATCTTCCTTATTATCTGCTTCAGAAGGACTTCCCTTATTGCAGATCGGAGGACCGGACAGATGATATGCTAACGTATTTTTTCGGACAGATGTCTCCAAAAACATCCAGCGGTTATGAAATATCCTATTTGTTTTAAGCAGCTCAACTTACGCAAATACGATATACTGCCTAGACTCTGTATTCTTCAGAAAACATTATGAAAATCCGGCAGTAACAGCCTGCGATGAATCACTAAAAACAGCCGCTTCGCAGCGTGCAGACTTGCAGCAGAGCCCTCAAGCCGCAGGCAGCCACAGGCGGCCGCAGGTGTAAGATGAGTAAGCAGTATGTGCAATTCAATAAATAATGAAACGAGCCTTTCCTTCTGAGATGAAAGCATTCATATTGTCGGGCCGGATATGGAATTCGGCTGCATCGGAAAACTGTTCTGATTCAGAATGAAAGATCAGGCATCAAAAGCCAAGGAGAGTGCTTCGTTCCCTGATCTCAGTAAAAGTACTAGGGGTGACATATTAAAACAATTGACATTTTTTTCCAAAATACTATACCGGACTGATATGCATTCGGAGGATTACATGAATTCCATCTTAATGAAAATCTTAACGATTCTCATCTTTTTCATTTTTAACTGTTCAGACAGCAGTTCCGGTTCCTCTTCATCAAACTTGGCTCTCCTTCTGAGAGGAATGAATTCCAAATCATCTTCTTCCGCCGACAAGCTCAGTACAAATCCTTTCAGCAGAACAGTCCCGACAAGTTTCGCAGTTGCATCAAGCACTGCATCCAAAACACTGAGTTCCAAGGCTTTTGGAGAAGGTTCTTTGACAAAATCAGGAACTGACGACTTTCCGGCCGACTTCGAAAATAAGAAAAAAAAATTTCAGGCTGTATTGGAAAAACCGGAAAATATCTCTGACTGTCTTGCGGCCATTCCCACCCAATTCAAGCTTTCCAAAAGTACACCCAGCTGCTACGGACCCACGCTCGGATATGCAAATCATCCTGATGGAGCGGGTGTCGCTGTGCCTGGCTGTCCTCCTGGACTTCCTTTCTGTCTGCCTCAGGGTGATCTGGGAATCTGGACATCTGCAGAGGCAAGCGGTGAGGCCTGTGCGGCAGCACAGATGAATGCTCTTGTGGAATATACAGCAAACAAGGCAGACTTGGCAATGGGAATTTTCACTGCGATGGCATGTGTATCCCAGAAGTCCAAAAACAGTCTTCCTGCCAAGGGAGAAAAATATGATCTCGTACAGGAAATGAATTCGATTACTGCTCCTTCCGGACTGGTGTTCAAGGCGGCTACGATGGAAAGGGACAAGACGGATACAGAATCAAGACCGGTATTCTTTACAAAAACCCAGATTGCAAAAAAAATTACAAAACTGGACAATACAACTTCAAGCATTGTATTCAACCTTATTCTGAAACATACACCTGCGAGTGTGGATGATTACAGCAATTACAAAGGAGTCTTTCTGATTGAAGGTCAGGAGCCTGACTACAGATCCGGAGGAGGATTGAGCACAGTGAGAAGAGGTCTTTCTGTTGTCTATCAGAAAAGCGGCTCGACACTCAAATACAAAATGATGAATGCGCTTTACAACAGTGCAATGCTTCCCGAGCAGATGTTCACTCCTTCACTGGAACTGAACCCTAAGCCTGCCTCCGGTCCGACTGCAGCGGACGGATGGGCAAACGATTTCAATGTAATGATCTCAAGCATTGATGATTCAGGGAAGGGCTCCGTTGCCTATGGCTGGCAGGCAAATGCTTCTGACGGATATCTAAGAACTTTCAATGTAGAAACAAAATCCGATGATACAGGCACTGCCTATTTCGGATTTGCGGACAACAACACATCCGGAACCGGGGATCTCAAACTGGACAGAATGATCTGCAACTGGGCAGGACCCGCAGGAAACAGAACAGGGCAGCAGAAAGTGCAGAGACAGACAATCAAGTATGATATTAGATTCAACCTGTTTGTTCCTGTAACGGACAATATTACATTTGCACCTACAAATTCCTGCAACTGGAACTTTGGAACAAATCCTACGACTCAGTTTCAAGGAGTGACGACTCAGGGAATTACAAATAATCTGATTGATATGTCCGCATATTCTTTTTCTCTTCCTGAATCTCCCGCCGCTCCGTAAAAAATCATACAGTTTCCGATACATCAGTCCTGTCAAAATTGACAGGACTGATGTATCTCTGAAAGAAAACCCCTACGCAAAAATCTGAAGCAGCTAAAGAAAGAATAACTTTTTTTGATATACGCTGAAAAATGTATTGTATTGTTATATTAAGAATGTATAATATATTGCATTGAGAGACTATAAATGCATACCTTGCCGGGAACTGCAGCTGGTCAGCAAGCCCTAAAGTGAAGGAAAGCAGGTTTTTTAAGCTGGATGCAGCGTCGGCAGGCTTTAGGTTGGCAGAAATTTCTTTATATAAAGAACTGGAAGGAGTGTAAACATTGTCTCATTTGATTTTTAGAGAGTTTCATTTCAGTCCCCGCTTCACTGTATAATATGATCCTGAAAAAGAAAAACGAAGTACCTGTTCTGTCTTTTTTTGTCTTCCTTGTTTCAGCCGCAGTAAGTCTGCTAGTAGTGTATCTGATATCGGAACATGAAAATCAGAGTCTTCATGATATTGTAAGATCAAACCAGAAGAACATCATTATCATATTCGGCAATCAGCTCGATTCCAGAAAAAAGACACTGAAGCGAATTGCCAGAAGATGGGAAAACAGAAAAAGAACTCCTGTTTCAGACTGGAATGCAGATGCGGCAGAGTATCTGAAGGATTTTCCTGAAATACTTTCTTTCAAATGGATAGACAGCAGTTACAGAATCGGCCTCCGATATCCGGAACTGCAGACAACGGAAACCGAAAGCATCATTTCCAATTCTGAACTTCTGAAAGCATTGCAGGCATCCAGAAGCTCAGGGAACTCTGCCTTCTCCTACGCATTTTACAGATACTCCGAATCCAAGGAAATCTGCTTCACTGCATTTTTCCCTGTCTTCATTGAAAACAGATTCGACGGTTTCATTGCCGCCGATTTTGATCTGAAATTTCTGCTTTATTCAATTATGGAAAAGGCAAGGATAACTGATTTTTATATCAGAATATATGAAAACTCGAAACAGATATTCAGTTCGGTTCCTGAAAAATATACTTCGGAATACTCTTCGGAAAAAAAACCTCTGGAATATCAGACTTTCAACTGGGAAATAGAACTGGTTCCGAAAAGAGAATTTCTGAAATCGGAAGAGACAGGAAGAAAGCTGCTTGTAATGTCCGGCGGAATGCTCATCTCCGTACTTTTAGGCACTCTTACATTTATGATTCTTTCTCTCAGAAAAAGCAACAGATACCTGAAAATACTGAACAGCGAGGCTGAATCGGCAAACAGGGCAAAGAGCGAATTTCTCGCAGTGATGAGCCATGAAATCAGA
>DAORDI010000129.1:0-11486 GCA_035345895.1 Leptospiraceae bacterium
GGTTTTGGGCAAGCTTAATTGGATCAATTTTCTTCCTTTCTGTCTGCTGGTATCTCTGCAGTTCATACTCCATTTCGGCTTTCAATTCGGTTTCGCTGACTGTCAGATTTTCTGCTTTGGCAATTTCGATATGAACCAGGGAATTTTCCAGATTCAGAATGGCTCTTTTTCTGTACGTTTCCTTCATCTGATCCAGGCTGATTTCAAATTTTTTGGCAAATTCTTCCATACTCATATGTTCAAGATTGTTTTCGTGAATCGCATCATGAAATATGCTGTTCATTTCGTCGTCAATCATTGTTTCGGGAATTTGAATTTCAGATTCCTTTCTCACTGCATTGAAAGCAAGTATTCGGTAATAACTTTGAAGCTGTCGTTCTGCATACTCCATCTTAAAGGATTTAAATCTGTCTTTGAGTTCAGCGACTGTCTTTACAGTCTCATTCCATTCATTGACATTGTCATCGTCCAGTTCAGGAATAATCACTTTAAATACAGAATGAATTGTTACGGAAAACTTCAAATTTCTACCGGCCAGACTTTTGTTTGGATAATCTTCTGGATATGCATAGTCGAATTCTTTCGACTCTCCCGCTTTCATTCCAATGAAGAATTTCTCCAAGTCTTTGTTTACATCCACTCTTCCCAGATAATACTGAACCTTTTCTCCAGTCTGAACAACTGTTCCGTCAGAATCCTTTGAAGTGAGATCATATTCGATGAGATCAGTACCTTCTACGGATTCTCCTGATTCTCTAGCCTGTGTTTTTGCAAGGTCAAAACGCACTCTTTGAAGACTGTCTTCGATATCGGAATCCTCGACTATAATGCTGAATTCCGGGAGGCGGATAGATTTATAATTCCCGAGATGAACCTTAGGAGGCTCTTCAAATCGGGCAACTGCGATCATTTCCTGCTCTTTTTCGAATTTTTCGATTTTAAGCTTAGGCTCTCTCATTGGAACAAAACTGAGTCTGGGGATCACATCCTTCAATGAATCCTTGAGCATTATCTCAATCGCGTCTTCAGCTACACTGTTTCCAAGTGTCTTTTTGACTATATCAAGAGGAGCCTTTCCGGGTCTGAACCCATTCACTTTTACCTTAGATGCGGCGTTTTGATAAGCTTTAGTGTAGGCTTTTTCTATGTCCTCTGAGGAAAATGTCAGTGTAACGTCTGTAACGAGATTATGAGATGGTTGAATGTCTGCTTTCATGAAAACCTGCTTACTGTAAACGGGGGGTTCAGGATGGAGCGGGAAACGGGACTTGAACCCGCGACCCCCTCCTTGGCAAGGAGGTGCTCTACCACTGAGCTATTCCCGCATGTTCTGATACCAGAAAAAAATACGACGCAAATTAGTAAAGCCGTTTTATTATGATATATGGAAAAACATTCTTAAAATTTGAATTTCAATTCCATCTCGGCAGATGCCTCGTTTCTTTTCATATCAGGCTTAAATCCAAACTCAAATGCATCGGAGCTGATTCCCATATAATAAAAAACTCCGCTCAGAATCAGCATGGAAGCCGCACCGACTGTTCCGACTGTCTGAAAATTATTGTAATAGGATGTGGATGCTGCGATGGAATCAGTCGTTTTTTTCTGCAGAAAGAAAAGTGCCAGCTGCTGATTCTGATTGAGAGAGAAAAGGGAAGCGGAACCTCCCTGACTGGACTGGATAAAGAGAAGATTGAAATAATTCGTGTTTGCATAAAATTTGTCTCTCTCCACATCTATTCTGTACCCTGCATACATATAGGTTCCGTAAAACAGAATGGAGCTGTAAAGGGAATAGAGTGCAAAATCAAAATAGTTATAATCTAAAAATACATTTAATCTGTTTTTATAGTATTTTTCAGTATCACCCAGCTTCATTTTTACATTCAGTCTGAGATCGGAGCCGTCCTTTGCGTCAATTCCCTGAAAATGATCAACGTAATTCTCCTTCATCAGACGAAGTCTGTTTGGGCCGACAGGAATTTCTGCATCCTTTACAGGAGTCTCGCCAAGAAACTGCGTTCCCAGATAAGCAGAAGCTCCTTCAGGATCTGAACTGACACTGATCCTGGCTTTTTTTTCCGATCTCATCAGCGTAAAACTGTAGGAGGAAACCCTGTTCTTTGCAGGAGATATTAGTTTGAACAGAGTGACAAATCCCTCCTTTGTAATCTTCAGTCTGTGCCTTCCAGGATGAATATCGTTTCTTTCAAGTGGGGTCTTGCCTGCGTATTCACCGTCCAGATAAACAAATGCATCAGGCACACCTGCATCCACTTTGACGGTAACAGCACCTTCCGCCAAAAGTTTTGTCTTGAGCTGAGAAGAAATTTTTTCCATTTCCTGCAAACCTCTTCTGACAGAAACAGTCCCGTAAACTCTTTCGGTTTTCCCATATTTTCTCTCGGTCAGTTCCGCCTGAACTTTCAGAACGTCTTCTCCAGCCGTCTCAAATTCACCGGTCACAATGTAGAAACAGCCTCTTTTTTTTCCTTCCTCCTGTGCAGATTCAGAGTAAGGAGGCGGAACTTCTCTGAGCATTTCTTTTTCCAGACGGATATACCTTGGGTCCTTTTCAGGAGGAGGGATTTTTTTATCTGCATTGAACTCCTCGAGGGTTTCCGGAGAAAATGTTTCAGCTTCCTCATTCTTTTTCTTCTGCCTAGGTCCGGATTCATGAATTACAGACTCAGGCATAGGGTTTCGGTCGAACACAAAATGTACAATATGGAAATGAGAAAAAATTACGGAAGGGATTCCTTCCTGCAGGTATTTCAATCCGGGTGATACGCCTTTGTTTCTGAAAGGCATAAAGCAGATTTTCCTTTTTTTTTCAGGATTCATCTGTGCAGGAATGTACTGTTCGCTGAATTTGAACATAGAGTCTTCAGCGTTCAATGAAACAGCTGCAAGGATAAGAAATAATAATTTCATTTATGATTCTCCCTGAATAAAAGTATGCTGAAAAGAATTCCAAAAACAGGAACTGCAGTGCTGAAAGGATTTCTGAAAAAATAATCCTTGGAAAACGAAATCTGCTCTCCCAGACCAGGCCCGAAAAATGAAACACCGAAATCGAGTCCCAGATAACTGAAGAGAGATGCAGTCATTATAACTCCGGGGAGGCCGATCACAAACAGTGTTTTGGAGTATTCCAACAGAACAGGCAGAAGATGTTTTCTGAAAACATAAAATCTGTCTGCACCGAAAAGAAAGGAAACTGTAATGAACCCTCCGTTTTCCGTTTCTCTGAGTTTTCCGCTCAGAGTCTCATAGGAAAGAGCCCAGTCAGAAGCAGCAAGCGCAAAAAGAAAAACAGGGAGTGACTTTCCAAATGATACAGCAATCAGAAGACCGACAAGAATTGACGGAACAGAAAGGAAAACGGATGCAAACGAATCGGTAAGCATCTTTACAGTTCTGATTCCGGAAAAACGGAAAGAAAGCACTGCAAGACTTAATGCAAGACTCAGAATTCTTGCGGGAATTGCGATAAAAAAATTCAGAAGAATTCCGTAAGAATACATAGAATAAACGTCCCTGCCCAGAGAGTCGCACCCGAAAAAATGGCTGAAGGAAACATTACAGTCGGACTGATTCAGACTGATTCGGCCAGGCTCTGGAAAAAAAATGAGTCCCGGAATGAAGCTGAGAAGGATAATGATTTTCCAGATCTTCATCGGCTCCAGGCTCCGGAAGAATAGGACTGCAGATACCTGGAAAGTCTGGCAGACGAATAGAAAATGATTCCGGTATAAAACAGAATTCCTTTCAGAAGATTTCCGTCAAAATTCCTTATTGCATGGTAGACTGATTTTCCGATGCCCGGATAAAAGTAAATTTCTTCAACAATCACTGCACCTGAAAGAAGCGAACCAAAATCCAGTAGAATGATGACCGAGATGAGGGGAAATATTTTCCAGAAGATATATTTGAAAAAGACTGTGTTCCTGTTCATTCCTCTGCAGAAAAGGAATACTGCGTAAGCTGACTCTTTTTCTTTCCTGACCTCGGCCTCTGTGAAAAGACAGACCCTTGCAAAGGTTCTTGATCCAAGAGCCAGGCCCGGAAGGATAAGATATGATATATCCCATCTGACATATCCCCCGGGAGGAAACAGTGCGAATATCTGGAAAAATATGATAAACAGAAAGAGTGCTGCCGTAAACACCGGAGTGGAAAGTATGAATTCAGACATAATTCTAAGCAGGCTGATACCCAGACTCCAGTTCCTGGCAGAGAAGAAGAGAACGGGGAAAATTCCGAAAAATGAACCTGCTCCGACTGCAGTCGCGGCAAGAAAAAAGGTTGGCTCAAGCCTTTCAAGGATATGCCTGGACACATTTTCTCCGGAAAGTGTTTCACCGAAATTCAGCGAGGATACAGAAAGAAATGTTTCCAGAAATTCCTTTGAAAAACTTTTTTTATTTTTCAGGGTCTTCAGATCGGAATCTGCAATTCTTTCCGCCGCTGAATACGCAGCATCCAGGCTTCTCAGATTGATCAGCACGGAGATGGAAAACATAAGACAGAAAAGATAAACAATGAATAGGGAGACCTCCGAAAGAATTCTTTCTCTAGGTGTCTCTACTCTCAATTTTCACTTGTTCTCTGCAGAAAAAGCCGAGATAATCTCTTCATAACACTGGCAATGAATGAATTTTTCCCGTTCTTCCCGAATATTCAGAGTCTTCGCGATCAGAGCCAGAGTTCTGATATGATCCTGAAATTTTTCTTTTGGCACAATCAGCATAATGAAAATATGCACTGGCAGCTTGTCGATCGCTTCAAATGAAATCCCTTCTTTGGAAAGGCCTATGACTACCTTCAGTTCATTCATTCCGGTAATGGAACAGTGCGGAATTGCAACTCCGCTCCCTATCCCTGTAGACATTGATTTTTCCCTTTCCAAAAGAAGGTAGACAATCTCATCTGCCTTCTCACTGCTCACTAGACGGATACTGCAGGCATGCTCCACAAGTTTTCTGATCACTTCTTCTTTTGACTCAGCCTGAAGATTATAGACGATATTGGATCTTGTTACTAATTCTAAAAGGTGATTCATTGTTTCTGCCTGTTCATCCTCTTAAGATTTTTTTGCCTGACAAATACAAAAAACATACTCTGACAAAGAAAAAAGTTCAGCACAATAATGAATGGCGGCAGCTCAGGATAATAATGGAAAAGAAGAATACTGAACACAGTGGAAATAATTAAACTGAATCCTGAATATATATATGAAAATCCGTAATTTTTTCCAGGCATACTGAAAAGAAGAAACCAGATACAGGAAAGTGTTACAGCTCTTTCCTGCGAAAGGGAAGAATCAAATCTGAAAATGAACAGAGCTGATGCAAAGAAAATCAGAAGCAGAAAAAAATCCAATTTTTTTGTGTACTGCCGAAGAAGCGAAAGACATGGAATAAAAATAAGCATCGCCCTTAGGCTTTCGAGATAGGAATAATATCGGAAATTTGCAGGACCTGAAAGACAGAGACCCGACTGGTAACTTCCAGGTATCAGATTTTCATCAGCAAACCAGGGCATATATCCGGAACTTTTCAGCGGAAAAATAAAATGAAATCCTTCCACAAAAACTAGGCTCACCGCAATGGAAACGAGAATTATGAAAAGAGAAAACGGAAAATAAATTTCCCGAAACGGATTTCCTTTCCAGAGCAGACTGAATGAAATGATGACTGCACAGGTCAGACTCACCCAGTTTCTGGCAAAAGGAGGACAGAGGAGCCAGAAGAGAAGCATATGAGAAAAAAAACTGACGGAGTAAAGGTACCCTACTTTCTGTCTGTACAGAAAATAAAAACCTCCGGACGCCGCTGACAGAAAGATAAACTGAAAGATCTGATCCGGAACGGTAAAAAGGCTGAGCACAGAAAGACTGCTCAGTACAAGCAGAGAAAACAGATCTATATAAAAATCGTCAGATACGATTCTGAATCCGTGATTGGTAAGACTGACCTTATGAGACGGCATTTTCCTGCACCCTATTTTTTTGAAACCGTATCCTGTCTGCAAAATCTATATGTGAAGGGCAGAATACAGAACAGAGTCCGCATGAAAGACAGATATCCTTGGCAAACATTGATTTGTCATTTTCCAGAAGTGCGCGAGGATTTGCTGAAACCGGACAGAAATAACTGCAGTCATTGCAGTCCGTGCATACCCCTTCTCCTTTCTCATGAAAAAGTTCTTCACATATAATGATGGAATGATGACGATATATATCAAAGACAAATTCTGCACCGATTTCATAGACAGGCTGTTTTTCATAAAAAGAATTGACTGTGAAATATTTGTATCCGCATTCAGACTGAATTGTTTCCAGAAACTCCTTCATGTCTGTACCGTTCCGCACTCTGTAAGACCTGTTCTCCCCTTCCTGGAATCCAAGTCTGTTGATGACTACTACAGAAAGTATTCTTTCATGAAAAGGAATGTCATAGTACAATGCATTCAGTATATGATAAACGGTTTCAGGACCAAGATAGAGAATTTTTTTGACTGGAAGTTCTCCCTCGATGTTCATGCCGCAGTGTTTATATAAAAAATATCTCGGGTGCCCGTCAGGGTAAGAATAGGGAGTCAGTTTTTCTGTCTGATAATCAATGAACTGTGCTTTATGAAATATTTTTTTGATGTTTGCCTTGAATGCTTCAAGCTCCTGTTTGAACTTGCTCTGCATTAATGCCCTGTAGTCAAAAAAGTTTTCCTGTGTATAGGGAGCAAAAATGACTATAGTGTCCTCGGATGCGTCAAATTCATCCAGAAGACTGGATACATTTTTTCCGGGCAGGTCAAGAGAAACAATTCCAAGAGCATTCAGTTTATCCTTCAGCTCCAGAAAAGTGTAATCTTTTCTTTCAAACTTTGCTCTGAAATTAAGGCGACCGTCAATCCTGAAATGAACCTGTTTTTTTTCATCGATTTCGGCAATGCCGTTGACCGGCGAAAGAATCTTGCTTGCCTTAGAACTGAAAACAGTTTCTCCGATTTTTACTCTTCTTGGGAAATCTCCGATCGGTTCCAATTTTTCACCGAAAAAATCTGAGGTGACTTTCAGATTGTCGTTTAGAATCGGAACCGGTACAACCAGATCTGTTTTCTTTTTCAGTTCAAAAAACTGGGAAGATTTAAAGCTTATCATGAGCCCTTCTTCCCTAACCTACTACACAGGAGATTTTACTAGGTAGATTTCATCTTTGATAGGCAGTTCTTTTTTCAGGTTTTTAATGTAAGGAAGAATATCTCCCATTTCCTGATAAAATTCGCAATCAGACTGCATACGGCGGGCAACAGTGAAGTATTTGTAAAGTTTTTCCTCACCGGATCTCTTCGACCATTTTTTCTTGTTGCACTTCACCCTAAGTATATACTTGTCCTGTTCCGCTTCAAAGTGTCTTACAACGACACAATGAATGCAGTTCGCACAATATACTTTTTCCATCTCGATATCTTGATTCAAATTTCCATGCATAATCGTCTCTACAGCCAAGATTCTGGCTTCATTTTTAACCAATTTTGATCTGACAGGCCTGATGTCAAGCCGTTTCTACCTGTACCGAACGTTTCCACTGATTTTGGAGTTTCCAGAATGCTTCTCTGAGTGTTCCAAAAGCCACGAAGAAAAATCCTGCAGTATAGATTACAAGAAAACCAATGATAAAAGGTTTATATGTAACGATAGACAGGTAAATGCAGAAGATACAGTATACACCCATCATAATTTCCAGTATTGCATGAAAATCCATCGGCACTGTATATTTCATTCTTTCTTTCAGACTGTCGGCACTGTTCTCAATTCTGAGTTTAGGAGTTCTCTTGAATCCTGATTTGATTCCAAGAACCGCTTCAATCCATGCTCTGGTATTCACGATCGAAACACCTGTACCGATCATTACCATTACAGGAAGAAATCCGAGTCTGGACTTCCAGTCAGGATAGATTTCTTTCTGAGAATAAGCATAGAAGAAAAGAGGTCCTACAGATCCGACAGACAGAAGAGTTGCTGTCAGAAACAGGATAGTCAGAGGAAGGTCAGTAAAACTGAATCCAGTCCAATACTCCATCAAAAGAAGAGGTGCGGTGAGAAGTATGTTCAGAACCATAAGAGGACATACGGAATAGTTGATCAGGTGAACAACTGCCTCAGCCTTCACTTTCCAGTTCAGTCCATGATTCCAAATTCTAGGAAGAAGTTTCATTGCAGTCTGAATGCTTCCCTTGCACCATCTGAACTGCTGTGATTTATACGCTGAAATCATTGCAGGAATTTCAGCCTTGCATACGATATCCTTGAAATATCTGAATCTCCAGCCCTTCATCTCTGCTCTGTAGGAAAGATCGAAATCCTCAGTGAGAGTATCATGTTCCCATCCGCCTGCATCTTCAATACACTTTTTTCTCCAGATCCCTGCAGTACCGTTAAAGTTCATCCAAAGATTATTGGCATTTCTGGCAACCTGCTCGATCATAAAATGACCGTCAATCCCGTAGCTCTGAGCTTTTGTGAGAACATTATAATTCTGATTGATATGACCCCATCTTGTCTGGACCATTCCGATTTCAGGATCATCAAAATAACTGAGGGTTTTCAGTAAAAAATCAGGCTCAGGCATAAAATCCGCATCAAAAATCGCGATATACTCGCCCTTGCTGAGGTTCTGTCCGTTTTCGAGAGCACCGGCCTTATGTCCTGTTCTGTCGGTTCTGTGAATATGAGTAATCCAGAAGCCTTCCTGAGTGTATTTGCGGACAATCCCGGCCACTTTCTGCACAGTTTCGTCAGTAGAATCATCCAAAATCTGGATTTCCAGTTTCTCTTTCGGATATTTCAGCTCAATTACGGAGTCTATCAGTCTGTCTATGACATAAAATTCATTGAATATAGGGAGCTGTACTGTGACTATAGGGAGCTTCGGATCATTTACATCCAGATCACGGGAAGGATCTGAAATGCAGTATTCATGGTTTTTCTTATAAAGGTAAACCATCAGAATGGAATGAAATCCAAAGAAGAAGAGCAGCAGAATATCGGCTGCATAAATTGAAATAAAAAGAACTATCATTAAAGTCAGCATAAAGCCATTTTTTTAAGCTTGGCTCAGAGGTCAAAATGAGTTTAAGCAAATTGTAAAAAAATTACTTGATTTTTTTCGGTCTTTTTTTTCGTCTAATCTACTTTAATTGACGGATGAATAGGGGAAAAAACCACTGAAGATGTGGATATTCCAAAATACATTCAGCCCGATTCCAGAATTGCAGTATTAGGAGGCGGGATTTCCGGCACAGCTGTCCTCGACTTTTTAAGAAGAAAAGGCTGCACTCCTATTCTTATCGACAGAACAGCTCCGCAGGAATCTGCAGCGTATTTTCCCGACTCAGCTTCTCTGAAGGATATTCTTCCGCTGAACTGCATTGTCAAAAGTCCCGGGATCAGTCCGGAGCACGAAATTCTGAAATCGGCAAAAGAACTGAAGATTCCAGTTTTCAGTGAAATTGAACTTGCAAAGGCTTTTTTCAGAGGAAAAACAGTCGGCATTACAGGAACTGACGGAAAATCCACCACAACCTCCCTGACTGCACATATCATAAAATCTCAAGAACCGAAAACCGAAGCTGGCGGAAATATCGGAAAACCATTCATCGAAATCTGCGAGGATGGTCTGGATTTTGCTGTACTGGAACTTTCCAGTTATCAGCTGGAAGACTCAGGAGAGCTTCATATGGACTTTTCTGCAATTTTGAATCTTGCACCGGATCATCTGGAAAGACATAAGACAATGGAGAATTATGCCAGGGCAAAATGGAAAATCTCAGACAGTTCAAATCCGAATCATATCCTTGTGCTGAATGAAAAACTTAAAAGCGTATATTCCGGTTTTCCTTTCCCCCAAAAAACGCTGTTCTTTGGAAAATCAGAAAGCTCAGATGCAGTCATACTGGAAAATGAAAAAGCAATTCATACAAAAAGATTCAGATACTCCTCGGAAAGGTTCCCTCTGTTCGGATATCATAATCTGGAAAATCTTGCAGCGGCAATTCTGCTTTCCGAATCTGCAGGAATGGAACCTGAAAAAATTCAGAATTCCATTTCCAGTTTTACCGGTCTCAGCCACCGTTTTGAAAAAGTACATTCTCATGAAAATTTCATTTTCATTAATGATTCAAAATCAACGAACCTTCACAGTATGCTTTCAGGAACTGCCGGTTATAAAAAAACAGACAGCACTGCACTTATTCTGGGAGGAAGACCGAAGAATGAACCTCTGGAACCTCTCTTCAGAAGACTCACTGAAATGAGTCCGATTTTATGTGTGTACGGAGAGGCCGCAGAAATCTGGAAGGATGCGATCAAAAAAAATTACCCAAATGCAGAATTCTTTTCCACAGTGGAAGATTCTCTGAAATATCTGAAAACGGTTCTGCAGAACACTGAAACGCATATCATATTCAGTCCTGCCTGCGCAAGTTTTGATCAGTACAGAAACTTTGAAGAAAGAGGAAATCATTTTAAGAAACTGGTTCAGGAAATCTGGAAATAAATCTGCTCTGATTAAAATCAGAATTGAACAGATTCGCAGACTTTCTGCGCCACAGTCCGGCACTGATCTGAGTTTACGCAGAAATCATGAGTAATTAAAGGAAGGACTTCTGTTCTGATATCCGGAATCTGATTTCTCAGCTGTTCCATCTGAGAAACTGGAGCCCACATATCTTCATGACAATAGAATAGTACCACAGATTTCTTTTCAGATTCAAAAAAATCCATATCCAATTCATAACTTAATGTATGAAATTCAGAGTTTGCCAGATAGAAAATATTTTCAGGAATATGACTTCTTTCTAGAAAAAACTCGCTGATAATTTCCAGTGCATACTCGGATGCATATGAATAGAAAAACTTGATCATAGGCGACAGCATAGTTCCCGGCAGCTTGCGGAATACTTTGTATCCGGCCAGAAGGAATTGATAATATCTTTTCTTCTCTGAAAATCCTGCAAATTTTTTCTGAATTTCATTATCTGATTTTGCAATGAACGGAAAAAGGAGTATCAAAGCAATTTTCATTTCCTTCCTGAACTTTTTTACGACTTCCATCCCGATCCAGCTTCCGATACTGTGCCCCAGAATAAAAATCCTTGAATCAGGCGCCCAGTTTTTCCTCAACTGATGAATCACTTCCGCCTTGTGCTCCGTTTCCTCCTGAATTGTATAATGTCTCTCCGGCTTCTTTTTTGTAAATCCTGCATATCCGATGATATAGATGCAGCAGTTTCCTCCCATAGCCTCTATTATCAGCTCTGCAAAGTTTTTGTAAAGGTCTGCAATGCCGGGATTTCCAGGAAAAATTAATATCTTTGTTTTTGATTCGGAGCAGTAACTGATTATATCAGTATTTATTCCGGAAATATTTTCTTCCTTTTCAGTCAGCATATTTTTCATACTTGTCCATCTTCTTTGCACA
>DAORDI010000129.1:11586-14503 GCA_035345895.1 Leptospiraceae bacterium
ATTTTCTTCCTTTTCAGTCAGCATATTTTTCATACTTGTCCATCTTCTTTGCACAGCGGAACCCGTTGTTGCTGAATACAGTGTCTTCCAGAATTTTTCCCCGGTAATTCAGTCCGTACCCATTGCAGGTTTTCTCGGAACACCACCAGGAACCTCCCCTTGTGACAGTGAAAAGTCTTTTCCTGTGAGATATATCATCATGAAATGATATTTTCTCCTTATTGACGGCCGGATCCAGAACAGGGTTTCCTTTCTTCTGAAAATATTCCAGTGAAAGCCTGTAGACTTCCGGCGCGTAATAGTCCAGAGTGATCTGCCATACATTGCCGACTGAATCGTAAACTCCCCATCTGTTCGGCGGGAATGCAGTTACAGAAGAAAGATACTTGAATCCGTCCTTGACTTCTGCATTTCTGTGAGTCTTTCCCTGCCAGTAGTTCAGAAGAAAACTTCCCCGAGGCTCAGGCTGTTCTCCCCAGGGAAACCGGGAAGTGCTCCCCGCTCTGTGGGCATATTCCCATTCTGCTTCAGTAGGGAGTCTCATTCCAAGATCAGCACAGTATGCTGCCGCATCTGCATAACTCAGGCATACTGCAGGCCAGTCCGGTTTCGGTTTTGCATTCGGGTCTTCATTTCCAAGAAAGGGATTTCTGAAATCGGCACCGTAAACTTTCTCCCATTCCCAGTCCTTCATCCCCTCATGAGAAGTCATACAGTATCCTTTTTTTTCCGCCCCGGTAATGTGCCCTGTCTTTTTCTGAAATTCAGAGTATTCTGCAATTGTAACCAGTTTTGACTGATAATAAAAAGAAGAAACGGAAACTTCATTCGGAGGAGACTGATCCGGAATCCGTGCGATCTCCTTCCCCCTTCTGAAAGTTCCTCCCTGGATCTCAAGCAGATCTCCGGAAGGCCTTCTGCAATATAAAATATTGCACAACAGTAAAATCAGAAGAATTTTTTGAATCATAGCAGATTCCTTGCAGAATATTTTTTAATAAAAAGTCATGATGATATTCACATCATTCATATTTACCAGCTCACCTTACGCCTTCAGCTGCAGGTGGAGCGTTTTGGGCAGGAACGCCTGCCGGCGGCTTGAGGGCTCGCAAGGTATGGAAGCGGCTACCGCCCTCGCCGATGTCAGTGACTGGCTGCCAACATTTAGAAACTGGCTAAACTCCCGCAAGCTTGGAAGATGCTGTTTTTACTGATTCATTAGACTTCACTAATGCTTTCAAAAAAATACCGCTTCTAGACAGCATATCATATTTGCGTAAGGTGAGTTACCAGTTTCCGACAGGGCACTGAGACTGAATCCGCATTCCGAAATATTTGCAGTAATCATCCTTGTAAGACTCCAGATTTTCATATTCCAGCCGGTTTTCCTTGGAAAGTGCATTAATTTCTTCTCTTTTGTATTTCTTGCACCCCTTTTCTGCATTCGCTAATTCCGCAGTCAATATTCCGCATCCGGGAGGAGAACAGCTCTGAAAATTCGGATCTGCCTTCATCTGCCTCTCCAGTTCTTTTTCCTGTCTGCTGACTTCATCCTCGTATGCCTTCTGAATTTTTTCTTTTTCTGCATCCGAAAGCATCGAAGGCGGATCAAAGGAAACAAATGCCAGAAACACCCATCCCTCTTTTCCTCTGAATTTGATCTTTCCCCATCGGCTTGTATTTCCCTCATACTCAGTTTCATTTGAAGATTCTTCCGTCACATAAAAAGAGTCTCCTTTTTCGAGAAGAGCGACTGTCTCCGCCTTCAGATCCGGCTTGGAACGAAGTTTCAATGAATCCACAGTCACATACTGTCTTCTGTCTGAAGAAACGTGAGAATCAGGCACAGATCCGGATGAATTTGCGGAAGGAGCGGCGCTGCTTTCTGTCTTTCTGCAGTCAGAAAATAAAATTACCAATAATATAAAAAATAGATGTTTCATATATACCTGCTATGATGATTTCAAAAAGACAGATCAGAAAATCGAGCGTTTTTTGGGATCTCAAAGGAATCAAGACTGATCGGATATTTGCAGAAATTCATCAATTTTGGGTACGGCAGAAATTTCTATTTTTACAGCATAGTGCGTTCAGTAAGCATTTTCAAAGATTCTGTCGCCATTGTCACCACTGACTGAAAAGTCCGGTTTTCACTTTTTCTCCTAATTCTGCAAATGCAGCCATGAAATTAAATTTCAGTTACAAAATATCCCGTATGCACAAAAGCAGAAGAATTGCTTCAATTTATCCGTTTTACTTCGAGTCGGCAGTTTTCAGATACAGTCTGCCTCGGGAAATCTGAAACCATCCTGTAATTATGCTTAAGGCCAGCATCAGAAATGAAAGCAGATATGCATCCTTCCAAAACACCGGTTCAAAACACAGTCCTGTCACCGTAACGAGAAGTGCCCCTCCGCTAATGATTCCCAAAGTCAGAAAAATATATACAAAAGTTTTCGGAACAGCTGAATAAGCCCCTTTTTTCAGAAAGAGCAGAATTATCAGTCCTGTCAGAATGTTGTAAAGAGACTGGTATCCCAAAAAAACCCAGAGGATTACAAAAAATATTCCGCCCATATCCGCTGCAAAGAGCAGAGTCGGGAGCATTAAGAGAGCACCGGGCAAAATTCTTTTCATACCATTTCCCTATTGATCCAAAGTTTTTTCCAGCATACAATGCAGAAATTCAATTCTGGAAAAACTATTAGCAACTTTACCAAGAACTTCGTGGACCTGTCAATGCAATTTAAAATGGTTACGCAGGTCGAATAATTCCATCGTTTACAGCAAAGCGAGGTACCTGGACTTTCACCCTCTCAATTGTTTACGCTATCCTCTCCTCCGCTGCTTCGCCGCTCGTGCCCCAGCTTCATTCCCTTTTTCCCCGTGGTCATAGAATATCATCTGGAAACAGAGA
>DAORDI010000130.1:0-5571 GCA_035345895.1 Leptospiraceae bacterium
CAGGAAAGCAGCATTCTTTACTGCGAGCTGAGAACCGACGGGACAGTTCTTTTCATCAACCCTTCCTTCGAAAAAGTTTTTCATTATACGAATGAGGAAATCACCGGAAAAAATTTCTGGAACACCTTTCTTTCAGGCTCGCTTTATTCAGATGTCCTTGAATTTATGAACAGAGTGAAGGAAAATCCTCTGATTTCCCATAATATGGATATGCTTACAAAAAAATCATACCAGGTGACTGTAAAATGGGACTGGATTTATAAATACTCACCGGAAACCGGTGAAGAAACACTGACAGGAATGGGACTGGAGATTACCGTATGAAAATATCATTAAAAAGACTGGAAGAACCTTATCATTTTGAAGCAGAGAATGAGTCTGGAAACAGAGTGCATATCGATGCATCTCCTGCAATCGGAGGACTCGGAAAGGGAGCCAGACCTATGGAACTGCTTCTGATGGGGCTCGCTTCCTGCAGTTCAATTGATATAATAAGCATACTTAAAAAACAGAGACAGACAGTCAGAGATTTTACTGCTGATGTGAATGGAGAAAGAGAACAGGGAAAAGAAGCGAGTGTATTTACTGAAATTCACATCCATTTCAAGGCATACGGTGAAATAGAAAAGGACAGACTGGAAACGGCAATCCATCTGTCCCTCGACAAATACTGTTCAGCTGCGAAGACTTTAGAAAAGACCGCGAAGATTACTCACAGTTATGAGATCCTGCCTTAACTCTTCAGCTCTTATTTTTCCGGATTCACCCTTACCGTCACATCCTGTTTGTATGCAATTGCACCAAGCATATAAATCCATACGCCGCTGCTTGAATTCGGCTGTCCATACATTTTGCCATAATAATAAGGACACAGCTAAACAGAATTTTCACTTTCAATGTCTCTCCTTGCATAAAAAAGCCCCGTCATACTGTGTATCACGAGGCTTTTCAATTTTTGATTGAGGAAAACTCAGTCGAGTTTTGCACCTTCCAGAAGCTGTTCCAGAGGAACCTTTGTCTTTGGCAGGTTCTTCAGCTGCGGATATTCAAAACCATGTTTGTATCTGGTCTTGTCATTTGGATCCAGAAACGGCTTGTAATCTGCTCTGTAACCCCATTTAAAAACAGACTTCTCAGGATTCTGACCGACAACTAAAGATCTTGGAGATACATAACCCACTTGGGAATTGTACTTGATCTTTATACTGTCTCTGACATTCCAGGCATGGTTTCTGTAGTCCAGCGCTTCAACAACAGTACCCTTAGAAAGATCTGCGATTTTAGTCTGAAGCTTCTCATCAGCATAAAACCCAGCACCTTCCTGAGTCACCTCTGCACTCTTAGTGCAGTTTAAAAGGAAAAGTATAAAACTTAATGCTAGAATCTTTTTCATATAATCTCCTTACTGATGATGATTCAGACACTGTTCCAGTCTAGGATCACCGACAGGAACAAGCTTGGCTTTCTGAAGTTTCCAGAGAATTGCAAATCCGAAGACACCGAATGTTCCAATCGTTACACCCAGTGAAAGGAAGAAACTCAAAGGATTGAATGTCTCAAAATTGCTTGGGAAGACGATCCAGAAGATTTCCACAAATTCCACGAAAATCAGCCAGAATGCAACCTTCACTTGGAAATTGATATCTCTTTTGTTTGGTCTGTTGATCAGAAGAAGAAAAGGAATCACGAATTTAATGAATGGGAGCGCAATAGTGAAAGGAGTCCATCCTCCGATCAGTCTCTGCTCAAACCAGAATGTTTCTTCCGGCAGGTTCGCATACCAGATCAGCATAAACTGAGAAAAACCTACGTATGCCCAGAATACACAGAAGGACATTGCAAATTTTCCAACGTCATGGATATGGTTGTCGTTGACTGCATCTCCGAAAAACCCGTTTTTCTTCAGATGGTAAATGAATACTGCAAAAACAGCGAATGTGGTCTGATAAATCCCTGCGAAAATATAGACTGCCCACATTGTAGAAAACCAATGAGGAGTCAGAGACATCAAAAGGTCAAATGCAGCGACCGAGAAACTGATCGCAAACAGAAGAAGAAAGATTGCAGAGAGTTTGGAATTCTTCTGAGTAAATGTTACATCCTTGGAATCATCCTGTGCCACTGAGTTCTTGTAAAACAGTGATCCGAAGAAGATCCAGATCAGCCCGATAGCAATCAGTCGAATCGGAAAGAAGGGCATATTCAGCCAGCCGCTTTTGTGCTGGAGAAGTTTGTCCCCTTTTACAACATTTTCATGTGACCATTCGTAAAGATCATGGGTTCCGAAGATTGTCACAATCGCGAGAAGCACGACTGCAATCGGAAGATAAATCCAGAAGGTTTCAGTCAGTCTTCTGATCGTAACAGACCAATGAGATCCGGTGATATGAGTAATTGCAGTGAAGAAAATCCCCGCAACGGACACTCCCAAAGTAATAAATGTTCCAATCAGGAGAGCAGACCATCCAGCATTGCTGTGTCCGCCTCTGGCAGGGTCATGAATCAGGAAAAAAGACAGTGCCAGACTGATGAGTCCCACCAGTATCATAGCAAGCAGCTTCCCTCTTGTCTTTGAGGAAATTGTATAATTTAAAGTATTTTCAGAAAGTTCAGCTTTCATAATTCTCCGTCACTTTGTATCTGAAATTTTTCCAGATTTATAAGCTTCCTGAATCTTACGGATATACATAATAATTTTCCATCTGTCATCAGGTTCTATCTGAGAAGCATACGCAGGCATACGACCCCAGCCCTTTGTGATTACGTGATACAGCTGACCGTCAGTCAGTGCAGCAATATCCTCACCGGCTAAATTCGGAATAGGAAACACATTCATTTTTGGAGCAGGTCCATTCACAGGTCCGTTTCCCTGACCTCTCGGTCCGTGGCATGGAAAACAGTTGACTTGAAATCTGTCCTCGCCCCTTTTATAGGATGTCAAGGTTTCCTTGATGTCCGCAGGACGAACCAGACCCTTGTCTTTTCCCGGAAGATCAGTGATGCTTGTGACAGCATCAAACTCATAAGGTTCGAAATCCACAGGAATTGTTCCGATTGGAGGAATTCTTCCTCCTATTTTATTTGGAGCTGTCGGATCAAATTCCTGCGCTTCCCTTGCAGGAGATTCATACATATCTGGAAAAAACTGCCATGCAGGAAATCCTCTTTCGAGTCCGCAGGAAATAATGAATGGCAGAAATCCGAAAGTAAGTAATGTTTTATTCAGTTTCATTTTTATTTTACCACCGTAACTTCTTTTGCACCAAGTGAACCGAGGAAGCTGACTGCTTCTTCCTGCTTGTAATTCTTGGAGCTGGAAGGAATCCAAAGAGCAAATCTGTGACTTGTAATATCGGGATGAAGGCTTTTTCTTCCTTTTCCGAGACCTGCCAGGTAAAACATTGCAATCGCTGCACTTGTTCCTGCCATAAACACGGTCACCTCAAATGTAATTGGCACATACGCAGGCCAGGCATTCATTGCCTTGCCTGAAAAGTTGTTCTGCCAGTCGACAGCGTGAGTCAGATACTGGAACCCAAATCCGAATGCGCATCCTACAAGACCCATAAAGAAGCTGATCCAAGGGATGCCCGATCTGGGCAGTCCCATTGCATCGTCAAGACCGTGCACAGGAAAAGGAGTGAGGCAGTCAAACCCGTCATATCCTTTTTCCTTAGTCTTTTTAGCTGCTTCCAGAATCTCTGCCGGAGTGTCAAACAGACCGAAGACACCGGAATCTGTTTCCTGATAAGAATGAAACTGTTCTTTTTTAAACCAATACATCAGTGGTGTCCTCCGTCTTTACTTGGCATAACTGTTTTTACTTCAGCAATTGCGATCACAGGAAGAATTCTGCAGAACAGCAGGAACAGAGTGAAGAAAATACCGAATGTTCCAATAAGCATTGCAAAATCGTAGAAAGTAGGCACATACATCGCCCAGCTCGAAGGCATAAAGTCTTTATGTGTGGACATCACGATTACAAATCTCTCAAACCACATCCCTATGTTTACAAAGATGGATACGACAAACATAATCTTGATGTTCTTTCTGAATTTTTCCACCCAGAACACCTGTGGAGAAAGGACGTTGCAGGAAATCATAATCCAGTATGCCCAGGCATAAGGACCAAATGCTCTGTTCACGAAAGTAAATCCTTCATATTCGTTTCCGGAATACCACGCGATGAAAAACTCTGAACCGTATGCATAACCGACCATCAGACCGGTCACCATAATAACCTTGTTCATATTTTCCAAGTGCTTGAGTGTAATGTATTCCTTCAGGTTGAACACTTCTCTTGCAATGACCATCAGAGTCACGACCATTGCAAAACCTGAGAAAATCGCACCGGCAACGAAGTAAGGAGGCAGAATTGTAGTATGCCATCCAGGAAGGATAGAAACCGCGAAGTCAAAACTGACGATAGTATGCACCGAAAGAACGAGCGGTGTAGATAGAGCCGCAAGGAGCATACATACGATTTCATAATGTGACCAGGCCCGGTTTGAACCGACCCATCCAAGAGAAAGTGCACTGTAGATCGCTTTCTTCACTTTGTGAGTTGCACGGTCCCTGAGGATAGCCATATCAGGAATCAGACCTATATACCAGAATACGAGTGAAATGGAAAGATAGGTAGATACTGCGAAAGTATCCCAGATCAGAGGTGAACGGAAATTCACCCAAAGAGGGCCTCTTTCGTTTGGAAACGGGAAAAGCCAGTAACCGAGCCAAGGACGTCCAATATGGATAATCAGAGTACTTGCAGCAGTCAAGACAGCGAAAATTGTCATCGCTTCAGCAGCACGGTTGATCCCTGTTCTCCATCCTTGGCGGAAGAGGAACAGAACCGCAGAAATCAGTGTTCCTGCATGACCTATACCAATCCAGAATACGAAGTTTACGATGAAAAATCCCCATCCTACCGGGTTGTTGATCCCGAGTATCCAGAGACCTTCATACATCAGATACCCGATGATTCCGAGATCAATGACAGTGACTGTTACAGCCAGTATAAAGGCTTTCCACCAAAGAGAGGTGGGAAAAGAGTCTACAGGCCTCAGAATATCGTCTGAAACCTGCTTATAATCCTTCCCGCCTTCCACTAAAGGAACAATGCCCAGTTTTTCTTTTATTGCCGTGGTCATTGACATATTATGCATTCTCCTTCACATAGTTGCGAATTCTTGTCTGATAAGCAACCTGAGGCTTGACATTCAAGAACTCGAGGATTCTGTAAGAACGAGGATCCGAACTGTTTTTAGAAACAGCAGTTTCTTTATTATTTACATCACCGAATGTAATGGCATCTGCCGGACAAGTTTCCTGACATGCGGACTTGAGCTCACCGTCACGAACCTTCCTGCCTTCATTTTTAGCACGAATTTTCTTCTCAGCAACTCTGGCAGCGCAGAAAGTACATTTTTCCATCACCCCTCTGGCTCTCACTGTCACTTCAGGGTTGAAAGCGAGGTTTCTAGGGGAACGTGCCATATCTTTTCCGTCCACCCAATGTTCCATCCAGTTGTATCTTCTGACTTTGTAAGGACAGTTGTTGGAACAGTATCT
>DAORDI010000130.1:5671-14336 GCA_035345895.1 Leptospiraceae bacterium
GTTCCATCCAGTTGTATCTTCTGACTTTGTAAGGACAGTTGTTGGAACAGTATCTGGTTCCCACACATCTGTTATACACCATATCATTTGTACCTTCTGAACCGTGAACAGTTGCCATTACTGGGCAGACTGTTTCACAAGGTGCATTGTCGCAGTGCTGGCACATTACAGGCTGATGGGCAATTTCGACTGTCTCAGGCTTGTCAGGATCTCCCATATAATAACGGTCAATTCTGATCCAATGCATTTCGCGGCCTACACGGACCTCGTCACGTCCTACAACAGGGATGTTGTTTTCGATCTGACATGCGATCACACATGCGGAACATCCTGTGCAGAGAGTAAGATCAATGGACATTCCCCATTTGTAGCCTTTGTACTGGTATTCAGGATTGAATCCCTTTGCATCAAACGGTTTGTCGGATTTTGTCTTGTCAGTGATTTTAGGGAACTCGCTAGGGGCTTTTCCGCTTTCAGGATTCTTTTGGAAATTTTCGAAAGCAGTATGCTGAATCAGAGGTCTGTCTTCCCATTTTGTTCCGAGAGGACTTCCAGGATTCATCATATGATGGTCCTGAGTTGTAGCGAGTTTATAAGTCTTGTCTGTCTTTTCGATGCTTGCATCCATTCCGGACAGAACAAGTCTGCCGTTGGAAAGTTCAGAAAGAAGATAAGCGTTTTTCCCTACCCCATTTCCCACTTTTCCTACATTTGTTCTTCCATATCCCAGAGCTACAGCAACTGTATTCTTGTGCATTCCAGGCTGAACCTGTGCAGGCAGTGCAAGTTCTTTGGAACCTACTTTGACTTTTACTACATCGTTGGACTTGATTCCTTTTTCTTTTGCAAGTGCTGGAGAAAGAGCAAGGAAATTGTCCCAGGTCACTTTGGAAACCGGATCAGGAAGTTCGAGCAGAACGGAATTGTTTGCATGAGTTCCATCTCCCAGTCCAACTGTGGTGTACAGTGTCAGCGAAAGACCTGTTCCTGTTTTAGAATCTGTGAGGCCTGCAAGCTTGAACGGTCTAGCAGTTCTGTTTGCATTCGTCTCACCGGAGGAACTGAAACCTGTCTTGAGAAGATTGACCCAGTTGACTGTCTTTCCGTAAGAATCTTTCAGATAATCATAGTAGGATTTTTTGCCGGAAATTTCTCCGCCTGCCCAGGCAATCAGAGAATCTTCAAGAGATCTTGTTTCATAGAGGGGCTGAATTGTAGGCTGCTGAATTGCGATTACACCTTTAACAGACTCTCTGTCTCCCCATGCCTCCAGATAATGACTGGATGGTGCAAGATAATGTGCAGAAGAATGAGCTGTTTCATCAATTCTGTCTGCCATGGAAACAACAGTTTTTGCTTTTGCAAGGTCAGCCTTGATGCCGGAATTTTCAGGAAGCTGATAAACTGGATTGACTCCGTAGATGAGAACCACAGCTGCTTCCCCTGCATTAAGATCCGCTTTGAGTGCAGCAAGGTTTTTGCTGTAATTTGGAGCCTCTCCTCTGTTTGCCACATGGTCAACTGACTTTCCGTCGTTGTCGAGCATTGTATTCAGAAGATTTACAAGAACCTGTATTTCTACAGCATCTGCACCCAGGCTGTTTCCAACAACAAGTGATGAACCCTTTGCTGCCCAGAGTTTTTTCGCTGCAGTTCTGATGACTTCTGCCTTGATGTCGATTTCCTTCGCTGATGCATCCACATCGATTGCAGGAAGACCGTTTGCATTTGCTCCGAGTTCGGAAAGAGCTTTTGCCAGTGCAAGAGCAAGTTTTTTCAGGTCACCAGGACGGACAGGGATTCTTAAGTCTGCATTGGAACCGGTCACTGTAGGCATTGTTTCTGCCATTATCAGCTGATTCATCGACTCTGCACCTGCTTTCAGTTTTCTTCCAAGTGCAAAATCCTTGCTGAATTCTACAGGAGAAATCCAAGTTCCCAGGAAATCTGCATCCAGAGAGAATACAACCTGTGCCTTGTCAAAACGGTAATTCGGAACGATTGCCTTTCCGTAATTCAGAAGTGACGCTTCTGCAATTGCATCTTCAGGAGAAAGAACATCTATTTCATAGTGTTTTCCGCCTCCGGCTTTTGTTAAAAATTCAGAGATCAGTTTTTTTGAAGTCGGGGATTTCAGAGGAAGAGTGACGATCCTCAGTTTTCCTTTATTGTCCTGGATTGCTTTCTGGACTGCTGTATCGAGATCTTTCCAGGTGATTTTGGAAGGAACTCCTGCGGCCAGTTTTGCAGGCTCTCTGGATCTGTCCGGATCATATAAATTAAGTATACCGGCCTGTCCCTGAGCACACATACCGCCTTTGGAGATCGGATGTTTGGAATTTCCTTCCAATTTCAGAGGACGTCCATCCTTAGTCTTGACGAGAATTCCGCACGAGGATTCGCATCCGCCGCAGACAGAGGCATAATAATTGGAAAGCCCGGGAGTCATAAACTCGGGCTTTTCAGCATAAGGAACTATTTTCTTTTTGGGCTGAGGAAGACAGTTTACAGTGGCCATGGCCGCAGAAGCGCCCATCAGTTTCAGAAAGGTCTTTCTGTCAAAATCCCCTGTTTTGATCCTTTGAATTACAGGATCAGGAGAGGTATAAAATTCCTGATTCTGGACTGCTTTCAGATCTTTTGCGTCTTTCAGTTCGTAGGATAACCAGTGCTGTTTTTTTTCTTCCTGGAAATTGAATTTATCTGACATGAAGTCTTGCTCCTATGAGTAATTACCTGTGACAGGTGGAACAGTCATTCGGGGCGTTGTTTTCCCTGTGACAGTTCACGCAGAAACCCATATTGAGGGATTCTACCTGTTTTACCTTGACCATTTCTGCCACATTTCCATGACATTGAGAACAGTCTACACCGCGATTGATATGACGGGAGTGATTAAAGTAGACAAAATCCGGCTGGTCATGGATTTTAATCCATTCAATCGGTCTGTTTTCTTTATGGAACTTGTTCAGCTTTTTCACGTGGACATTGTCTTTAGCGATCCCCAATGTGCCATGACAATTCATGCATGTTGAAGACGGCGGGACAGTGGCGTGTGCAGACTTTTCCACTCCGGCATGACAGTACCGGCAATCGATTTTGTTGTCACCGGCATGAATTTTGTGGTTAAACGGAATTGGCTGTTCAGGGGCATAACCCACTGTTTTCGCAGGCGAAAAAATGCCATAACCGAGAAGAGCCACCAGAAAAATTGGAACTGTGACTTTGATTAGTTGTAGGTTCATTGGAGAATAGTTTCCTGTACCCAAGCGTTATTTCTTTTAAATGAACTCTAATTTTTAACGCTTGAATTTATCCACATAATTTTTATTAATCGGAAATTTTTACGAAAACATATTCCTAATTAAGATTTAGAATCATTATAAACATATAAGTTTCAGCAGATGAAGGAATCAGCGGATACACTGTCATTATATGACACTGGACAAGAACAGAAACGGCAGGTATCTGAATCTAAGAAACAGACCGAATCAGCAATATTGAATCATTGGTCCTGAAATACGGTCTCGTCCGTCAAATCATCTTCGCTGCAGAGAACCCTGCCGACCTGTCCGCATAAGGAACTCATTTTCAAAAAAATCTGCAGTCAAAAATCAGAAAATGTATATCTATAATATTATATAAAGCTTATACTTTCCAGCCGGAAAGAGCCGGGCTCCGGCAGATTAACTGAACGAAGCTGAACAGAGTCGGCTGTTCTGAAAAGGCATTGCAGACGCTTGAAGAACCCCAATTCCCTGAGCAGACAGTGATTTTCCCGGAAAGACTAATGGAAATCTATTCGATTTCTGAACAAATGAAGGTTTTCCGTCCCGATCTGCAGGCTGTCTGGCTCTCCTTGCATACTGCGAATACAGACGGATTTTAAATGCAGACCATCAGCAAGGCGAAATGAGTATATGCGGCAAACTTTGCCTGAGAATCATAAAAATTCAGCAAAAAGAATGCAGCAGTGCGGATTCAGGAAAACAAAGCCTGACTGATTCGGATTCGCGGAAAATCTGCAATCATAAACAGAAGGCTCTCAATAGGATATAATATATCCCAAACAGAGGCGGTCTGAGGAAAAAGTTCGGTTTCGGCCAAAACCTGTCCGCTGGACAGAGGAAAACAGAAACTTCGTCTCAATATACAGAATGGTTCGATCACGGAAATTCTTCTCTGCTGAAAATATAAGAAGCTGCACAAAAACAGTTGACCTCAGTTTCGGCTGAATCAACCTTTAATGTGCGGCCTAAATGTTGTTCAGATTGATATCAAGTCTTGCTGTTCTTTTTGCGACTGCCTCCATAAATGCAGAGGATCAGTCTGTGCATACTTACAAAAAGTACAATCTGAATTTCAGGCTGCCTTCCTACTGGAGATGGAAAAAGGAAAACCCTGACAGAAAGGACGGGCTGATCATGAGCGCCAAAAGTCCTGATAAAAAATTCACTTTGAAGATCTGGCATGAAAGTGCAAAAATCTCCACGCCTCACAAGATCCTTCAGAAATTTCTGAGAAAAAAGAGCTTTATTATGGAAACTGAAATGAAGGAAGCTGATTCCGAATTTCCTCATCTCCGGTCAATGGACGGTTTTCTGGTCAGAATCAGGGAAAAGGAAGAACTGACTGGATATGCATTCAGTATGTCTGAAGGGAACTATGTATTTGTAGGAGTTCTTCTGGGAAGGGAAAAGGTCCGATCCCCTCTGATGAATGAAATACTGAACGGATTTGAACCGATTCTCAACCGGGAAGACTTCTGCTGCACACTCTGCCTGGAAAAAAGCGAACACAGAAATCTGCAGCAGTTCTGTTCCGACTTCATTGAAAATTCCGTATGTGATACATTCTTTAAAAATTCGAGATACAAAATCAGGGACTGCAGACTTTAGTCATTTGACATAATACAGTCCGTAAAAATCCTGAATATGTGCAGGAATCCAGGAAAACATCCGAAACCGATATCAAACTCGATCTGAATCTCTATGGGAAAGGCATTTACAAATTCGATACTCAGATCCCGTTTTTCGAGCATATGCTCTCCCATATATCCAAACATGGGAATATAGACATAGATCTTTGGCTCAGAGGGGACATCGAAATAGACTGTCATCACAGTGTGGAAGACACGGGAATACTTATGGGGAATATGATCCACCGACTTCTGGGCGACAAAAAAGGCATCAGCAGATACGGCCACTTTACAATGACAATGGATGAGGTTCTGACTACTGTGGCAGTCGATCTGGGCGGCAGATTCTATTTCAAATACACAGGTCCTGAACTGAAAGGCAAATTCGGAATCTATGACGCAGAGCTGACTCTGGAGTTTCTTCAGAAATTTGCACTGAATGCAAAGATGAATCTTCACGTTCTGGTACATTACGGCGAAAACAGACATCATATTCATGAATCCATTTTCAAAGGACTGGGAAGGGCACTCAGGATGGCTGTAACAAAGGACGGGACAGATTCCCTCCCCTCTACCAAAGGAGTTTTGGAATGATAGCTGTAATCGATTTTGGAATGGGGAATATCCACTCCTGCCTGAAAGCAGTTTCCCTTTACACTGAACATTTTGAACTGGTCACTGATCCGGCCAAGGTGAAAAATGCGGCAGGAATCATTCTTCCCGGAGACGGAGCATTTTCGAGTGCAATGAAAAACCTGGAAGAAAGAGGATTCAAGGACATACTGATTGAGAGAGTCAATGCAGGTGTCCCTCTTTTCGGAATCTGCATCGGCTTTCAGATACTGTTTACAGATTCGGACGAAACATTCGGCAGAGGACTTCTCGTTTCAGGACTGAATCTGATCAGAGGTCACGTCAGACGTTTTCAGGGAAAAAACGGATACAAGGTTCCTCATATGGGATGGAATCAGCTCATTCTGAACAACAGAAGAGAAAATAAGATTTTACAGAATATTCCCCAAAATTCGTATATGTATTTTATTCATTCTTACAGACCGGTCGATGTGGAATCAGGAGTTGTGCTGGCACAGTGCAGCTACTACAATGAAAAATTTCCTGTGGTTGTCGAAAAAAAGAACATTTTCGGAACACAGTTTCATCCAGAGAAGTCAGACAAGGTAGGATTGAAAATCTTGGAAAATTTTATTAGATTTACTGATATATGATTATTATACCTGCAATTGATATTTTAGACAATGAGGCTGTACGTCTTTACAAAGGCGACTACTCTCAAAAAACCGTTTACAGCAAGGCTCCCTGGGAGCTGATTATGGCATTTGAAAAGACAGGCGCGAAGCTTGTTCATATTGTAGATCTGAACGGTGCAAGAAATGCATCGGACACAAACAGAGATACAATCATCAAAATGAAAAAGGCCTGTCCTGAACTGAAGATTGAACTCGGGGGCGGTATCCGTGATATGGAAAAACTCAAGTTCTATGAAGGCCTCGGAATCGACAGATTCATTCTAGGAACAGCAGCTGTCATTTATCCTGACTTCCTTGAGGCTGCACTGAAGTATGTCGGAAAAGAAAGACTAGTAGTTTCCGTGGACGCCTTTGAAGGCATTGTACGAATTGCCGGCTGGGAAGAAAAAACTAAGCTCACATATATGGATCTGATGTCGAAACTCAGTTCTCAAGGGATACAGAATATTGTTTTTACAGATATTTCTCATGATGGAACACTGAGCGGTCCTAACCTGAATTCCTACAAGGAAATACTTGATTCGTTTGAGTTTGATCTGATCGCTTCCGGCGGAATCTCTTCTATGAAAGACATTCTGGATCTGACTTCTCTGCAGGCGAAAAAAAGCCTGTATGGAATCATTACAGGAAAAGCAATCTATGAAGGAAGACTGAATCTCCAGGAAGCGATAGACAGTACTAAATAAGAACAAGTGTCCTGATCATAAGCCGGATTCTGTCCCTGTTTCCAGGGGATAACTATTTATCTTGCCTTCCTGTCTCCAGGTCGGTCTCTGCTCTCTACCCGCGACCAGGCGGAATCAGCCTAATCGGTCGCCTATTTGAGATTGCACCTTACAGGGTTTTCCATACCAGAAAGATCACTCCTTCTGCGGTGGGCTCTTACCCCGCCATTTCAACCTTACCCTTTCGGGCGGTATATTTTCTGCTGCACTTTCCGTATCTCTTCCATTACAGAAAAGATCCTGGGTGTTACCCAGTGTAATTGATTCCCGGTGTCCGGACTTTCCTCACTCCGAAATTTCTTTCTTTTGCGCAGTTATCTCACAGGACAAATCCAGACTCAACAAGGGCTTTCTTTTTTCAAGCAGGAAAGCAGCTTCTCTTCTAAAACTGACTGTAAGAGATTTTATAGTGAAAAGCTGAATATCATACTCAGATTTCTGACAGCGAAGCAGCGACAGCGGGGAGGGTCCAGGCAGTCAGCATAAAATTATACTTTACTGATCATGACGCTTTTAAACTATAATCTAATGAGAAATGGATTTCTTTATGCAGTTCAGATTTTCCTGATTTTCGGCTGTTCCTTCCCGGGACAGAATACAGTTCCTTCTGGTGAAGCAAATTTTCGTATCCAGACGGCATTGTATATCCGAGGTATGGAAATTGCCCAAACGCAGAACAAGTCTTCTTCTCTCGGAATCTGGGGCGCTCTTCCGGCAATGATATCATCGGGCAGTACTCGTGGAAAATACTACTTTAAAAAGGATGTACACAGCTGTGTCAGAAAAATTCTTTCATTCCCGTTTCTGAATGAAATGGACATTTATGCTCTTTATCTTTCCGGAACAGCTCCGAAATTCTGCCATCTGCCGGAGGCATTCTTTTTCAATGATATACATCCTGGTGAAGGGAAACTGATGAATTAGGATTCAGGAACTCTGTCAGTTCCTGCTTATTTAAAAATCAGGATGAGTTTTCAAATTTTTTACTTCATCAGAGCATACTGCAAATGAAATAAGATATAAGGTGTATATAATGATAAAACATTATTGGACTTCCTGTATTTTTTCATTGACTCGTTTGATAAAACAGAGTCAAATATTCAGTAAGAGTCGTTTTCACAGGAGGCAGTATGAGCGGATCAGAATACACTTTCGAAAGGGTATGGCAGATGTTTCAGGAAACGGACAGACAGTTTAAGGAAACAGATAAGAAATTTCAGGAAACAGCAGAACAGTTCAAGGAAACAGATAAGAAATTTCAGGAAACAGCAGAACAGTTTAAGGAAACAGATAAGAAATTTCAGGAAACAGACAGACAGTTCAGGGAAACAGACAAGAAGGTCAGAAGTCTCGAAACCCTTTTCACCAGTCAATGGGGACGTCTTGTAGAAGCACTTGTAGAAGGGGAACTGGTCAAACTTCTGAAAGAAAGAGGGATCTCTGTCGAGCAGACCTATGAAAGGCAGAAAAAGAAATACAAGGGCAGGGACTTTGAATTTGACATTATCGCTAAAAACGGCACTGATGTCGTTCCAGTAGAAGTAAAAACAACTCTCAGATCCGAAGATGTAAAAGATTTTCTAGAAAATTTGAAACTCATCAAGGAAGTTTTTCCTGACTACAGAAACAATAACATCTACGGGGCTGTAGCTTTTCTAAGATGCGAATCCAAATCTGATGTTTTTGCAATGAAAGAGGGGCTTTTCGTCATCAGGGCTGTAGGCGACAGTGCGTCCATACTGAATCCCAGCAAC
>DAORDI010000131.1:0-7813 GCA_035345895.1 Leptospiraceae bacterium
CGGAAACTTTTCAGAAGTTCCATCTTGTGCAGAATGTCTTCCTTTATTCTGTAAAGAACAGGCACGACCACCAGTGTAACTGCAGTAGCAAACAGAAGTCCCCATCCGAATGCAAGAGAAAGCGGCTGAACGAAAAGGTCCAGAGTAGGGATGCCGTAGGCACTCGGCACAAGTCCGATGACTGTGCTGATTGTAGTGAGAAAGATCGGGCGCAGTCGGATTGCTCCCCCGTTGATGATTGCTTCATCCAGAGGCATTCCTGTCGCTCTCAGTTCTTCAATAAATGTAATCAGTATCAGTGTATTTGCAACAATGCTTCCGCTGAGTGCAACAATGGCCAGCGTGCTCATAAAACTCAGAGGCATTCCGTGTGTCATCAGTGCAAAAAGAACTCCCACAATTCCGAAAGGAATGGATCCGATAATGACCGCAGTTGTGCTTACAGAATTAAAATAAATGATAAAAATACCGAAAATCACTGCAACAGCAAAGAGCATTGATATTGCCAGATCCTTGAATGATTTCTGAGCATCTTCCTGTTCGCCTCCGAATACTACTGAGTATTCAGGGTATTTATCCAGTTTGATCATTGACTGAAGTTTTCTGTTCACAGAAAGAGAGGTTGTCTTCTTGGTATCCACTGAAGCTTCCAGACGGACAACACGCAGAAGATCCTGTCTGTTGATCATAGAATACTCACGTTCTTTTGCATAGTAGGCTACCTGGTCAAGGGGGATCAGTCTTCTGTTTCTGTTTTCCACTTTGACCTTGCTCAGACTTTTCATTGAAAGTCTTTCTGCCTCGGGAAAACGCACCATAATATTGATCTTGTCCTCTCCCTTGCTGATGCTCGATGCAATTTCACCGTTGTATGCTGTTCTCACTGTCCTCGAAATATCTCTTGCACTTACATCTGTTCTGCTTGCTGCCTCATCCTTAACATAAAATCTGAATTCCTCCTTCCCTTGTTCAAGATCAATGCGGATGTCAAATACACCATCCATTTTCTTTATTTCATTTATATATAAATCTGCAATTTCCTTAATGGATTTATATTCCGGCCCTCTGATTTCCAGACTTACCGGTTTTCCTACTGGAGGACCTTTGATTCTGGCATTCACATCGTAGAACATATCCCTGCTGATCAAGCCTGTTTTTTTGGCCTCATCCATATATTCTCTGATTTTTTTGACAAGGAGACGTGCGTCCTTCCATTCCTTTCTGTCCGCTGCAGGGGTGATCTTAAGTGTCAGATGTGAACGATGCACTTCCTGACCGGGCTTAGGATCAACGATTGGACTTTCATGAATTCCTATCCTGCTTCTGATATAAACAAAATCCTTTCCTGCCATTGATATAACTGCAGGTTCAATGATATCCATAGTTTCTCTGTTTTTCTGAAGCGTGGTTCCTATCGGCATCCATGTCTTTATTTCAATGTCTTCTTCGCTTCCAGGCGGGAACATAATGAACGGCAGAAATTTCCCTGCTGCAAAAATTGTAAGAAAAAAGACAATGTTGAATGCGATCAGAACAAGCCCTCTGTGTTTCAGTGCAAAACCTACAGTCTTTTTGTAACCTGGAATGACTATGCCGAATATTCCTTCCTTCTTCTCAATGGATTCTTCCTTTGGAGAAATTTTCAGTTTTTCAGGAAGGAATACATTCAGCCAGTTCGGAAGGAAAACAAGAGCAAAAAGAAGAGAACTTGCCAGAGTAATCAGGACCACTGAGGGGATGCCTACAATGAATTTGCCAATGATTCCGCTCATAAAAAGAAGAGGAAGGAAGGCCGCTGAAATCACAAGAAAGGAAACGAGCAGGGGAACAAGCACATCCTTGAAAGTCTGCAGGATTGCATCTTTTCTGGAATATCCTTCCTGCATCAGCCGGAACGTGTTCTCTGCGACGACAATGGAGTTGTCCACCATCATTCCCAGAACCATCACCATTCCGAAAATTGTAATTGTATTGATAGTAAATTCGAATTGTTTTATGAAAATAAATGCAATCAGAAAGATGAATATAATGGCAACGCTGATCATCACACCGAGTCTGACGCCTAGAATGAACAGAAGTGAGAGAAGTACCAGCACTAGACCTGTTTCAAAATTGAGAACAAGATCTCCCAGCTGACGGCGTACATCGCGGCTTTTGTCCTCGTAGACCGATGTTTCGATTTCAGGATAATTATTCTGTATTGATTCTATGAGTTTTTTTACAGAATCTGCGGTTGTAATGATGTCTGCCTGTTCGTTCTTCCAGACTCTAAGGATGATTCCGTGTTTTCCGTTCAGCTTTTCAAATATTTTCTCTTCTTCAAATGTATCTGAAACTTTTGCAACATCCTTCAGAAGAGTGGCATATCCGATTTCGTTTCCGAGAATAGGCAGATTTACCATATCCTTCGCTTCCTCAAAATCCCCTTTCGTTCTGAGAAGATATTCAGTACCGTTGATTTTCATGGTTCCTGAGGGAATGTTTATGTTTCGCGATCCAAGAACTGACAATACTGTATTCAGACCTATTTCTCTTGCATTCAGAGCATCCGGTCTGACTTCTACCAGAAATTCACGATTCCTGTATCCGAATTTTTCAATGTCTGCCACATCCTTCAGCTGTATGAGCCTGTCTTCAAAAGCCTTGGCAGTGTTTCGAAGTTTTCTGTAGTCTTCTGTCGAATCTTTTCCGTTCTGCCTGAGACTGAGTGCAATATTGATGACTTCCTGTTTTTCTGTCGTGATTTCTCTCACAGTCGGCTTAACTGCATTGTCAGGAAGTCTTGTGGATTCCACTGCAGCCTTGATATCATCCACGACTTTTTTGGAGTTCTTTACTCCTTCTTTCAGAAAAATCATAATTACGCTTGCATTTTCCAGATTGAAGCTTCTGATTTTTTCCAGGTTTGTGACGGATCTGAGTTTTTTTTCGATCGGTATTGCAATGAGCCTTTCTATCTCTTCTGGCGTGGCACCGGGCAGAGGGGCTTCTACCACTACTTTGTCAAGTGCGACATTCGGAAAGGCTTCTCTATGCATACTCATCATTCTGCTAAATCCGATCAGAGTAAGGAGAACAAGTACGAACTGAATAATTAGTGTTTTTTCGACAATAAACTTACCGATGCTTTTCATGCTGATCCTGCCTTGCAGACAATAATTTTCGGCTGAATACTGTCCTGCCTGCAATGACTTGACTGTAAAGACAGTATGGAAACCATGTAAACAATATCAGTTTCCGAAGTTTTAAGGTCAAGTTTTTTTAGCCTCAGTCGGAAAAGAGTTCGACTTTTATGCGATTAAATTTAAAAACTGTTGAAAAGATATAATATCAGGGAATATATTCCTTCTTCAGGAAGACTGTAAAGTGATATACGAATGGAAAATTTAAAGAAGGAAATTCTGGACAAGGCAGAGACTCTGTTCTGTCAGTTTGGTCCATCCAGAGTGACAATGGAAGAGATTGCCCATGAATTCGGAATCAGCAAAAAAACTCTTTATCAGTTTTATTCATCCAAAAATGATCTTTTAAAAGAGGTAACAGATTCCATATACAGTCAGATTCAGGACAGAAATCAGTCTCTCCTGAAAAATACAGAGATGAATTTTCTCGAGAAAATAAATAAACTTATAAAGTCATCCCTTGAGAATATTTCTAGAACAGAGATTCTCAAAAAAGATCTGCAGAAGAATTTTCCTGATCTCTGGAAGCACTATTCCAATCTGCATTCTCAGGACTATCCTGAATATCTGGAAAAACTTCTGAAAGAGGGAATTGCAAAGGGACAGATCCGCAAGGATATCAATATCCCGATCGTGCTGATGATTTTCAGTTCCTGTCTGGAAAGCCTTGCAATCAACCCTGTAAAAAATTCGGATCATCCTGCCAAGGATCTGGTAAAGGAAATCCATACTGTTATTTTTTACGGTCTAATTAAAAGATAGAGTCATTCCACAAAATACATTCTGACCTTTCCCTTTCCCTTGACTTCCTGGGGCTTTCTTCGTGTAAAGTTGAATTTGTCTTTTACTGTTGAGTAAGTCTCTTCGGATACATTGATTTTCATCGGGAGAGAATTGCTTTCCATCCGAGAACAGGTATTGATTGTGTCACCGAATACATCATATATGTATTTCTTCACACCTACAACTCCGCCCACGACTTTTCCTGAATGAATTCCGACCCTGATTTTCCATTGGAATGAACCATTTTCGTTCCGTTTCGTAAGATACTGTATGATTTCTTTTGCAGCGCGAATCATATTTTCTGCATGGTTTTCATTTTCTTCCGGCATTCCGCACACTGCCAGATAGGCATCTCCGATAGTCTTGATTCTTTCGCATCCGTTCTTTTCGATAATGTCGTCGAATGCAGTGAAAAGCTCATTCAGTTCCGAGATCAGCACATCAGGTTCCATCCTGGAGGAAATATCGGTAAATGTGACAATATCTGAGAAGAATACAGTTACATTATTGAATATTCTAGGAAGTGTCGAACCGTTTTCTTTCAGATCGGCCGCCACGGCTTCGGGAAGTATGTTCAGGAGAAGTTTTTCCGATTTTTCCTTTTCTGCCGCAATGATCTCATTATCTTTTTTCTTCTCTCTGTAGCCTCTGTAAATCAGAACAGCAAGGGTCAGAAGCAGTATGAGACCGATTACTGTGCACACAATCACGATGGACTGTCTTTCTATATTCAGTTTCTGAATTTCTGTCTGCTTTTTCAGAATCTCATTCTCTTTCTGCTTTTTTTCTGATTCATACTTTGTCTGCATTTGAGCGAACTGTTCCTGCAGAGACTCATTGTAAATAGACTTATCCATTTCGAAGTACTTCTTGAAATACTGGAGAGCTTCTTTTGTCTTTCCTTTTTTTTCACTGAGAAGGGATGCTGTCTTATAAAAAGCCTTCAGTGTTTCCTTGTCTTTTGATTTGGGAATTTCCTTCTCGGCAAGAAGAAGATTCTGCTCAGCTCTCCCGAGTTCATTGCTGTCGATATATGTTTCGATCAGGAGACTGTATATATCCAGTACGGGCTCATCCTTTCTCAGTTCCCTCCTGAGCACAATCGTCTCGTTCAGAAGCTTGACTGCCTCCGAAAGCCTGCCGAGTTTTCTCTGAACATCTGCAATGTTTCTAAGAAGAATCGCAGTTCCTTCCCTGTCCTTCAGTTCGTGCCGGAGTTCAAGAGACTTGCTGTAATACTCCAGTGCAGATTCATTTTTCCCTTCATCAAAATAAAGAGCAGCGATATTGTTGTAACTGAGGGCTGTCCCTCTTCTGTTTTTCAGTTTTTCGTTCAGATCGAGCGACTTTTTATAGTATTCCAGAGCCAGGTCATTTTTATTCAGCTGCTTGTAAAGAATGGCGACGTTGTTATAGGAAGAGGCCATCATTGTCAGATTCTGAGCATCTTCATGAATTTTTAATGATTTCAGATAATAGTCCAGAGCCTTTGAATAGTCTGCTTTCTTTTTATATATAATTCCTAGATTATTGTAAATTTTAGGAATTCCTTCTCTGTCATTCAGTCTGAGATAAATATCGAGAGCAGATCTGTAATATTCCTCTGCCTTTTCAGAACTGTTCTGTTTTGCATAAAGAGCACCGAAAAGATTCAGCACAGATGCTCTGTCCTGCAGATTTTCAGATATTTTATTTTCTTCCAGGGCTTTATTTAGATATGATTCACAGAGCTGATATTTTGCTTCACTGTAAAAACTCCATCCGATATGCTGATAGGATCTGCTTTTTTCGAGTGAGAGAACTTTTCTGTCCGCATTTGAGGTTTCAAGAATTTCTAGAGCCTGTTCTGAATATTTCCGCATTGTCTCGAAAGATTTTCCGTCATATTCTTTTCCGAGCCTGTTCAGAATCTGGGCTTTTTCAAACCCTTCTGTTTTTTTCAGGCGTTCTTCAAGTTCTTCAATGCTTTCTGCAAAAATGAGTGAGGATAATAAAAGGAAAATGAGGAAGAGATACTTACATTTCAGTCTGTCTGCCATATGGTATGTGTTGAATCTGTTTTTCTGCATCAGATTGGCAAGTGATATTTACGTCGGCTCAGGGAAATCCGGTTTGAACAGAGGCTCTGCGGATTTTCAATTACTCATACAGAAGTCCGGCCTTTCTGCATAGATCGGATAATTTCCTGTCATTTGTCCAAATTTTAATCCTGTCTGCTTTCGCTGAAGCATACAAAGCAATATCAATAAAAGAAAGTCCTTTTCCATAAAGTTTTTCCTTTTCTATAAGCTGAAATACAATTGAATAGTCAATGACTGAAATCTGCGGAAGTCGGGAAAGAAAATAAAAAAATGCATCTCTGTCTTTTATGCTTCCAGACCTCAGTTCAGATTCGATCAGAATATGAGTAGATGCAAGATTTTCTTCCAGCAGGGATTTTACCGGCCCTGCTGACTTCTCCCCATGCAGAAAATCTATCCATATAGAGGTATCAATCAGTACTAAATCTCTCATCTTTTTCTCGGAGAAACAAAAGCTTTCTTATCCGTTCCGAAAAGAGCGGCCATCTGCTTTCTTGAATATTCATTGATAAGAATTTCAAGAGCAGAGTGAATCAGTTTTGTTTTTTCATTTATTCCGGAAAGGCGCATCGCTTCTTTCATAAGATCATCTGAAATATTCAAAGTAGTTTTCATAAAAGATGTATGTCAATTTGATATGGTTCTGTCAATCTATTTTGTATGGTTGTATGACAGGTTCGATCATAGCCTCACAGACGCCAGTCGGTCCAGTGTATTTCCAGAACTGTCTTTGGCTGCTCTGTACTGATGCGGGAATTTATATCAATTCTTTTCAGCTCCCTGATTTCCTCTTTTTTGAGCGGTCTGTTTTCTTTTCGAGTTCCGTTATATCCTTTTTTACCATTTCGTTTCCAGGATCGAGACTCAGTGTCTTTTTCAGATCATTCAGTGCATCCGAATATTTTTCCAACTCCTTTCGTGCAAAACCTCTCATCATCACTGCAATCAGATTTTCCGGTTCCTTTTCCAGAACACTGCTCAGACGAATTTCTGATTCTTCGAAGAGTTTCACCATAAAAAGACAGACTCCCAGTTCGGTTTCAGCATCAGTGAATTTCGGATTCAGCTCAAGTGCTTTCTCGAAATCCCGGATGGCAGACCAGTGCTCTCCCATATCATTCAGTATCTGTCCTCTTTCATGATAATATATTGCATTCTCCGGATCTTTCGAAATCTTTTCATTCACGGAAGAGCAGGCTTCCTGCATTTTTTTCAGTCTGTCTCTGAATCTTCTGATATATTCCAGCTGGTAAGGATATTGGATCAGTTTTCTAGCCTTCTGCATAAAGCTTATGGCATCTTCAAGAAGTCCCAGTTTTTCCATTACGGTCGCAGACATTTCATAATAGGAAGGATTATCCGGTTCAAGTGAAATGCATTTCTGATAATCGGCAAGAGCTTCTGTATATCTTTCCAGTCTTTCGAAAGCCTGACCTCTCTGAAACAGGCCGTGAGTTTCTTCAGGAGCCATATTCACTGCCATAGTCATCATCTGAACTGCTTCGAGTTTTTCCTTTCTCTTCGGAGAATCCAGTTTTGAATAGGCCTCGCTGATCAGATTGTAATATTCCCTAGGCGGAAACTCTTCTTTCTTTTCAGCAGCTTTTTTCTTTTTGGATACTGTTTTCTTTTTTGCAGCAGTCTTCTTTTTGGAGATGGTTTTTTTCTTAAGGACAGTCTTCTTTTTTTGGGCAGGCATATTGTAAGGCTCCCTTTTTAATTTTTCCAAATAGAACAGAATCAGATTTTTAAGCAAGATAATTTTCA
>DAORDI010000131.1:7913-14281 GCA_035345895.1 Leptospiraceae bacterium
CTTTTTAATTTTTCCAAATAGAACAGAATCAGATTTTTAAGCAAGATAATTTTCACAGAAGGAGGAGCAGTTTTTATAATCCTGGGGTTGTATAAAAACAAAGAAAATATTTCTCGCAAAGGACACAGAGGTCACTGAGAGTCTTGATTTTATTAATTTTTTTCTTGGTGTTCTTTGTGTGCTCAGTAAGAAAACGATGCTTTTACACAGTCCCGCACGGAAAATGCAGAGACAATAATCGCAAGTATGGAAGCTGCTGCAAGTATGGAAGCCGCTGCAAGAAATTGTGCTGAGTTTCTCGAAGCATAAGCATCTCTGTGTAAATCGCTTTTTGCTTTTACGCAATCCCGTATATTTATAATCCGGAAACCGAAAAATTAAATTTCTCACGTTCGACTGCATAGCGGAGCATCCTGGGGCTTCTCAGAAATTCAGGAGTCTTTTTTGCAAGAATCCTAAGTTCCTCTTCATTCAGAAATTTCTGTTTCGCTCCAGTCTGAAAATTGAACAGAACAATGCTGCTTCCTTCCAGAACAAAACCGTCATCAGAATCATACAGTGCTTCTATTCTTCCCATCAGAGAATGATCCCTCCAGGCAGGGAAAGCTTCCATAGCCTTTATCCCGTGAATATATCCTCTCGGTGTGGAGAGAACAAGGATTCCTTCCTTCAGCACAGGAGAAATGACCGGCATCTCTTCCAGGAAATATTTATGCCTGAGAGAACCTGTATTTTTATCCAGCCAGAAAATATTTCCACTGTCATCAAAAATAATGATGAAATGATTGTATGCTGCAGGGCGGATCAGAACTGCACCTGGAGTCATAAAAAACCAATTCTGGATTCCGGTATGCATATTCAGGCTTGTTATTTTACCGTCCTGTGTGCATATGAAAATCTGATTCCCGCTTCTCATCGGTGAGAGTGTCGGAACAGAACTCAGAAGATGTGTCCAGACTGTTTTCCCCTTTTCCTTTCTTGCGACAACAGAGGATGACTGATTTTCTTCGTCTATCAGAAGGGAATATCTGATGCCGGCTGCTCTCAGTGTCTTGAATGTCACCCGTGTCTTCAGATCGAAACGGTTAGAAGATTTTGCAGAGGGATTGAATCTGAGATAATAGTACCCGTCTGCATCCGAATCATAATGAATCTCTCTTTGATGATCATATTTCATCTGCAGAAATTCTCTGTAATCTTTTCGAAATGGAAAACTGCATTTTGCATCAGTGCAGTCAATAGAAGGTGAATCCTCCTTTTTATCATAAGCAGGTATATTTTCAGAAGATTTACTTTTTACCGACTCAGAAGTTTCCGGTCTTCCCGAATCATTCTGTACTGAATGGGAAGAACCGAGCAGATGCTTCAGAATCTGAGTTTCCTTGACTGGATTTCTCCCGCTTTCTTCCCCGCAGAAAGAGAGAATGAGAAGGGTGCAGATAGAAATGAGTATGTTGAATCTGATATATTTCATAATGAAAAGAAGTCCTGTCATTTTTCACTTTTGCACATTTGAATGAGACTGTGTAAAAGTGTATTCACCGCCGTTGCACAAGCACACTGCTTCGGCTGCAAACACAGTTATTATTTATCTCATACTTTGTATTTTAATGCAATAGGAGATTACTGCAAAGGAATGGGTATTAGGGATAATCCCTATGCTCTTCTTTCAGGATCAGAATTTCACAAAAAAAGGGGTCACACCCCTTTCAACAAGGGTGTGACCGGTGGCGCGGACGGCAGGACTCGAACCTGCGCGTATGGCTTGGCAAGCCAGTGCTCTACCTCTGAGCTACTTCCAGCAAGGGTTCCAATCTGTCTGCATTCAGAAAAGCCGTGGCTCCCGTATAATCACGATGTTCGACCATTAAACTATCCTTTTGAAGGTGAGAGGGATTCGAACCCCCATCTCCGTGCGGCGCCGATAAAGTATCACTGTAATGCAATCCAAAAACCCCCGATAAATCTTCGGGCAATAACCTGAGGGAAACCGAGGAGGTTTCCGGGATCAGCCTGAGTCTACCGGATCAAGATAAATCTTCTACCCTTGCGGGTAGAATCTGGAAGAATGGATTTAGTGCAAGGATTTTTTTAAGATATGATCGGCAGTTTCAGCTCTTCTGCAAAGTGGATTATATTGCAAAATGTATTGCATCTGTTTTACGAATTTTACGGCTCGTCGGGATGAGGTGACAGGACACTGCAGTTCTGCATCCGTGGCTGCCTGCAGTAAAAAAACTTATGTACCGATCTGCACCATCGGAATTTTATTTGCCCTATGGTGTATATCAGCGAAGAAAAAAATGAGAAGTTGACATTTTTTTTACAGGTATAAGTATGATAGATATGAATACGCTCGAGACTTATGAAAAGTTGAAAGAGATGCAGTTTACAGAAGAGCAGTCCAAGGGACTTGCCAGACTGCTTGGAAAATATTCAGAGTCAGAACCTGCCAGCAAAAGAGACCTGAGCGAGACTGAACTCCGGCTCCAGAAAGAAATTGAGGGAACTCGTCTGGAGATCAAGAACGTAGAAATGACCCTTCAGAAAGAGATTGAGGGAACCCGTCTGGAGATCAAGAACGTAGAAATGACCCTTCAGAAAGAGATTGAGGGAACCCGTTTGGAGATCAAGAACGTAGAAATGACTCTTCTGAAGGAGATTGAGGGAATCCGCCAGGAAACACAGGAAATCCGCTTGGAAATCAAAAATGTGGAAATGAAACTTTCTAAGGAAATTGAGGATGTCCGTCTGGAAATCAAGGAACTGGATATTCGGGGAAGAGAGGCAGACAGCCGGATTCTTCAGACAATTTCTGAATCCAAAGGAGATATCCTCAAATGGGTCGCAGGTATGCTGATTGCGAATACGGGTCTGATTGTAGCACTGAGTAAACTGCTGAAATAGGGGGAAGTACCTCACCCCGGCTTCCAGCCCGCCCCTCTCCACTCCTCACGTCGTGGAGAAGGGCTCCTAAGAAAATACTCTTCTTCCTTCTCCAATCTCTGTTTCGAAATGTTTTCTCACACCGCCTGACCGTAATAACTGGCATCTGCCTGTTTTTCTGCACTGCCAGCAAACGGAACTCTGTCCCACTCAGAGGATAAGCGTAATTAAAATATCTGTCTGGAAAATTTTTTTATCAAAAATGATCTCTCCTATAGGCTCATCCACTTCCATAATGTCCACTTGGGCAGGGTGTTCTGTTGTAGGTTCCCCCATCACTATGGATTTTCTGGTGTTCTGTTTTCTGATGGTAAACACAAAACGCAGGATTTTCTTGCAGAATTTGTCCGTAGGGTATGCTCCTGCGAAGTGCATATATCATAAAACAATCTATAATAACCGTCAACTGAATTATCAATTAATGCCAGTCTGAAAAAAGTACATTATCTGGATAATTCATTCGAAAGACTGTTTAAAAACTTTTCAAATTTCTGTTTTCTGAAATATCTTCCAGCAAGACCTGTCGGAATTCCAAAGACAATGAAAGGAGGTACCGGCCAATATGCCAGAACTCTAAACTTTGGTTCCACTGTTAATTCCAGTTTCATTTTTGTATCCTGCTGTCTCAAATCAAATCTCACTAAGTAGTTGTTCCATGAAAGCAGCATATTTTTTATTTCGCAGTTGAATCCTGTCTCTGTTTTCACTAGATTTTTGATGTTCCAGAAAGAATTCTTAAATTTTTTCATAGAGTAGTCTCTTGATTCTTCCACACTGCTTCCAGCATCCAATTTGCATTTTTCTTCAAAATTCCAAGCCATATCTTTAGCTCCTGTAAAATGAATTGTCTTCCATCTGTCAGTCATTGCAGACAGATTCTGATCTGAATTCAGTTATACAGTACAACTCATATGTATTGATGAAAAAGTTTTTCATCTATTGATATTTTTTAAGTTTAGGAGTATTTTTTCAGAGTGTTTTCCAGAATTTCCTTATAAAAGGAAACGCGTTCAGCGGGTGCAAGGAGAAGGCAATGCTCTCTGTAATTAAAAATAACATTGTAGAGATAGCGGTAATCCCAAGTAGTCACTTCCAGAATTACAGATTCATCATTTTCTTCCAGAATCGTAAACTCCGGAAAATATGCATTCCGAAAATGTTTCTGGAATTTTTTATGAAGCTGAATGCGATAGGCAACATATTCTTTTCCGAAACGGTATTCTTTTGAATTCCGAAACTGCCTTAAATCAATATTGCTTTTCTTGCGTTCTGAATCGTAAGCATAATTAAAAATATCTGTATGTATTTCGGTGATACAGCTCAGTACAAAGTGTTTGTAAGTGCTGTCATTGCAGTCCTGAGCTATCAAATTTAAATAAGGACGTCTGCAGGTGATGCCGATAGGTTTTATTCTACGTCTTCTTTTTTTGGCAGGATCTAAAATATTGTCATAGGTCACTTCAACAGTCAGTCCGAGCCTGCAGGCCAAATGAAAAAAAACGACCGCAAAGAGTGAATATTCCAGAAGACCGTTCTGCTTTTGAATCTTCAAGTAGTTTTCCAGAATATAATCGCTGTAATCTTCTGCATAATTTTCCAGATACAGTTTTGCAAGATTTCGAATACCGTCTTCATTGCCTTTAAAATTCTGGATGATTTTTTTCTGGAAATCAGTTTTCACCTGATAAGGTTTTTCTTCCAGTTTCTCCCGATAATTCTTATATCTGCGAGACAGATAATCAGTTTCTTCTTCAGAACTGCCGTCCTGTTCACTGTAAGCCTCTTCGAGAATACTGATGATCAAGTCCATTGGGACTTTCTTTTTTTCATTTTCCGTTTTATGAATAAAAAACCAGCCGAGAGCCAATTGTTCTATCCCTCTTAAAAGCTGATCCTGAACTGAAAGATAATTTCTGCTGATGCGCATCTGTGAATCAAAAAAATTAAGGACCAGTTGGAGTCTGTTGATTTGCAATCTGCTGATCTATCTCATTAAATTTATTGTCCATTATGCTGAACAAGAGATCAGACATCGCATCAAAAAGTTTTCTCATAGTGCCATACCCTATGGTTTTTTCCTTTTTCGGTGCATCGTATATTGTCAGACTGGCAGTCAAATGTCCATGTGCGATTTTATGCCGAAACGCTCTTGGAATTAGGAGAATATCTCCCTCATTTGGTAATGGGATATTTTTTTTATCTTGGTCAGTTTTGTTTTTATATTCGGTGGCTTTTTGTTGGTTAATTTTTTGTATTGCCTGTAGATTTATGTTGAAAAAAAACATCAGCCGAAATGCAATATCATCAGATTCCATTTCAGAAATCAGATATTCAGATATTATATTTTTCTTATCATTGTCTAGAATTTTTTGGAGTTTATTAACCTGCTTAGTGCTAGATTCGAGTAATTTATATAATTCTTGTTTGGCTCTCAGATCTGTATCTTTTTCAAAAAACAAATCACAGAATCCTTCATAAGCAGAATATGTCAAAAAGAATCTAACTAAAGAACTGTATGATGATACTCTCTGCTTAGACATCTTTTGGGAGTTATTGATTTGGATTTCTTTAAAGTCTTCCGCAATTTCATACCTGGACTTAAATTTGCTGACTAGTCCTCGCAATTCAGCTATTCTAAGATCGTCTACCTTTTTGATTATACCTCTAAATGCTATCTTTCTTTCCAATTGTTTGAATTCCTCATTATCTCTGCCGTTAATTTTCGGAATAACTGTTGTTCTGAATCCGTATATGTGCGAATTGCTAAAAGAGAAATTCCCTTTACTGTTCAGTTTTAAAATTCTTCCGCAGACTTCACTTGCTTTTTTTGTGGTATTTATAGAACTCTTGGGTTTCAGCACAATATTCTCCTGATTTCCAGCAGATTTGTATTATTTCATAAAAATTTCAAGCAGTATTTTGGAAAAAGAAATGTGTTTTTGATTTTCCCAAAAATAGAGCCTGCTATCTTGATTCTCAAAATGAATTAGGATTCTTGTCGGAAAATTTTTTTTAAAGGAGTTTTTTACTATATTCATCATATATGTCTCTGATCGTTTTTTGCTTATTGAATAGACTGTTTTCCTGATATTCTAAGTGTGATTGAACGGAGTCTAACGCTTTCTCTAACCCAGCTTTCCCTAAATCAGCAAGAATATTTTTCAGGAAGTAATCAGTTGCATATATTTTGATAGTCATATCGTATCGCGTTCCATTTCTCATAGCAACATAGGCGTTAATATAGTATTGGGCAGAGGTTTCATTCATGCCTTCATTCACTAATTCTTTGATTCCATCTTCCAAAGTCTTGTTACCAGCAAAGACTTCTTTCCCTTCATCATAAGCAGCGCGAATATGTTTCTCGGTATATGCCTTCCCCCATTTACTGGACAGAAATAAATTATTTTAAGGTGATAAAAAAC
>DAORDI010000132.1:0-14251 GCA_035345895.1 Leptospiraceae bacterium
GATCAGTAAATATTTTCCAAATCGAGTGTTTTATTGAAAACACTTTATTTTCAGGGTTTTTATTGTTTTCAACTGCAGGAATTTCATCTGTTCTGTCGGCATTTTTTATAACACATTTCATTATGAATATGAACGGGAGGAAAGATTCAGTGGTACACAGCATACTTTTTACATTTATAATCATATTTACTGTAAGATTTTTTTATACAATGAATTTTTCTGAAACAGGCTGGAGACCGTTTTTCATCGGATATCTTTTGACTCTCATTTCCTATGCAATACTTCAATATTTCAGAAAGAAACTCTCATAGCCTGTTCCGCAATACTGACTTTATCCTCCGCACAAGCCTCTATCCATTTTGTCTCAGAAAAACCTTTCCGCCTCCCCCGTAAAACTTGAACTGACAAAAATCATAATTATAACCGCTTGCTATTTTTTTGAATTATGATAAAATCTTCTTTGCGTCTTTTTTCAGGAGGATTTTATGAGCAAAAAATGGGTTTATCTCTTTAACGAACTTCAGGCCGCAGAAAGTACTGTGGGCGGTGAATGGGACAGGGTCAGAGCGCTTCTGGGGGGAAAGGGTGCCAATCTGGCCGACATAACCAGACTCAGCATTCCTGTACCGTTCGGGTTTACTGTCACAACCGAAGCCTGCAATGCATATATAGCTGCGGACAGTCATTTTACAGACGGGATGTGGGAGCAGGAACTGGAAGCTCTTCATTCACTGGAAGCACAGACTGGCAAAAAGTTCGGAAGCACAGAAAACCCTCTGCTCGTTTCCTGCCGTTCCGGTGCAAAATTCTCCATGCCGGGCATGATGGATACTGTTCTGGACATCGGTCTGAATGATCAGACTGTTCTGGGTCTTGCAAATCTCACCGGAGATGATAAATTTGCTTATGATTCTTACAGACGTCTGATCCAGATGTTCGGGAGCGTTGTAATGGGAATCTCAGACGATGCATTTGAAGAAATCCTCACTGAAACAAGAAAGACGGAAGGAGTCGATACCGATTCAGAACTGAGTGCAGGTGCACTTAAGAAAATTGTGGACAAATATAAAATAGCATTCAAGCAGAAAGCCTGGAGAGATTTTCCTCAGGATCCGATTGAGCAGATCAAACTTGCCACTGAAGCAGTATTCAAAAGCTGGAACGGTAAAAGAGCAATCGACTACAGAAATGCGGAAAAAATTCCTCATGATCTGGGAACTGCAGTAAACATTGTAGCGATGGTTTTCGGAAACCTGGGCAACAGTTCCGGAACAGGTGTCGTGACTACAAGGAACATTTCCACAGGAGAACGATCCCTGGAAGGAGACTATCTCATCAATGCCCAGGGAGAAGACGTTGTAGCAGGGATTCGCGCAACCAAACCGATTCATCAGCTGAGAAAAGAAATGCCTGAGGTCTACAGTGAGCTGGTGAATATATGCAAAAAACTGGAACATCATTATAAAAACGTACAGGATATTGAATTTACAGTTGAAAAGGGAAAACTCTGGATTCTTCAGACGAGAGACGCAAAAAGAACTGCTCAGGCCGCAGTGAGAATTGCCGTGGAGATGGCGGAAGAATGGACAATTACAAAAGAGCAGGCTCTTCTTCGTGTAACTCCTGAACAGATCGACTTTTTCCTTCATCCCCAGTTCAAGTCTGAAGAAAGAAAGAAGGCAACTGCAGCCGGACTGATGATTGCAAAAGGACTGAATGTTTCTCCCGGAGCCGCAGTAGGACAGGTGGCATTTGATGCGGATCTTGCAGTCAAGTGGGCAGCCGAGGGCAGAAAAGTCATCATGGTCAGACCGGAAACCAAGCCGGATGACGTGCACGGAATGCTGGCTGCGAAAGGAATCCTTACGAGCAGGGGAGGAAGAACAAGTCATGCTGCGCTGGTTGCAAGACAGTTCGGAAAACCTGCCATAGTCGGAGTGACGACACTGGAAATTGATCTTCTTCACCGAAGAATGCATGTTCATGATAATATAATTAATGAAGGTGATATTATATCCATTGACGGAAACACTGGAGAGGTGTTCATAGGAGAAATTTCCACAGTTGTTCCTGACATCAAGGATCCTTATCTGATCCGTCTTCTGGAATGGGCAGACGAAATCAGAAAACTGGAAGTCTGGGCAAACGCAGACTATCCTGTAGATGCACAAAGAGCAAGAGACAACGGTGCTCAGGGGATCGGTCTCTGCAGAACAGAGCATATGTTCTTCCAGACTGAAAGACTTCCTTTTGTGCAGAAAATGATTCTCTCCAAGGAAGAAGCAAGCAGACAGGAAGCATTGAATGCACTTCTTCCTTTCCAGAGAAATGATTTTGCAGGACTGTTCCGTGTAATGAACGGGCTTCCTGTAGTCATCCGTCTCATTGACCCTCCTCTGCATGAGTTCCTTCCCAGCATTTCCGATCTTCAGCTGGAACTTTCGGATCTCAAAATCAAACTTCTCAGAGAGGCATCCAACCTGGATCAGGTGAACAAACTTCTGGAAAAAATTTCCGAAAGAAAGGCACTTCTCGAGCAGGTAGAATCCATGCATGAACAGAACCCGATGCTCGGTCTTCGCGGTGTAAGACTCGGAATTCATCTGAGTGCACTCACAAGAATGCAGGTGAGGGCCATCATTGAAGCTGCCTGCATTGTGATGAGAGAAGGAATTGTATGTTATCCTAAAATCATGATTCCTCTGACAAGTCATGTGAATGAACTGAAGCTGCAGCAGACAACTCTGGAGGATGAAGCAAAGCAGGTGATGCAGGAAATGGGTATGAGTCTTCAGTACAAGTTCGGAACAATGATTGAAATTCCGAGAGCAGCAATGACTGCAGATGAACTCGCTGAATATGCATCATTCTTCTCATTCGGAACAAATGATCTGACTCAGACAACATACGGGATATCCAGAGACGATGCAGAAAAAGGCTTCCTGATTGAATATCTGGAAAAAGGAATTCTGAAGGATAATCCATTCGCCACTATCGACAGATACGGCGTAGGAAAAATAATGAAAATTGCTGTAGATCTGGGAAGAAAAGCAAGATCCGATCTGGAAATCGGAATCTGCGGAGAACATGGAGGTGAGCCTCTTTCAGTTCATTTCTGCCATGAGATCGGACTGAATTACGTGAGCTGTTCCCCATTCAGAGTTCCTATCGCCAGACTTGCAGCAGCACAGATCGTACTGAAAGAAAAGGGCGTAGTTAAATGAGCAATAAAAAAGAATACACTGTATTAGATGCAAATGAAGCGGTGGCAGATGCAGCCTACCGGCTGAGCGAGGTCATTGCAATCTATCCGATCACTCCTTCCTCCACTATGGGGGAATGGAGCGACGACTGGATGAGCAAGGAAAGAAAGAATCTCTGGAACACTGTTCCGTCAGTAATTGAAATGCAGAGTGAGGGAGGAGCTGCAGGGGCCCTTCACGGCGCACTGCAGACAGGCTCTCTGGCAACGACATTTACCGCATCCCAGGGACTGATGCTCATGATTCCGAATATGTACAAGATCGCAGGTGAACTTACATCGGCAGTCATCCATGTCGCAGCCAGATCACTTGCAGCACAGGGACTTTCCATTTTCGGAGATCACTCAGATGTGATGGCAGTCAGAGCAGCAGGGTTTGCACTGCTTTCTTCCGATTCAGTTCAGTGTGCACATGATTTTGCTGTCATATCTCATGCAGCGACGCTGGAAAGCAGAATCCCGTTTATGCATTTTTTTGACGGATTCAGAACCTCTCATGAGGTTTCGAAAATCGAAATGATTGATGATGATACTCTGCGGAAAATCATCCGCGAGGATCTGATTGCAGAGCACAGGAAAAGAGCACTGAATCCGGATCATCCGGTTCTGAGGGGAACTGCTCAGAACCCTGATGTGTATTTTCAGGGAAGAGAAACAGTCAATCCATACTATGCAAAATGCCCGGAAACAGTAGAAAAGCTGTTTATAGAGTTTGAGAAAATCACTGGAAGAAAATATAAACTATTTGAGTATTTTGGCGCGCCCGACGCTGAAAGACTCATTGTTCTGATGGGTTCAGGTGCGGAGACAGTCCATGAAACAGTGGAATATCTTCTTTCTAAAGGAGAAAAAGTCGGAGTTCTGAAAGTAAGGCTGTACAGACCTTTCAGCGCAGAAAGATTTCTTCAGGAAATTCCTTCTACAGTCAGTTCCATTGCAGTTCTGGACAGAACAAAGGAACCGGGCAGCTCAGGAGAACCTCTTTATCTCGATACAGTAGAGGCTTTTTTTAAAGACTTTGTTTCCGGAAGCAAAAAATGGAAAACACTCCCTAAAATTGTCGGCGGAAGATACGGACTTTCCTCCAAGGAATTTACCCCCGCAATGGTCAGGTCGGTATATGATGAACTGAAGAAAGAAAAACCAAAGAACGGGTTTACAGTGGGAATTCATGATGATGTAATGAATACTAGTCTGGATTTTGATCCGGACTTCAGCATTGAAAAGCCGGAAACAATCAGGTGTATGTTTTACGGACTCGGATCAGACGGAACAGTCGGAGCAAACAAGAACTCCATCAAAATCATCGGAGAAAATACGGATCATTATGTTCAGGGATATTTTGTATATGATTCCAAAAAATCCGGATCGATGACAATTTCCCATCTGCGTTTCGGAAAATCTCAGATCCGTTCGAGCTATCTGATCAATCATCCGAATTTTGTTGCCTGTCATCAGTCCATATTTCTGGACCGGTTTGATATGCTTGCAGGGATTGAGACTGGAGGGACATTCCTTCTGAACACAGTATACGGTCCGGATCAGATCTGGTCAAAACTTCCGGGACAGATACAGAAGGACATCATTGAAAAGAAGCTGAAGTTTTACGTCATTGACGGATACAAGGCTGCCGCATCCGCAGGAATGAAAAATCAGATCAATACAGTAATGCAGACCTGTTTTTTCAGCATCTCAGGAGTTCTTCCGAAAGAAGAAGCTCTTGAGGCGATCAAGGAAGCCATTCGTAAAACGTATGGAAAGAAAGGCGGAGAAATCGTAAACAGGAATATTCAGGCGGTGGATGATACCGTATCCCATCTGTATCAGGTAGACTGCAGTCAGATCAAGACCGACGTCTTTAATGATATTCACGAACCTGGAATTAAAATCTCCGGCAAAGCACCTGAGTATGTTCAGAAAGTTCTGGGAAAAATGCTGGCAGCGAAAGGAGATATGCTTCCAGTCAGTGCAATGCCTGCGGACGGAACATTTCCTACAGGCACATCGAAATGGGAAAAAAGAAAAATCGCTCAGGAAGTTCCGGTCTGGGACAAAAATGTATGCATACAATGCGGTAAATGCTCCTATGTATGTCCTCATTCAGTGATTCGGATGAATGTATTCAAGGAAGATGCACTGAAAAACGCTCCCTCCGGTTTTGAAACTTCCGATTCCAGAATACCGGAACTGAAGGAACAGGGATACAAGTACACTCTTCAAATTTCGGAAGACGACTGCACTGGATGCGGAATCTGTGTGGACATCTGTCCTGCAAAAAACAAATCGGAAGTGAGACTGAAGGCAATCAATCTGAAACCGGTGGACAGCATACGTGAGGGCAGAAAAGAAGAATGGGACTTCTTTTTATCCATCCCTCCTGTAGACAGGAATCTTCTGAACATTCACCAGATCCGTCAGCAGCAGCTTCAGGAACCTCTGTTTGAGTTTTCCGGCGCATGTTCAGGATGCGGAGAAACACCGTATGTAAAACTGGTATCGCAGCTTTTCGGTGACAGGATGGTAGTGGCAAATGCGACAGGATGTTCTTCCATTTACGGCGGAAACCTTCCTACGACACCCTGGACAAAGAACGGTGCAGGCAGGGGGCCCGCCTGGTCAAATTCACTCTTTGAAGACAACGCAGAATTTGGATACGGTTTCAGGGTTTCCATTGACAAGCAGAGAGAATCTGCAATGGAACTGGTAATGGAACTCAAAAATCAGATTGGAGCGGAACTGGCTGAATCCATTCTGAACTCGGATCAGACAGAAGAAGCAGAAATTTTTGAACAGAGAAAAAGAGTTGAAAAACTGAATAATATTCTAGAAAAATTAAAAAAGGATACACAGTATTCCTTGAGGGCGGAAAAACTTCTTCAGATTTCCGACAAACTGGTCAAGAAAAGTGTCTGGATCATCGGCGGAGACGGATGGGGATATGATATCGGATTCGGAGGTCTGGATCATGTGCTTGCGAGCGGAAGAAACATCAATGTCCTTCTTCTGGACACGGAGGTCTACTCCAATACAGGCGGGCAGATGTCCAAGTCCACGCCCAGGGCTGCAGTTGCAAAATTTGCCTCAGGAGGCAAACCTGCTTCGAAGAAGGATCTGGGGCTGATTGCAATGAGCTACGGAAATGTATATGTAGCGACAGTTGCAATGGGAGCAAAGGATGAGCACACTCTTCGCGCCATCATGGAAGCAGAAAGATATGACGGACCTTCCATCATTATAGCATACAGTCATTGTATTGCGCATGGAATCAATATGACTGAGGGAATGAAACATCAGAAAGCCGCAGTGGAGACTGGTCAGTGGATACTCTACAGATACAATCCCGACAGGGCTTCACAGGGAATGAATCCTCTTGAAATTGATTCTGCACCTCCTCACGTCCCTGTAAGAAACTACTTTGAATCAGAGAACAGATTTAAAATGCTGACAAAGAGCAGACCGGAAGCTGCAAAAGAGCTCTTTAGACAGGCTCAGGAAGACATTCAGAAGAGATACAGTTATTTTGAATTTCTTTCCGGAAAAAAGAAGGAGGAAGATCATCATGGTTGATTTATCCACAAAATATATGGGACTGAATTTAAGGACGCCGCTTGTTGCGTCTGCAGGTCCGATTTCTTATCATCTGGATGATATTAAAAAAATGGAAGATGCAGGAATCTCTGCAATTGTGCTGTATTCTCTTTTTGAAGAACAGATAGAAAAAGAAAATATGGAACTGCATCACCATCTGAATCACGGAACTCACAGTTTTGCAGAAGCTCTTACTTATTTTCCTGATCCTGGCGATTTTGAATCAGGCCCTGATCAGTATCTGGAGCATATCCGGAAAGCAAAACAGTCAGTAAATATCCCTATTATTGCAAGCCTCAACGGTTATACTGCAGGAGGCTGGACAAAATTTGCAGAACAGATGCAGGAAGCAGGGGCCGACGGTCTGGAACTGAATCTGTATTTCGTACCTACAGATATGAATGTGACCGGAAAGGATCTGGAAGAGGATTTTGCAGAGACTCTCTGGCAGGTCAGAAAGACTGTCAGCATACCTATTGCTTTGAAATTAAGTCCCTATTTCAGCAATCTGATGAACTGTGCTCAGAAGTTTTCGAATATGGGAGCTGATGCACTTGTGCTCTTCAACAGGTTTTATCAGCCGGACTTTGATCTGGAACATCTGGAAGTTAAACCGCATGTGCACTTATCCACTCCTCATGAGCTTAGACTTTCACTGAGATGGATTGCACTTCTTCATTCCAGGATCAAAGCAGATCTTGCAGGAACAGGGGGAGTGCACAGGGCAGAAGATGTACTCAAACTTCTTCTGGCCGGAGCTCATTCAGCCATGCTCTGTTCTGTGCTGATCCGTGAAGGATTCGGAAAAATAAAGATCATTGAAAATGAAATGCTCCACTGGCTGGAGACTCACGAATATGAATCCGTCAGACAGATGATCGGAAGTATGAGTGCAGTGAAATATCATTCACCGTTTGATTATGAAAGAGTGCAGTACATAAAGTCTCTGCACAGTTTTCATATTCATCATTAAAAAATAATGAGGACTCCTGGAAGCATATTTTATTTATGATGCTGTTCAGGCGTCCTCTCTGCTGACTGGCCAAAAAGGAGTATAATTCCGATATTGCCGCCCTGTATCTTCAGCTGACGTTTTACTCTGCGGGGGAGAACAGATCCGTTATGCTTCCCATACAAGCTGAGGATTACAGTTTATGACTGTTTTTTTAGACTGAAGCTTCCTCATCTTCAGGTGAAGGAACTGAGCCTGGAGCCATTCCCAATCGGCCTGCAAGCCAGTTTCCTCCACCCGCAAGCACCGCACCGAGAAACGCAAAGAAACCGGCAAGCACTTCCACTATATGCAGAGTGGATTCACTGCTTTCCTGTTCTTTCACAACCTGCTCGTCAATCTTGTCAAAGAGTCCATAAATTTCATAGCCGACTTTTTTATATTCATCTTCCAGAAGAAAGAATTTGTCCATGACCCCGTTCAATGCAGCATCACCCTGATCAAAATTGAATGAACCGGGAGCAGTGGCTTCTTTCTCCAAATCAGCTTTCATTTTTTCAATAGGTTCCATTTCGTGAGTTATTTTTTCAGACAGAGATTTTATTTTTTCGCTGAATGCTTCAATCTCTTTTTTTGTTTCATCATTCAACGTTACTCTTTTCTGAATTCCTTTTAAATCAGCAATACTCTCTTTTAATCCTTCAGTACTTCCCTTCAGAGCATCCACATATGAATTGCAGGTAAAGAACAGACCTTCAAATTCCTCTTTTCTCGGTTTGCTGGATATTGAATTTAGTGTGACTTCAATTTTAAAAAGCCTTTCTGTCGCTTCAAGGACATCATGCCCGCTCTTGACTGCTGTCTGAGCCTGTCCTTTTTCATTCTGAATTGCATCAAGAGCCTGAGTCTTTTCCTGAAGTGCTGTCACAAAGTGATCATTTACGAATGATGACGCAAAAATAATGCCTGTTCCAAGAATTCCTGAAACACGGACAACTTTTTTCAGCTTTACTTTATGTTTTTTTATAAAATTTTCCAGCATTATCTGCTCCTGTCTTTCTAAAGTTTCTGTCTGCTCTTCTGAATCAAAAGAACAGTATCGTCCTTTACTATAAAAAAACTGAATTTAAAAATAAAAGACTGTCAGGACAGTATAAATAGGGACTGATTTTTTCAAGAAAAAAATTGAGGAAAGTGCAGGTTTTACTGCTTTCTATTATTGAAGAATCTGACCGGAAAATCAAGAGTCATTTCTCCGATCATTCAGACACTGTTTCGAGAAATGCGAAAATTATCCGCAGCTGCTCAGTAAAAATTACAATGGAAGCTTGAAAACAAGGTCTTAAAGACTGCCAAGCGATTGACAGCTTCATTTTCCACGGACGGCAAACAACAGTATTACCGGAAGCCGCTGCAAGTAGGCCGATCATCCCGATCAGTATATGTTTTTTAGAACAGCGGATATCCTTAACAGCTGAGCAGGCAGGCATTAAAGACGATATCGTCGGTCAATTCTGTACGATTAGCAATGATTTGTCATACCTTTAGTCCGTCGAAGGATTGAATTAGAAAGGTTATAGTTCAACAGGCGACACTGGCCTTGACTTGAGAACATTGACCGTAAGGCTGGACAGGTGAATTTATTTCTCAGAAATACTTAATATACAGAGTAATATTAAATATTTTTTATAATATGCTAATTTATTAGAGGTTGTGTAAAAGCATACCTCGATACAATTTTCACCGCCGGTCACCGAGTGAAAAACCCAATATTTTCAGGGTTTTTCGTATCGAGGTGGGCGGTGAAAATCACTCGGTAACCTGCTTTTACACAGTTCCAGGAAGCTGCCGCAAACGTGGAAGCTGCTGTTTTTACTGATTCATCGCAAACTTTTAAACTGCTAGATTTTCTGAAAATTACTGCGTCTAGACGGTATATCCTATTTGCGTAAGGTGAGATACTAATTCATTAAATTTGCAAAATTTCAATATACCGAGCCTGTATAAGTGCAGAAACTCGGAAAAACAATCATTGCGGCTTAAACTTACCCATTCACTGAGCAAATTGCTGTCAATGCAGAAATAAATTACCTTATACCGATTTCCTGTTTCACTGATCTGTTGCATAAATCGGTCATTGAATGAATCGGGGATTAATTAAAAATGAAAAATAATTTATGAAACTGCTTGATTTATTTTATTCGCAATATAGTATGATGAAAATGAAACTGAGATTCAAGTCTGCAATAATTTTATTCTGCATTTCCTGCAAAGTGAGTGTCAATGACGGGAAAGAACTGAAACTCCTGACACTGTACCGGTCCCAGAAAGTCGTATTGAGCGGAAAGGCTGTAAAAGGCGAGCTCAAGAATGCAAGAGTCAGAGTTTTCAGACTGAAAACAGACGGGACCTGCGATACAGGAGGGCAGCCGCTTGCATATGGAAGCTCAGAAAATGACGGCTCATACAGTCTGACTTATTTCAGAACAGGAAGACCTGTCTGTGTTGTTTCTGATCCGAACCCTTCCGGAAAATCATATATGCACGATGAGTATTCAAATACGGATATTTCTTTTACTGGCAATACATCGTATACAAATGTAATGATTGAACCTTCCGGAGGAACAAAGTCAAATGTAAACATCACTCCTTTCAGCAGAATTGCACTCTCCCGTCTTTCTTTTCTGGCGAAGCAGAATACAGATTCTTCGAAACTGAGTTCCCTGGTGACATATGCAAACAAACAGACAATTGTTCAGTTCGGTCTGAATAAAGGATTCAGTTCAGCAAGATCATTTCAGCGCGCTTCTGATCCGATTGATATGAATACAATACCTGATACTCTGGACAGCGGGGTCAATCTGAACGACAGTTCAAATTCCCTAGTAATCTATCAGAAGACGCTGCTGGGCGGTTTTTCTGTACTGGCAAATAAAACCAAGGACGGATCTGCAGTAACTGCTCAGGACACGGAAGATGTCGTCAGCTCCTATGCAAAGGATGCCGCTGACGGGGCATTTGATGGAGTGGATGAAACCGGTGCAGCCCTTTCCATTTCAGGAACGAATTCTGTTTCTCTCGGCAATGATCCTCTGACGTCTACTCTTTCACAGTCTGCAGCAGAATATCTTCAGAGCCTTCCAAAGACAGATCCAATCCTTGTCAACAGCGGACTCAGCTCCTCGGCTGTTGCCGCAAATCCAAGTTCTTTTTTCCAGATGAATGAGACTCCTGTGTTTTTGCAGGAACCGCCCGTATCACTGAAAATCACAGGTACAATCAGTGGACTTACGGTATCAGGGCTTACGATTTCTTCAGGGCAGGCAGGAGCATCTTCTGTTTCTGTTTCTGCCGGTGCGACAGACTTTTCACTGACAGGGGTTATCGCAGGAGCAGCCTACAAAGTGACCATAGTATCTCAGCCTGTAAATACGATTGTGTGTGCTGTGAATAACGGGAGCGGAACAATCACAGCGGATGTGACAAATGTGAGTATTGTCTGTCAGAGTCCGATTACATTCATAGACGGGAATGGAACCAACGGAATCAATTATAGTGCCACAAGCGCAAATGTAAAATCTCCCTTTGCTGTTTCCTACAATAATACTCTTACAGTCACTTGGACAGAGGCAGCATCAACTCAGACAAGAGCCAAGCAGTACAACCCGTCTTCCGGAGCGTGGACTTTCATTGATCCGGGCACTTCAACTGGGATAAATATTTCAGGCAATTCCTCAGAGGGGGCCCGTCTGGCTGTATTCAATTCGAAGCTGTACGGTCTCTGGTCGGAAACAAGTGTATATAGAAGAACAGTGGGCAGGGTGTATTCTGATACTCCCGGAACCTGGAACACTGTCACTGCCGGGATTGCTTCGGGAGAAAATAAGAATGCAAATGCAGATGCGAAATTCGGTTCTGCAATTGTATTTAATAACAAACTTTACTGGTTCTGGACAGAAGACAAGGGAGCAAGTCTTTTCCAGATTCGTGTAAAGGTTTACAACGGAAATGATTCTTCGCCTGTATGGACATTCGTGGACGGAGGCGGTGTGAACGGAATTAATAAGGACAATACTAAATCTGCAAATAATAACGGTGCTGATCCTTTCAGTGCTGCAGTACTGAACGGAAAACTTTATCTTTCCTGGGATGAATTCAACGGATCAGCGGTGAGCCAGATCAGGGTCGCAGTTTACAATGGAAACGATGCTGCTCCTGTCTGGACCTTCGTGGACGGGAACGGAGTAAACGGTCTGAACAGAAACGCTTCTTTTGGCGCTTACAATCCCACTCTTTCCATTTTAAATAATAAGCTATATAATATATGGCAGGAGGACAACGGAACCTGTGCTCAGATCAGAGCTGCAGTCTACAACGGGAACGATTCCACTCCTTCCTGGACGTTTATTGACGGGAATTCCCCCAGTTTTGGAATTAATCTGAACTCTTCAAAGAATGGAGATCAGCCTCACTCACTTGTTTTTAACGGAAAACTCTATGCTTTATGGAATGAAGACAACCTGAGTGCGGTAAAACAGGCAAGACTGGCAGTCTTTAACGGAGACGATACTGGTCCTGTATGGAAATTCGTAGACGGTGCAAATACTTCAGCGGGAATTAATAAAAATTCTGGACAAAGTACCAAAGTGTTCCCTAAAATGGCAGAATTCAACAATCGACTGCACATTGTCTGGGTGGAAACAAACGGAAGTTTTGATCAGGTTCGGGTGGCGCAGTTCAACGGGAACTGATATTGGATATATTTTTCATACTTATCATTATAGTAGGACTGATTCAGACCGCAGTCTCAATTGCACTGTTTTATCAGCTCCTGAAAAAGGATGACGATAAAAATGCGGAATCCATTCGGGAGATTAAAAATCGTCTGGGAACTCTGGAATCTCAGATCCGCGAGGAATTCCGCATCAGCAGAAGAGAAAACAATGATACTGGACAGGCAATACGCCAGGAATCTTTTTCTGTTCTTACAAAAATGAATGATTCCATCAACAAGACTCTGGAATCGAACAGGCATGATATTCAGGCTGGAATTAAATCCATTGAATCCAAGTTTGAACTGATCCGAAGAACAATGGAATCCCGGATTGAGTCAATGCAGAGCGAAAACTCCAAGAAGCTGGATGAGATGAGGCATGTTGTGGAAGAAAAACTTCAGTCTACTCTGGAGAAAAGACTTTCTGAATCATTCAAGTCAGTCAGTGAAAGACTGGAACAGGTGCATCAGGGTCTGGGTGAAATGCAGTCTCTCGCTTCAGGTGTAGGCGATCTGAAAAAAGTCCTCTCCAATGTGAAGACGAGAGGCGTGCTTGGGGAAATCCAGCTTGCCAATATTCTGGAAAATATTCTTGCACCGGATCATTATGAAAAGAATGTAATCACAGTTCCTGGAACAAGGGAAAATGTGGAATTCGCTTTAAAGCTCCCTGGACGGAAAGAATCGGACAGCAATGTTTATCTACCCATTGATTCTAAATTTCCTTATGAACTGTATCACTATCTTGTAGATGCTCACGAGAAAGGAAATCCGGATGAGGTTAAGACAGCTTTGAAAAACCTCTCCACTGAAATCAAAAAACAGGCAAAAACGATCAGTGAAAAATATCTTTCCCCGCCCCATACAACTGATTTCGGAATTATGTTCCTTCCTTTTGAAGGACTGTATGCAGAAGTGGCAAGGCAGCCGGAACTGCTCGATCATCTTCAGAAAGAATACAAAATCATTATTACAGGACCGACTACTCTTGCTGCTCTTTTAAACAGTCTTCAGCTGGGATTCAAGACTCTGGCAATCGAAAAAAGATCCAGTGAGGTATGGAATGTGCTCAGTGCAGTCAAAACTGAATTCGGAAAATTCTCCGTTGTTCTGAAAAAAGCAAGAGAGAATATAGCAAATGCAGGAAAGGAAATAGACAGGCTGGTCACAACCCGTACTGATCAGATCAATCGAAAGCTGAAGACTCTGGAAAGCCTTCCTTCGGAAGAATCGGAAAAATTTCTTTTATTTGACGAAGTCGAGAAACCGGAGGACTGAATTTCCTGTATATTAAACCTGCGGACATTTTGCTGAAAAATTATAAAACTTTTTAGTCAATCAGGCAGTTCTAAAGATTGGGATACATCTGTTTACAAAAACACTATGTGAGGCTGTGAGAGCTCTCATAAAGCAAAGAATGATTATAAACGCCAATCATAAGACAATCTGAAATCCATCCCCTGCTGGACTGACATTCTGTATTGACTCTATATTATAAACTCAACTTACGCCGTAGGCTGCCGTAGGCGCTTTTGGCAGAGAGCCTGCCAGAGGTTTCGCAAACTTAGAAGCTGCTGTTTTTACTGATTCATCGCAAGCTGTCAAACTGCTAGATTTTTCGTAACTACTCAGCGAATTTTGGAGAGAATGGGTTCCCAAGGAAAGCATTAAAAAT
>DAORDI010000133.1:0-14236 GCA_035345895.1 Leptospiraceae bacterium
AAATAAATTTTCATTTTCGTCAAAATTTACCGGAAGATTGATTCCTCCGCCCTTGGAACCGCTTCCAGATCCGTTGGAATTGTTCAGATTTCTGAGGGATCTTTCCTGCGGTGTTCCTCCTGCATACGGTGGTACTGGACTTGAGGAAGAGGGGGAGCTGATGAACTTGTTGAAATCTTTTTTGATTTCATTCTGTTCTGCCTTCGAACAGTTGATGCAGTATGTTTTTCCAGTATAATAGTTTCTGTCGCTTTTTCTTTCTCTTCTGGTTTCTGATTCACTTGCACAGTCTGAGATCAGAACGAGTGCCGTTATGAATATGGTGTATGCTGTCTGTTTCATATATTCCCTTTATGTTATTTGACGGATTTCGGTGAGCAAAAATGGAGTGACAGAAGACTGAAACGGTCTCTAACTGGATTTATGATAGTCGTAGATCCTGGGTTTTTTATCAATTCATCCCCTCTGGTGAAAACATATACTTTAGATGAATTTTTTGCCCTGCCTGAACCGAAAGATTTTTCAAAAATGGAACTGATCAACGGAGTATTGTACATGAGTCCAATGCCGGAATGGAAACATTCGAATATTATTGAGAAACTGGATACGACGATAAAGCTGCATATTCACAGCAGAAATATCGGAGGAAAACTTTACAGCCCTCGTGCCGGCATTAAAAGGACGGATACTGCCTGGCTGGAACCGGATTTGTTTTATCTTTCTCGGGAATCTGTACTGCGATTTGAAAAAGAAATTCCGACAACAGCCGATCTGGTCATTGAAGTATTGCGTCCTTCCACATTTGAGTATGATAAAACTGCAAAAGCGGATACTTACGAGGCATTGGGAATCAGAGAATTATGGCTGATTGATCCGAATGCCAGTCAGGTTGAAGTCAGAGAAAATGAAAACGCAGATACAAAATGGGACAGAATCGTTATTTATGAAAAAGGCGATCTGCTTGAATCAAAAGTCATAGAAGGATTAAAAATATCTGTAGAAGAGATCTGTGCATAAAGTCATGCTCAGATTTTCAGTCTGAGGTGTAAAAAAAATTATATCTTATCCCAATCCGGAACTTTTCTTTTTTTGACCTTCTTCATCACACTGTCAAAATTACTCAGTATTTTTTCCTTTTTCTGTCCTTTCTGATACTTGCGGAAAAATTCCGATGTTTCCAGTTCTGCGAGTTCCTTTGTGAATGCATACAGTGCCAGCTGATTGATGGAAATCCCCTGTTCGTCCGCAGCTTTTTCGATTTTGTGCTTGAGTTCATGAGGAACTCTGAGAGTGATCACGCTTGCCTTAGTCTTCATTTTCCTTCCTCCAGTTTCTGACAAATTCAGAAGGTGTCAGAATTTTCAGGTCCTCAAAATTGAGATTCCTGTTTTTAGTAAAATCCTTTATATTTCCGGTGATGAGACAGTCCGCATTTGCAGTCAGACTCAGTTCCACGAATATATTGTCGTTTTCATCTCTCAGATTCGGGCGGAAAAGAAAAAATATCGCATACGGTTTTGCAATGTACGCGATAAACCTGAGGAATGCATCGATGTCTGATTTAGTCAGATCAAAATCCTTCAGACTTTCTTCTCTCTTCAGTACAGCCTCATACTCGGAAAACACCGGCACTGAAACTGCAAGCCTGATTTTCTGCTCTCTCACAAGTCTTAAAATGTAATGCGAGGCACCGGATGCACTCTGCAGTGCCTGATAGATCACATTTGTATCCAGTACAACTGTCACAAAGCAATGGTAGCATATATGCTGTCATTGTCAATCGGAATTTTTCCTTTGCTGGCAAGGACTCAAATGCTTTTCGATTCTTCCTTTATCCTCAAAATATCCTTGCAGGATTGGAATCTCTGTTAAAATTGAAGTGTTATGGAGGCTCTTTTTTTGGGGGATGCGGTATGAGAAACCTGGAAAAAACCTTGAAGAAAATGGAAAAGAAGGCATCAGACATCTGGAAAAACTGGGTTACAGTCATTCGAAATGAGCTGAATTCCCGTCCTATTAAATCAGAAGAATGGAAACAAAATTGAAAATCATCCCGTCCGGTAAAAAATCATGATCCGTCGAAATTTAAAGACACTGCTTTGGATACTCTGGTTTGTTCTGACAGTCTCACTGACTGCATGGTGGACTATACTTGCGCATAGGCAGGCATCCGGGATTGCGGAACTGCAGAGGAAGCTGCAGTCAGAATACAGTGAACAGACTGCTGAGAAGATGCAGAGACAGGAAAGAATGATCCGGATGGAAGGGGCTTTTTTCCTTGCACTGATCACTACCGCCGGCGTGGCACTTGTTGTATTGAGTCTGCGCGAAGAGAGAAGGGTGCGGGCGATGAGAGAGTTTTTTGCTGCGATGACCCACGAAATCAAGACCCCTCTGGCATCCCTCCGTCTTCAGGCGGAAAGTCTTCAGGACTCTCTGAAAAACAAAAGAGACAAGGTTCTTGCGGAAAGGCTGATCAGAAACACGGAAAGACTGGAGCTTCAGATGGAGAATGCAATATTCCTTAGCTCACTGGACAGGAAAAACCATCTGTATATAGAAAATATAAATATATATAATTTTTTCCAGAGTCTGAGCTTCGGATACAGAGAGGTTCGGATTCAGGCGGAACAGGAATCTTCTGTGAGAGCAGACAGACGGGCTTTGGAAATCATTTTCAGAAACTCGATAGAGAATTCAATTCAGCATGGAAAGGCATCTGAAGTGATTCTTGGGTGTCAGACGGAGAAGGGAAGGACGGTTCTCTTCATTGAAGACAACGGACTGGGATTTCAGGGAGACTGGAAAAGACTGGGACAGCTTTTTTACAGGCACAGATCGGGAAGCGGAACAGGGATAGGAATATACATCATGAAAATCCTTGCAAAAAAAATTCAGTCTGATATATATTTCATCCGAAAAGAGAAAGGGTTCAGAACTGAGGTTGTTTTTCAGTGATCAATGTAGTCCCGAAACTTGTCTTTTTCAATTTTTTCGCAGGTGGCGCAGATTGTTTCAATCTGACAGGGTACCCAGTTTTTCAGGAATGCATCTGCCTGATTTTCAGTTTCGAAACCGATGATAAAATCATCTCCGAATACACGGAATATCTGTTCATCTCTGGCCATTTTTGAAATCAGCTCAGAAAATTTCTGAAGAATGATATTTCCCTGATGCCAGCCTTTTTCTTCATTGTACACAGTCATTCCGTGCAGTTCAATCAGTACAAAATAATGATATGCCAGATTGGGAATCAGATTGTTCAGTATCAGCCCGAGATAGGTGTTGTTGTAGAGTCCTGTCAGCTGATCCTTGAAGAAATAGGCAAACCGTTCTCTTTCCATCTGAGTGAAAGGAAGCTGGGATGTTGCGGTTTCTGCAAATTTTTCGTCCTGAGAAATTTTAACAGCGGCATCCACTACATCAGGATGATACCATTTCCCTCTGTATCTCATCAGTTCATCAGCGGCTTCCTTTACGGTTTTTCTTGCCTGGTAGATTCGGTTTGTGGTCATTGCATCGAATGCATCCGCGACAATCATAATATGCGAAAGGATGGAAATTTCATCATCCTTCATCTTATAGGGATAGCCGGAACCGTCATATTTCTCGTGGTGAAACTTTATAATTTCAGCAAGAGGCTTATAATAATCTATTTTATTTAATATCTCCACACCTACATCCAGGTGTTTTTTAATGAGTTCATATTCCTTGAAGGAAAGTTTTCCGGGTTTCAGCAGAATGGAATCCGGAATAATGATTTTTCCTATATCATGAAGGATTGCAGCTTCCTTTATCTGATCAATGCTTTCTTCATTCAGATTCATTTCCTTTGCAATCGCTGCCGAATAGTAGGCTACTCTTCTGGTATGACCTGCAGTGTAGGCGTCTCTCTGTTCAATGACATCAACGAGCATTTCAATCAGCTCCTGATAATGCCTTGCCTTTTCCTCTTCCATTGACTTGATCTGGATTTTCTGACTTTCCAGCTGTCTTCCTGATTCAAAAAAACTGAACAGTCTCTGGATCTGAGGAATCAGATACCTGCCGATTTCCTTTTCTGCCGCATCCCAGGAGACGGACTTGTTCATTACCACCTGATTGTAATCCTCGAAGGACTTTCTTGGGGAAATAATCCCTTCACTGTTCAAAACTGCCTTCTGATTTGGATCCCCGCCCCAGGAAATTGTTTCTCTTTTTTCCATTCTTCTCCAGATCCAGAAACTTTCAGGATGAGTGTCGATTCGGAGAATCATCAGTCCTGCACACATCTTCAGGAAGTTTTCAGTGAAATCAGGATATATGGAAGCGAGATGGTCTGTACTGAAACAGTCGTCTTTCATTGACGGTCTGATTCTGTGCAGAAGATCAGCAATTTCATTTTTGGAATAAGGGAATAGATGTTCGACGAAGGAATTTTCAGAATAAATGCAGAAACCGTCGGAAGGAAATATGGACTGAAACAGAAATATCTTTTTTTTGATCAGATCCAGAAGATCAATTTTTTTATCCTGAGAGAGTATGACTTCCATCACTGTGTCAATTCTTGCAATCAGTTCCGTTTTTCTTTTTTCGTTCTGATTTTCCTCTCTCATTTGAATGATTCCGCCCAGTATGCTTCCGAATATCTCCGACATACTCAGTCTTTTATTTCCCGGAAGAAAAGGAGTTCTGTGATGACATCCGATCAGTCCCCACAGTTCATGATTGACCATAATGGAAATTGTGAGAGTTGCAGCCACGCCCATATTCCTCAGATACTCCAGATGAATAGGGGATACGCTTCTAAGGAAACTGTGGCTCATATCCAGTGGATCTGAGTATTTGCTGTCAATAGGTACCGGAGTGTAATTTACATCCTTGATTGTACGAATCATATTTTTTCTGTACAGATCTCTTGCCTGTACAGGGATATCGCTTGCAGGATAATGAAGATTTAAATAAGAAACCATTTCCGGTTCTTTTGCTTCTGCAATCACCTTGCCGTTGAATTCTTCATCAAAACGATAGACCATAACTTTGTCGTATCCGGTCAGTGCCTTGATTTCTGAAGCAGCTATATGAAAGAAATCTTCATTTTCATGTGCGGTCATCACCCGTCTGACCATACTGTTCAGCTGAAAATCGAGAGAGTACAGAGGGTCTTTTTCAGGATAGACTGGAATGAGTTCCAGAATGACTTCTCTTCCTGCTGAACAGACCATTATATCCACTTTCTGATCTGAAATCTGAGGAAAATCAACTTCATATATTATATGTCGCAGATAATTGGAAAAATCAAGATTCTTTTCAACTGTCTTCCATAATGTTTCCGGGAATAATTCCTTTATATTTCTGCCGGTCAGATTCCTGTCTGATCCGACCTGAGTCTGAATCAGATTGCTGCTGTACCGCATGACGGTCAGACTGTCCGGATGAAAGGTTATGATAAATCCGTGAGGCTGGATAAGATTAGGAATGTGAATTTTTTCTTTTTCACACTGAGACAGATCAATCTGAGAGAGCATCTAAAAACCTCTTCACTGTCATAAAGCAGGTACAGGCTCCGCTGACCATATCGTCTTCGTTCTCAGGATGTGATATATGATAATGATTCAGGAAACTGCAGTATTCCTGCCATTTAAGTGCAGTTTCTTTCCTGTAGGCGGAAAAATATCTGCTGCAGGACCCTTCCAGCCGGTCAAAGAAAAGCTCATTTGCTTTTTTGGAAAGAATCATTCCTCCCATAGTGGAACCTTCCAGTACGTACAGCATCCCTGCGGATTCTGCAAAATTGGCGGGTTTTTTGACTGTAAGTCCGGGTTTAGGGTCGGGAAGATTCGATACTCCCAGATTTTTCAGATCTTCCTCTAAAAACTGAGTTCTCAGCCTGGAGTGAATATCTATTCCGTAATCTTTCCATTCAGAATACTCAAGAAAAAAGGGTTCCGTCTGTTTATGAAACTGATGCATCACTCTCAGGTAGTCTTTGTATTCTCCCTGAGTCATTTTTCCATTTACCAATTTTTGAGGAAAAACACAATTTTCCAGCTCTTCATGAAACGGTTTCGTAAGCTTTTTTAATCTTTTGTGGATAGGATTACTCATAACTGGCTGATTCTGCTTTTACGATTCTTTACCTGATTCTGTACACAATCCTTTTTTAAAAAAAGTGTTCACTCATGTCCCAAAATAGGCTCTTCAGCGGCTGCTCATTGTTGTTTTCTTTTCAATTCCTGAGACAATTCGATCTGCTCACTGAAAAACTGATGCTTACTGTCAACTTTTTCCGAACTGTGAGAGCAGTCAGGGCTGATTTCAATTTTCCTGCTGTATTTTTATCAGCAGTATCTGCAGACACCGAAGGTAAACAAACTTGCCAAACTGTAAATAATTTTCAAAGCTGGAATAAACGGTTATCGGAGACAGATTATGAAGCAGCTGATTTTATTTTTACTGGGAATTTTATTCATTCAGGCCAAAACTCCGGATTTCACCAAGATGAAGCATCTGTATCTTTTTAAATCAAAAAACTATACATGCCATCCTGCAGAAAATGTGGAGGGAGTGAATATGAGACCGGAAGAGATTTTGAAAAAACACAGTGCCTGTTTTTATGTGGAAAGAAAAAATGAGACAAAATCTTTCAGCCTGAATTGTTCAAAGGACAAGACTATTCATTCTTCTCTGGTTTATTCAAAGAGCAGGGATGTATGCGAATCTGTTGCAAAATCACTGAAAAAAGCCTTTGCCAAAAAGTAAGATTCTCATTGTGGAAGATGATGATTCTCTGGGAGCCACTCTCAAGGAAAGGCTTTCCAGGGAATCCTATCTTGCAAGGCTTGTAAATACAGTACAGAAAGCCTATTCTGAAATTCAGGAGTTTCGTCCCGACCTGATTATTCTCGATGTCGGTCTCCCTGACGGAAACGGCTTTGAAATTGCAAGGGAAATCATCCGGTACAAGGAACATCCTCCATTCCTGTTTCTTACTGCAAATGCGGGTGCAAAGGAAAGACTCGAAGGGTTTGAGATCGGGGCAGAGGAGTTTATACCTAAACCCTTTCATCTGAAAGAACTCCTGATTCGTGTACGCCACGTTCTGGAAACTCATCAGAAAAAAAGAACAGAGTTGAAGACTGAAGATGTCTTTTTTGGGAACTGCAGAATCAGTTTCGAAAGATACGAAATTGAGACAAAGGACGGGAAGATTATTTCTCTTCAGACCAGGGACTGTGAACTTCTGAAATTTCTGATTCAGGAAAAACACAGGGTCGTCTCCCGTTCCGAAATATTGGACAGGGTCTGGGGGGAAGAAAAATTTCCTACAGAGCGCACAATAGACAATTCGATTGTTCGCCTTAGAAAATGCTTTGGAAAAGATGGTCATAAAGCAATTCAATCGGTAAGAGGGATCGGTTACCGTTTCACAGGAGTCTTAGATGGCAAACATTAGATTTCAAAATTCATTGAAAAATATTCCGCAGAATATTCCGCCTGTATGGATGATGAGACAGGCAGGACGATATCATTCTCATTACAGGGCACTTCGGGAAAAATACAGTTTTATGGAACTCTGCAAGCTCCCTGAAATCGCCGCTGAAGTGGCACTGGGTCCAATCCAGGAATTTGATTTTGATGTGGCTATTCTTTTTTCAGATCTTCTTTTCCCTCTGGAGGCACTTGGCTTCGGTCTGGAATACACAGATGCCGGTCCTAAACTCGGAATGCAGCTGAATGAAGAAAACATTAACGGGCTTAAAAAGACCGAGGATGCTCTTCCTTCGCTTCTGTTTCAGAAGGAAGCAGTCAGACTGACGCGTGAAAAAATTCCCCGGGAAAAGTCTCTGATAGGATTTGTAGGCGGTCACTGGACACTGTTTGCATATGCTGTGGCAGGGAGACATGAGGGCGGACTGCTCGAAGCAAAAAAGAATCTTCCTCTCGAAAAGAAATTTAGGAATATCATTCTTCCTCTTCTGAAGGAGAATATACGTCTTCAGCTGGACGGTGGTGCTGAAATTGTAATGATATTTGATACATCTGCAGGTGAACTGGATCTGGAATCTTTCAGAGAAATCATTCTGCCCGGCGTTCAGGAGCTTGCATCTGCATTTCCTGAAAGGATCGGATACTATTCTCGCGGAACCAGCGAATCGCATATAAAATCTGCTGCGAAGATCACTGAACTGGCTGGTCTCGGTTTTGACCATAGAATTGATATGACTTCAATGCTTTCCGAAAAAAAGAAAGGATTTATGCAGGGGAATTTTGATCAGTCATTTCTTTTTCAGGAAAAGGATGTTTTTAAATCCACAGTGCAGAAGTACTTTTCGAAACTGAAGGACTTAAGTCCTGAACAGAGAAAAGGTTGGGTATGCGGACTCGGGCACGGCGTTCTTCCAAAGACTCCTGAATACAATGTAAAATATTTTGTGCAGACAGCACGGGAGACTTTTTCATGAAAAAAAATCTTTCTGATCTAATCGCCAAGTACGACGTCGCCGCACCGAGATATACCAGTTACCCTACAGTTCCCTACTGGTCAGATTCTCCGACTGTGGATGAATGGATGGATTCCATCAGAACATCACTGAAAAATCCTTCTGCTAAAATTGCTCTCTATGTGCATCTGCCTTTCTGCGAGACCCTCTGCACATTCTGCGGATGCAATAATTCCATTACTAAAAATCATACAGTGGAAGAACCCTATCTGGAAACTCTTTTCAAGGAAATAGACATCTACAGAAAGAATGTAGAACAGTTTTCTGTGAATGAAGTGGCTGAACTGCATTTTGGCGGGGGAAGTCCTACCTATCTTTCCGAAAAGAATCTGGATACACTTGTCACAAAACTCAAGAGTTCATTTCGTTTTTCCCCAAATGCAGATCTCTCTGTTGAAGTGGATCCGAGAAGAACCAGGACAACTCAGCTGGAAGTTCTTTACTCTCATGGATTCAGAAGAATCAGTCTGGGGGTTCAGGATTTCAATGAAGAGGTACAGAGACTCATTAACAGGTTCCAGCCCTATCAGGCAACTGAGGATGTAACCTTGAATGCCAGAAAACTGGGCTACACTTCAGTCAATTTTGATCTCATCTACGGGCTTCCACGACAGAATGCAGCCTCTGTAGAGGATACGATGAACAAGACACTGAGTCTTCGTCCGGACAGAATTGCCTTCTACAGTTATGCGCATGTCCCCTGGATCAAAGCATCTCAGAGACTGTTTACCGAAGAGGATCTTCCTTCCGGCAAGGAAAAAAGAGAACTTTACGAACTCGGCAGAAATAAATTTCTCGAAGCCGGTTATGTCGAAATAGGTATGGATCATTTTGCTCTTCCTGAAGACGGACTCAACAAGTCGTACCTGAACGGCACAATGCACAGGAATTTTATGGGGTATACCGAAAAAAGGACAGAACTTCTTCTGGGACTCGGAGTATCGGCAATCTCAGACAGCTGGGGCTGCTTTTATCAGAATGAAAAAATACTGAAAAAATATCAGAGAATATTGCATGAGGACAGACTTCCTTCCCTTCGCGGTCATAAACTGACAGAGGAAGATATGGTTCAGAGGAAACTCATACTGGATCTGACTACAACCTGGAAGGCAGAAATACTTTCTCATCAGGATTCTGTCAAAATTGAGCTGAAGACTATGGAAGACGACGGGCTTGTCAGATGGGAAGGCAGTACACTGTACATCACGGAGGCAGGAAGACCTTTTCTGCGGAACGCTTGTATGGCGCTTGATCTGCGTCTTCACAGAAGCCGTCCCGACAGGAAAATCTTCTCTCAGGCAATCTGACGTTTCCCTGAAGACTCTTGACTCACTGTCCTATGCAAAAAGGATTGCATTTTTCAGGACTCAGAATCATTGGTTTTCCGCCGGGTTTTCCGGAAAAATAAAAGGAGAAGGATAATATGTTCGAAGTATTGGCAGATATTATAGCATTGGGACTCTGGGATGCGATCGCGTATCTCTTTGGAGGTCCTCGCGCTTACAAGTTTACAGTGAGTAAACTGAAAAACGGCAGAAAATACAGAATCAGGACTGTCTATTTTGAGAAGAAAAAGAAATACCGAATCACTGCTGAGGAGCTTTCCGGCGGTAAATTTCGGAAAGTGGTTTCAGGAACGTTTGATAATGATCAGCCTGCCGAAGAATTTCATAAGGCCCATATTGAAGCAAATGAAATTGAGTATGCTGCCTACGAATACGACAGACTGAAGCTGGGTGAACTCAAGTCCATTCTGGACAGCATCGGCTGGAACCAAAAAGTTTTTTAATGACAGATCTGAGAATTGGACAGGTCTATTCTAAAGGGTTTTTAATTGTAAGCTGGTCCATTATAACTTGACCATTCTGCATATCCTCAGAATACAGAATTTTACAGTTATTTTCCAAGGCAGAAGAAATAATAAGACGTCCCAGAAGGAAAATTTGTATCTCTCTTTAATTTCCCAGGCTTTTACTGAGGTATTTAGAGTAATTGGAACAACCCTGCAGTCCAGAATCAACGATTGCAGGATATTTTTGATTTCTATATCATTTTTAATTATTTTATTCAATGAGATATACAGTTCGTTCAGAACTTGGACACTTATTATAATTTCCTGTTGCAGACTGTTCAATAAATTTTTTGCTTTTAGATGTTTGGGAAAAGTATCATCAATTTTCGCATAAACCAGAATGTTCGTATCAATGAAAATCTCATTTTCGATCATAAAGTTCGTCTCTGCTGAATTTTATTTCTTTATCTACTTTGATTGATTCTGATAAATATTTTTCAAACCTTTTGCCGATATGCCGAGTTGACTCTTGAGCAGATCCATATTTGAAAAGTAAAAATTCATAAAAATCGAGAATTTCGTTTCGAGCTCCATCGTTCAATATGGACAAATCTATAAAGTTATTTCTATTTTCCATACCTCAACAATATTACCCCATTGAACTTTTGTCAAGGTTCTATTTCTCTAGGTTCCACCCGTAATCACATCCCGTTCGGATATTTCTTCAGATCTATCAGATTCTGTTTTCTCACTTCCGTGAGAGCGGAGGAATATCCGATCAGAATATTCAGGCAGTAATGAATTCTTTCCTGAATGTATATATCGTCAGAAGAAGCTGTCCCGTCCGTCTTCAGCATATTGTTTGCGTCTCTGATAATGACGTGTTCCGGGATATAACATATATGAGAATTCTTGTAGCTGCTCATTCTCAGTTCTGCAACAGGGTAGGAACCGCCTCTTCCTGATGAGACAGAAATAATCAGTCCTGGTTTATGTGCCAGTTCTGAAGAGCAGAAAAGGAAAAAATTCTTGAGTGCGGACGGCACCATTCCTCCATACTCGGGAGAAATGATGATGAACCCTTCGCAGCTCTGCAGTTCAGATGAGATCGGATTCCATATCTTCATCCATTCGTTCGTCTTGTCCCAAAACTCTTCTTCCCATTGAGGGATTCTGTTTCTTTCCAGATTCAGTATGTAAGAGGCGATATTCTTTCCCGTCAGTACATTTCTGCAGAATTCAGCAGTCTTGCCGGAGTTGGAACTGGATCTGTGACTGCCTGATATAATCCCTATCTTCATATTATTTTCTTTTTTTCTGAACAGATTTTTTCTTTTTCGATTTGGAATCGGGCTTTTCTTTTTCCTTAGGCTTCTGCGATTTGCTTCGGCTGTCTTTCGGAGAATCTGCTTTCTTCTTTTTCTTTTTGTCTTCGATGATTTCTTCTTTCAGTTCCGGTACATCATTGATCTTTGTAGGCGGAAGAGTCGTGTCTCTTTTGGGAATGCTGAAATCAGGATGAGCAAAGCTGAGATGGAGAGAAAAATGAATGGAATGGAGTTTTGTGTAGTCCTCCTTGCTCAGTCTGTCAAAGATCGGATGAACTGACATTTCCCCATTGTAATTTTTGAAATCATTCAGAGTCGAGCGAAGTTTCTGAAGCATCAGTCTTGCATCTCCCTCTTCCCTTTTTTTCGGTGCAGACGGATTCAGGTAACCCGGCTTCATAATCCCGGTCTTGATCAGCTTTTTAAACATATAGCGACCGACCGTTTTTCGGATGAATCCCGGCAGGACGGATGGAAAACCTGTCATTGAAAAATGGACAGCATCATTCATATGACTCAATATCTGATAATAGGTCCAAAGCCCTGAGGTCTGAATGGAGCCTGCTCCGTCCAGATAATTCAGTTCCGCTTCTACATCTTCCAAGCTCAGCAGTCTGATGTTTCTTCTCATTGTCCCTCCCGAATATAGACAAGAAAGAGAATATGCTTCACTGAGTAAAGTCCTTTTGTCTATAATTTTTGATTCAGCCTGCGACATTCCGGTGCCGAAGAACGGGCCGAAAGTTCAGCCTCTGCCCGGTATCCAAAATGCTGCATCTGATCGTTGAACCTGTGTCAATTTTTTATTTATTTAATGCACTTGTTTTTACAAGAGGGAATAAGGAAAGCTGTTTACTGGTATGAAGTCTTTTCAAAAATCTGATCTGTTGTGCTCTTTCCATATTCTGCGAAACAGATCGGGTTTATACGTGTTATTATTATCTGTAAAACAAATGACTGTATATGATGTTTAACACTCTCAAAAATTAACGATGAGACTTGGAGTCAGTATTAATACGGTCTTCCTGAATTTCTCGATATGCAATTTTTCCATTTTAATTCGTTTGACTCAGATCTGACAGCTGTCTAATCTAAGATTGAATTTTGACAGGATGAAAATGAACAGAGCAGGTTGTACTTGGGCAGTGTTTCAGAATCGGCTGTCAAAAAAATGGAGGACGTTTGAAAAAGAACATTAAAAAAATAGGGTTAATTTTTCTGTTACTGCTGATGCCTGCAGTAATCTCTGCCGGTACACCGGATACTCAAGGCACTGAAATCAACGGGAACTGGGCTGCGCTGGCAAACAATGCAAAAATCGAAGGCCGTTTATTCTGGCTCTATCTCTCCATCAAAGACGGTCAGGCCTGTATGCACAACCTGTATGTCAAAGACGGTAAATGTCCATCGAGCTGCTATTCGGTAAACAAAGGAAAATTCGAAGCAGGCAAAATCGATTTTTCCCTTACCTGGAGTGAGAAAGACAAGATTCTTGTGGAGTCCTGGGCAGTGAACGGCAAACCGGACGGACTGTACTGGGTAAAGTATGATCTTCCGAAAGGCTGTGTTCACGGTCAGCCGACTAAGTAGTCCGAAGCGGTTCGGCTTTGCAGGTTCAGAAGCTTTTCCTGCTCGTCGAACTGCACTGCATTGCTGATGTTGGTTTTGCTTCTTTTGTTCCCTGCGAATAAAGGGTTCTCTGCAGTCGGATCGGTGAGCCGCTTTTTTCCCGGATAAAAAATTATTTCTTGCAAGCATTGTACAGGAATGTTATTCTGAAATTTACTGCTGAAATTCTTGGCAGATCTGAAAACTATCGGGGGACACAATATGAAAAAAATTATTGGCGGAGCCGTGCTGGCTCTTCTTATCGGAGGATCACTCCAGGCACAGACTCAAGGTGAACTGTTCAGAAAACCGGGAGTCATCGGCGATTCACTCAGTCAGGGTTTCTTCGGAGTGACTGTGGAAAAAAAGACACAGGACTGGGCGTATCCGGTACTCGTTTCCAAACAGGCCGGTTCAAATGTGTCCTACAATACACTGAAAGGGCCTTATCTGAACTTCGAGGATGTTCTGAAAGGGAACTGCGGACCGATCTGCATTGCTTCTTCCATCATCGGAGGAAACGATACGACTGTAGCACTTCCTACTCACGCAGGGATCACTGGAGCTGAATATACTTCCGTTCTCCGTACAAGCGGAAAATGTGAAGACATCACTGCCACTAAGCAGGTGAGGGACTGGTACTGGGCGAACTGGTACACATTTACTTACAGATGGATTACAGTACAGGACTGCAAGGAACCCGATAAATTTCATCAGTACGGACTTCGTGATGCAGGTACCCAGATGGAAATTATGGAAAAGAACAAGCCGTCTTTTCTTTTTGGAACAGCAGGCGCAAACCATGTTCTCTGTACTGCACTCAGCACTTCACTTGACTGTCTGGATGAAGCAAGATTCAAAAGAGACATCCGTGAAACAATGAGAAGAATGGCGGCAATGGGTTCACTGAAGGGCGGAGTACTGTTTACAATTCCGAATGTGACTTCCATCGCATATCTCGAAAAATACACTGATCCTCAGGGAAGAGCAAATTATACAGGACTCAAGGCTTTCTACAGAAATTC
>DAORDI010000134.1:0-14191 GCA_035345895.1 Leptospiraceae bacterium
TAATTTTTGCGAAACATTAGAGGAATCATCGGGCGGTTTAAACCTCTGCGATGATTCAGAAAAACAGAAGTTTAGCCGGTTTTTAAATATTGGCAGCCAGCTTTTAAATATTGGCGGCCGGCTTTTAAATATTGGGCGAGGTCGGCAGCAGGAGTTCCTGCCAAAAACGACCCTCCTGCGCAAGGGAAATGAATAAAACTTGAATGGAGAATAAAGTCATCATTTTCAACAGCACCGGACACAGACTTCCCGACTCAAAAAAAAACATAATGAAAAACTGTGAAAAGGCAGTAAACGATACAGTCCGACTGAAAGATTTTTTTCTGGAATTGAATATAGTATCCGATACGGAAATCCGTGAGCTCAATTTGGAGAAAAGAAAAAAAGACAGGGCGACGGATGTGCTTTCTTTTCCTCTCTACAATCCTGATCTTAAAATCCCTGTCCAGAATTTAGGACAGATTGTGATTTCCTATGATACAATGAAAAAACAGGCAAAGGAAATTGGTCATTCCTTGAAGGAAGAGTTTTACAGACTTTTAGTCCACGGAATTCTTCATCTTCTGGGTTATGATCATGAGGTTTCCCCTGAAGAGGAAAAAAAGATGCAGAAAAAGGAAGACTGGGTACTTAGACTGATCTTTCAAGGTTAAAAAATCTCCTTTCATCTGAATTTTTAGCTGAAAAACACAAAAAAGCTTTAAAAAAAAGGGCTTTTCAGAGAAAAGAATATTGCATGATTAAAGGAATTCTAGTTTTACTTCTGTCCATTTGTCTCTCTGCCGAAGAGGGAAATCATTCCGGGTTCGGATACCCTCTGAATACTCAGAATGTAGAATATTCACCGGTCATATCTCCAAATTCCAGATATATTGTCTTTCAGTCCAACCGTCCAGGCGGAAAAGGCGGAATGGATATCTGGCTCTCAGAAAACAAAAACTTTGAAGACAGAACCGGAAAACCTGAATGGGCTCCGCCTGTCAATTTCAAGGAACTGAACACCGGTGATTTTGAAGGCCCTTTCAGCATTCTTTTTGATGAAAACGGAAAACCTATAGAAATCTATTTTACTGGAAGAAGAGAGTCATCCATCAAAAGAGACGGTCTGGAAGGTCTGAACATCTATCTTGTAAAGAACCTGACGAGGAAAAATCTTTCCACAGACAGATGGTCGAAACCGGAACACCTGATGAGGGTCAATTCCAATTTCGATGATAAGATGCCTTCCATTTCGCCGGACGGAAAGACTCTGGTGTTCAGTTCCAACAGACCGGGCGGATACGGAGGATTTGATCTCTGGGCTTCAAGCAGGGATATGAAGACCGATTCCTGGTCGGAGGCTGTGAATCTGGGAAGCAGAGCGAACTCCGGTTCTAATGAAATTATGCCATATTATCATTATGACGGGATGGCATTGTACTTCAGTTCCGACAGAAACGATGATAATCACAAATTTCATTTTTATCATGCATCTCTCGAAGAGCCCGGCCTTATTCTGTCGGATGAGAAAGCAGAATCAGTATATGAAAAAAGAGACAGGATTCCCCGTATTTCCGAACTGAAAAAACTTTCCCGTCCGTACAACAGTGCCTTTGACGATGAGGGCATCAGTTTTTCCCATGACGGACTCTGGGTCTACTTTGCATCCAACCGTCCGGGAGGTGAGGGGCAGTTCGACATCTACAGGGCTTCCGTATCGGAAGAACTGAGAAAACAGTATGCATATGACTTTTTCGGGATCGTTGTGGACGGTTCAGAGAAAACGATGATCGGAATTGATTCCACGCTGAAGATATACAGCGGGAAGGGACTTGTAAAAGTCATCACATCCAAAAGATTCGGAGGCGACATTACTTCCAGGGAAACCAATCCGGAAGAGCCTGTCAATTTCCGCACAAGGATACTGACCGAGGATATATACAGAGTGGAAGTGTCCTCTCCCGGATTTCATCCGAATCAGTTTACTCTGGATATTCGGGGAGGAACAGGATTTCGGAAAAAACGATACATGAAAATTGTGCTGATGCCGGTTTCGGATGAAGACAGTGAACCTGCACCTCCATCCAAAAAAACAGTCAATGAACCTGTGGAAAAAGTGGAAATACCTCCGAATGTTCCTAAGAAAAAAACAGTGACCACTGATGAGACAGTGAATGCATCTGTAAAAGAATTTACAGTAAAGGACGCAGATACTAAGAAATTTATAAAGGATTCAATCCTGATTCTGTATGCAGGTCAGGACAAAAAAGGAAAGGAACTGCAGAGAAAATCTGAGAACTTTGTTCTCTCTGAGATACCTAAGGAGCCGTTTCTCCTGACAGCAGAGGCAAAGGGCTATCTGAGCGAGACATTAAGCCTTTCAAAAGACAGCACTGAGCTTAAGACGAAGGAACCTCATATCATTTATCTGAAGAAGAAAAAGTCAAATGACAGGATAGACAGTACTGTGATTTATTTTGAATTCAATGATTCAGACATCAAGGATCAGGAGAAAAAGAAACTCAACAGTTTTGCTTCCTACCTGGAAAAGAACAAGGATATGAAAATCGAAATTGGCGGTCATACCGACAATGTGGCAGGAATTGAATTCAACAAGTCTCTCAGTCTGGAAAGAGCTCTTCGTGTAAAAGCCTATCTGAAGGCGAAGGGGATTTCAGAAACAAGAATGACGACAAGACCTTACTGGTTTTCACAGCCTGCAGCATCCAATGACACGGAAGAGGGAAGAGCAAAAAACAGAAGAGTGGGATTTAAAAGAGCGGATTAAATGTCGGAACCAAAAAAAAAGAAACTTTCAACAGAAAATTACAAGGGCACGAGGGATTTTTATCCTGAAGACATGAAAGTCAGAAACTGGATGTTTTCTGTGATGAGAAAAACTGCACAGTCTTTCGGCTATCGTGAATATGACGGACCTATGCTTGAATCGTTTGATGTGTACAAGGCCAAGAGCGGGGAAGAAATAGTCGGAAGGCAGCTGTACAATTTCATAGACAAGGGGGAAAGGCATGTTGCTATTCGGCCTGAAATGACTCCTACGCTTGCCAGAATGGTTGCAGCAAGACTCAGGGATCTGCAGAGACCCATCAGATGGTTTTCCATTCCCAATCTCTGGAGATATGAAGCTCCGGGTCACGGGAGACTCAGAGAGCACTGGCAGCTGAATGTGGATCTGTTCGGTGTAGATTCCTCCAGGGCAGAACTTGAGATCATCCTTCTGGCTGCAGAGATTCTTTCTTCCTTCGGTGCTGATTCTTCAATGTTTAAGATTCAGTTTTCTCACAGGAAAATCCTGAATGACTTTCTGAAGAAGGTGCTTGTACTGAATGAAGAGCAGGAATATGCAATGGCCAAGCTGCTCGATAAAAGAAACAAGATTACGGAAAAAGAGTTCAAGGATTCAGCGGAAAAACTTCTGGACGATCCAGGCAGGCAGTATGCGCTCATTGAAAAATATCTCAACTGTGATATAAATTCATTAAAGCAGTTCAGCGAAATCGGCAGAGAAACCGTGGAGTTTCTCGAACAGTTTGAATCAGGGTGCAAAGAAGCAGGAATTGCGGACGTTCTGAAATTTGATCCTTCCATCATCAGGGGTTTTGACTATTATACAGGCTTTATCTTCGAAATTTTCGATATGGACCCTGAAAACAGAAGATCACTGTACGGGGGCGGGAGATACGACAATCTCGTGGGACTGTTTTCAAATGAACAGATTTCCGGAATAGGCTTCGGACTGGGAGACGTCACTCTGCTGAACTTCCTGAAATCTCACGGTCTGGTTCCTGATCTCCGGGAAAGAAACAGTGTCTATATTCCTCTTCTCTCAGACAGTATGTTCACTGACCTTGTTAAAATTTCTTCACAGCTCAGAAAGGCGGGAATTTCTGCCGAGCTCAGTCTGGATGCAGGCAAGTTCGGAAAGCAGATCTCTGCTGCTGAAAAGAAAGGCTACAGCCATATTCTCATATACGGTGAGGACGAAAAGAAAGAGGAAAGTCTTGTTTTGAAAAATCTGAATTCAGGAGAACAGAAAAAACTGAAGCTTTCTGAAATGAATTCTGTGCTGCAGAAAGAGCTGAACAGTTGATCTCTCTCATCCTGAAGATCGATACTGAAATCGCTCTTTTTTTTCACAGAAAGTTTGCAGATTCAAATTTCAGAGAGTTCGTAGTAAAGATCAACAGAGGCGAGATTTCCATTCCGATCGCCTTTGTTCTGCTTTTTCTGACAGTCGGCTGGCAGTCCCAGTACATATACAGCTTCTTTTATATTGTCATATTCTGCTTTCTGAATGACAGGTTTGTTCTTTTTATAAAGAAAAAAATATCCAGAAGAAGGCCTTCACTGAAACTGCTCGGCAAGCCGGACAATCATCCTGATCTGAATCATTCTTTTCCGTCAGCACATGCCGCAAATTCACTTGCGGCAGTCGTTCTGCTGAATCAGATATGGGGAGCGAGTCCTCTCTTTGCATTTATTTCGTTTCTTGCAGGTCTCGGCAGAATGATTACCCTCCATCATTTCCTGAGTGATGTGGTCGGAGGATGGCTCATCGGATTTACGGCCGGAGTATTCGGCTCACTTGCATGGAATTACTTTCTTATCAGGCTGTTTTAAAAAAACCATGAAAAATATTTTTTTTTATTGTAAGAGATGGAAGAATTCAAATGATTTGAAAAAGGAAATAATTCTCTGAAACTTTTTTCCGGGTTTCAGCAGAATGCTCAAGGGTTTGCTAGCCATGGTTTTTGAACTTGTTCCAATTCTGAATAAAATGAGAGAACTTTACAGGCTTCCCCGTGATCTGAACAGATTCGAGGAATTTCTGAATACTCTCGTGGAAAGTTCAGATTCGGATATTCAGATCCCGATCATCGGATATAATCCGATGGCCAAGGAACATATTCTTGACCGACTGCAGGAACTCATCAGTATGAATGCGGAAAAGACTGCATCAGAGGCTCTGGTGAAGCTGAATAAAAAATACATTTCGGTTCATTCAGATCAGAAGTTTCAAGTGTTCATTATTCTTTCCGATGATATGTCGGGGCACTGGCCTGACAGAAACAGTTCCGACTACGATTCCAGGTTCCGAGTGCGTCCGCTGATCAAAAGACATTTCTGCACTCCTTTCTTCTGGTGTTCTGAAAAATTTGATTCTGATATGATTCAGACAAGAATTACTGAGTATGCTGAAAGAACATACTATCTTTTCGATCATCCTGATCCGGAAACGCTGGAAGAGCATATTCAGATGGAAGAGAGTATCAGTGCAGGCAGAAACTCCAGATTGAACGAAATTCTGCAGGGAACGTCCAGGATTCAGGGAATTTATGAGGCTCACAGAAAGAGCACAGAAAAATCAGTGATCTTCAATTTTCTGTACGGAGATGAAGCCGCTTCCAGAATGGGATATGAAATAATGAATTTAAATGAAGGAATATTGGATTAGAATCAGACCCCTGAATGACAGAGGTCTGATGAATAAGAATTTATTTTTTTTCGTCTTCGCCGAGTTTCAGAACGTAGTTTGCCAGCGCTTCAATAGCAGTAGGATCCTGATCAGCAAGATGCTTGTAACTTACCATTGTAGTGTTTTTGATGCCTTCGTTCAGAGTTTTTGTAATTCCGGCCAAAGTCTTTCCATTTTTCCAGTCTTTTGCAGGAGCTTTATAGTTTCTTGGTTTTGGGTTCAGAGATGCAGCAGCAGCTCCGTCTCCGGCTCCAGTTTCACCGTGGCATGAAGCACAGTTCAGGCTGAAAAGCTCTTTGCCTTTTGCAGCAGGATCAGCAGGTGCTGTGGCTGTAGCTGTTGCAGTGGAAGCAGTATCAGCTTTCGGTTCTTCTTTTTTTCCGCAGTTGACTAAAAGGGAAATGAAAAGTAAAGTTAAAAGATATTTTTTCATAGGCACTCCTATAGGACAGGATTTCTTTCAGAACATATAAAATAAAGATTTTTTTCACATTGAATTTTCTATCTGAGAAAGATTAGGTTCTCCTTATATGACTGAATTCTGAGATTCAGTTTCTGCAGAATGCCCGATGCGCAAATATTTTTATATCGCACCATTCAGTCAGGGATACTGCAATGGACTGAATTCCCTGCCTTCCTTCAGAACATCAGAAAAAAGCCGTCCGGGCTGAATAATCAGCCGCTTACAGAAGCGGATATAAAGATGCATATCCCGATGAATTTCAGTTTTTCCGTTCTGCCTGATTTTTTACTGCAGGCTTCATAATGACAAGATCATTGAATTTAAATTCCAGTGAATGAGTCTTTTTCTGTCTCTCGGCAAGTCCTGAGATATCCATACGGTTTTCAAAAGTATATATGATGAGCGTTTCATCAGTGTATGTTTTCTGCAGATCGAGAAGCCGCAAGTGTTTTCTTCGGGAAAGAAGGGCCGGCACATTGGATGCGATTTTTTCCTCCGGATCAAGATCCTTCAGGAGTTTCAGCATTTCTTCGGGGATGTTTCTTTTCATGAAGTTTTTTCCGTAGCTGTATTTTTTGGAAGGGGGACCTTCTGTCAGAAACAGAAAAGCTGAAATGAGGATCAGCAGGAGAGGAACTGCCGAAATGAAATTCACTCTCTGAATATATTTTCTGAAAACAAAGAATACATTGAAACTGTCTGCAGACTCAGTGCCCCTGCTGTTTCCGGGAACATCTGTCTCGATCCATTCCTGGAATCTTCTGAATCCCTGAATGAATGCAGTGAGGATGACCGGAACTGCAATGAATGAATGATGAGTGAGAGGAGTCTTGTTCACTTCCGAAGAAGACAGGAAGGAATATGCGAGATAGGGCAGAATAAGAAGGATATATTCTGAGAGAAAAGGAAAAAACAGAAACGGAATGAATAAAAAATAAATAAGATATATATACAGACCCTGATGTTTCGGTATTTCCAGGAATCTGTAAAGATGGTAGGGAAGTCCTGTGTCCGGCCTTGAAACTGAAAGAATCAGAAGACAGAGGATAAAATAGACAATCGAAACGGAAAAAATCAGAATTGATGATTTCCTGTCTGACCGGAATCGGAGAATGGAGTAAACCATGAATACAGATGCAGTTTCTTCCTTGCAGAAAAGACAGAGAAGAAATGAAATGAATTTCCATTTATGATTTCCTTTTTTTTCGAAATGATAAAAAAGCAGAAAAAACGGAATGAACAGTGTTTCAAAATGAACGTCAAAAATGCCTATCCAGAATACAGGAAGATAGAAAAAATACAGAACGGAAGGAAGGATGCTGAACCGATCCCATTCTCTGCAGATTAGATAAAGAATAAGAATCGGTGAAGCCAGCACCAGAGACTGAATCCAGAAAAGTGTCTCCATATACGGAAATATAGAGTATACCGGTATAATGAAAAAAAGATTCAGATTTACATGGTCTGCAAAATAGGAATGAGGGAAATCAAAAGGTCCGAGAGAAGTTGTAAAAAAACTGCCGTTCAGAGTGTTGAACAGCATATTTTCAAACATGGCCGCATCGACGCCTGTCTGAAAACTGTTCTGTTTTACAGTCAGTCTTTCAGTCAGAAATCCTGCCTGAGCAATAAACATCAGGCAGAGAAGAATTTCAATGAGTCTCTTTTTCTGCAAGTTTTCTGAAGATTCTGTATGCGGGAAAAGCAAATGCCGCAAGTCCCAGATAAAAAAGAACTCTTATGATCCAGGAAGAAACAGGAGGTTCTAGAACCGAATAGGAAAACTTGGGATTTTCCGTTTCCTTGCTGAGTTCGGCAGAGAGGAACTTGGCCTGATCATTCGAAACTTCCGGAAGACTTAAAGACAGATCGGTCTTTATCGGTTCTATGTAAGGATTTCCGTAATAAATCCTTATGCTTCCCGGGTCCTTGAGTCCTGATACCTTGAGTACTATTTCTTCTTCCGGTCTTTCGAGTTCGAGTTTTTTCAGATGAAGAGGAAGACTGTCCTGATTTCTGATTTCTATCTTCAGTGCAGAATGCTGTACAGAATTCAGTATCAGAAAGACTTCTCTTTTTCTGCTCTCAGAATAGAATCTGCCTGAGTACACAGACTGATATTCTTTTTTTTCATTCATCCCGAATACTGTCATCTCTCTCGAAAAATCAGTTTCTTCGAATTCCAGGTATATTCCGGTGTACACCTTTTTCTCTTTATTCTGAAATCTGATGACTGTAGAATTTGTATCCGAGTCCTCTTCTGTCTGGAGTTCTTTTTTATCTATCTGAATTTTTTTGACACTGTCTGTACTCTGTCTGTCGTAAAGAATCTCGGTGAAATAAAAGTTCTTGGGAGAATTCAGTTCAATTCTCAGAGTTTTTTCTGAGGTATGAAGAGGGATTTCAGGATAGTTTGCTGTTTCAGCCGCAAAAAAAGAAACAGCATGATAGTCCAGAATACTTTGCAGATTTTTTGTATTCTCTCCTGCAGACACAGAAAGAGTCGTTTCAAAATCAGTGTCGCTTCTCAGTTTCACTGCACGGATATAACTTCCTTCAGGCAGGTCGTCAGCACGGAGAATGTAGACTGACTTGTTTTCCTTCGGATCATTCTTGGAATGAATGATTCTGGGGACAATGCTTCCTCTTCTTCCCTTCAGTTCCTGAACGCTCCTTCTGACATAGGGAAGTGATACTCCGTCATGAACGGCACGTATGTCGCTGTAGTAGGAGTTTCTGAGAATTTCCTCATCCAGACGGATTTTCATGAACTCGGCAGAATCCTCGGATGAAACCTTGATTTCCTTCATCAGTCTGAAATTTCCTTCCTTGAACGGGGCGGACAGAAGGGCGGCCGGAATTGCACATATCATTATAAAATATTTCATAGAGTCCTCAGCAGTTATTTTAAAAATCTGTCTTTCAGTCTTTCATAGAATACGCTCAGAAGAAGGAGTCCTCCTCCGAGTGAAAACCCTGCAAGAATCCTGACAGTGATGCTCATCTTCCAGATGTCGTACATGTAGAGTTTCAGCACAAGAAGAGAAAGAAGGAAAAGACCTGCCTTTCTCAGCACCTCCGAATTTCTGTAGAATCCGTATGCCAGGAAAGGAACAGAGTAGGCCGCAAGAACATAGGAATACCCCAGGTTTCTCACTGATCTGTCCTGAATGAATTCATGCACATCTGCAAAACTTCCCCAGACAAGACAGAAGACTGCAGTGACAGGGAAAAAAAGTATCCACTGTCCGAGAGAATTTCTTCCTTTCCTGTATGTCAGAAATGCAAGAGCTGCTCCTGCAAGGAAAAGAAGAAATCTTGTATTCAGAAGGAAATATCCGGAAGAGTGAATGAAGAAATCAGAACCCATGAGCTTCAGCACTGTAAAAATCCAGAACGGTATGGATACATACAGAAGAAGGCTCGAACCTAAAATTCCTGCAGATGCGGAAATCCCGCCTGCGAAACCTGCAAAGGAAAGTGTCCTGTAATTTCCTTCGAAATACAGAGAGACTGCCGTGAATGCTCCGAGAAGTGAAAGCACAAGAAGGATCATCGGCTGAAGCAGACTGATTTCCTTTTTCAGTGTTATGCCTGCACTGAAGAGGTAGAGAAGAGCAGCTCCCAGGATGAAATGGGATTTTGCAGAAGGATAATGATGATCTGCAAGACTGATGATGCAGTACATGATGCTCAGAGTGAATGCAGACAGAAGAAACACTGTGTATTTTCTTCCTGAATCATTTTCGAGAAGAGGCTGGAACAGGGATTCTCTGCAGAGGAAAATGCAGAGAAGCGAGTACAGGAAAAGAGCAGGAACTAAAAAGCTGCTCTGTTCCATATTTTTGGCGGCCCACACGGAGTACAGTATAATATTGACTGCATATACTAAAAAAGCAGAAAATCTCCATATATATTTTCTGCTGATGAAAAGGAATCCCAGGTTGACAAGCATCAGATAAGTGAAGAAGAACCTGTAGCTGTTCTCTCCCGTGGAAAGAAGAATAGGGGAAAGAACTGAGGCTGCAAAACTGAATATATAGATCAGCTGAAGACCCGATATATAGGCAAGAACTGCCGGAAGTGCAGAGATGACGCAGAGAGAAAGAAATGTTTCCTCCAGCGAAAGCAGATCGTAATAGAACCAGGCACTGAATACGGAAAGATACAGAACGGAAAATGCGCTTCCCGCAACTGCAGATCCCAGAGGAAGAGAACCTTTTTTCATCAGATGAAGGGAGCCTGCAAAAAGAACGAATGAGGAAATCAGGCCTATGTAAATTCTAGAAGACGGACCTAGAAGCTGATTTGTAAATGCATAGTCCAAAAACCAGACGAAGCCGAGAATGATTGCGAGCACTCCTGCCTTCCCGAAAAGATTGGAGCCCAGATTTTCCAGTGATTTTTTCTTCAGACCTGAGAAAAAACCGTCTGATGCAGATTCTTCTTTCTCTTCTGCAAACTGCTGTGCTTTCGGAATTTCCTGAACAGATGAGTTTCCGCTGATCCGGTTCAGTTCTTTCCTGATGTCCGAAAGTTCTGACTCAAGAGCACTGACCCTGTCCTGAAGTGATTTGATTTCGTTCTGCATCAGCGTTTGATTTCTCTTTCAGGAGTGTGTTTTTTATCGTATTCCTTCTGTGTCTGCTGGCAGTTGGAGACTGCGGAAGGATAGTCCGGATCCCTGTTTCTTTCACATTCAATAATTTCTTTTACGATGGGAATGAAACAGGAAGAACTGAAAAACAGGATAAAGGAAATAAAAACGGCTTTCAGTATAAGCATAGTCAGATAATCTGAATTTCGGAGAACCTGTCAATCATTTTATGAAACCCTGCGCTCACAGTTTTGTTTCCGAAGACGGAAGAAGAAATTCCCCTTTCGGATGGAAGAATCTGGATCTGCCTTCCTGCGAAGACATTGTCACTCATATTCCTCTTCTTGAGAAATTCGGCATCCCTCATATATTCGACATCCACTGTCATTTCTTTCCTGAGGCAGTGATGAGAGCTGTCTGGAAATGGTTTGATAAGGTCAACTGGTTCATCACTTACAGAATGAGTGCAGAGAAAAGAATCGATGCACTGAAAAGGAACAGGGTAGGAAAATTTACCACACTGAACTACGCGCACAGGCCCGGAATTGCAGAGGGTCTGAACGAATGGGTGTTTCAGAACTGTTCAGACATTTCAGAAGCAGTTCTGTTCGGTACATTTTATCCGGAAGAATCTGCATATGATTATGTGAAGAAGGCGGTTGAGGAATACGGTTTCAGAGGGTTCAAACTGCACTGCGAGGTATCCAGGCTGGATCTGATGAGACCTGAACTGAAGACATCTTTTCAGTATCTCGAAAAAAAAGGAATCCCGATTGTGATCCATACAGGCACTGCACCTCTGCCCGGCGAGTTTACAGGAATCCGTTTCTTTCAGCCTTTCATGGAAAAATATCCTGAACTGAATGTAATTGCGGCTCATATGGGTTCTCATGAAATTTTCGAATATGCGGAACTCTTCAGCATCTATCCGGGTTTCCGTATGGACACTACAATGGTGTTCGTGGATTTTTTTGCCACAGGCGAGTCTTCAGACAGGTACATTCCTCTCCTCGAAAAACATTCAGAAAGGATTCATTTCGGATCTGACTTTCCCAACATACCGTATAATTACAGTCATCCGGTGGAATCTCTTCTCAATGAACCCGGTCTGAGCGGACCCGCAAAAAGAAAAATCTTTTATGAAAATTCAGAAAGGCTCTTCAGCCTCGCCGAATCCAGTCACTGATCTGGACATAGACTCTTTCATCTCTCATCAGTGAGATATGGGATATCCCGGGAAATTCCATATGGTGCTCTTCCAGAAATTTCAGAGCATGACTCTTGTTCTCTGATTCTCCCTTTGCGCTTTTTTTTCTGACAAGTGAATCTCCGAGCCAGATTGAAAGAAGGCTCTCAGGATCCTCGGTCATTGTTCCTGTGATAATATAGTACTTTACATTTTCCAGGAGAGGGACTGGATTTTTTGTGTTTTCAAGAAAACTGTCAGGGGCCCTGCCCATCCAGTCTTCATCAGTAATGTATCCGAATCTCAGATCCTTGATGCCTGCGCTCCTGGTATTGATGATGTCTTTTGCCAGTTTAGTAAACGGGTTCGGGATATGGGAAAGAACTGCGGTTACTGCATTGCCGAATTTTTCAAGAGGGGCACCCAGATGAGGAGAGCCCAGAAAAAAGATCCTGGATATTTTTTCAGTCCAGCGGAATCCGAACTTTTCTGCATAATGACAGGCGCTTCGGATGACCAGTCCTCCCATACTGTGGCCTATGAATACAATCTCTTCTGCAGGGACAGGAAGTGAATTCAGAAGATCATTCACAAGAGAGGCCAGTGTCTTTCCATTCTCCGAAATATGCAGGCCTGAATTGTACCGAACATAAAAGGAACTGAATCCGAAATCCTTTTCGAGAAGATTCCCGTAATTGTCATCCGAGTCCGGAAAGTTCCACATGATTTCATCGCTCACAAGACCGTGCACAAGAATGCAGATTTTCTTTTTCTGATCAGGATATATTTTCATGATTTCTGCTTTTTCTGTCCTGAGAGGATTCCTGTCCCGGTAAAACCCCATCTTTGCAGAAAGAGGATTTTCCTGATTTTCAAGTCTGTCTCCGATGATCCCGTTCAGGATCATAATCCCTGCTTCCTTTCCTCTTTTCAGAAAATCACGCGCATTTTTCTTCTTTGAAATTTTTTCCTCTGAGTCCGCCATCCCGTCATTTTAAACGGGCGAATGACTGAATGCAAGCGGAATAGGGATGGCTCCTGACCGGCAGATTCAAGTCTGGGAGAGTTATCGTAACAATATTTACGGACCGATCAAAATACGACAGAAAACTCGGAATTCTGCCATTCTGTCAAATAAAGTTGTACAGGATTGGCATCCTATTTTAAAAATCATCCCCATATAGAGGATAACTGACCTCTGTATGTTTTTTTTATTTTAAAAAATGAATAATTGCTGGACATATTATTCAGACGGCATAAAGTGCTGATACGATAGTTTTGAGCAGAAATTGGAAAAGACTGATAGGACTTTGAAATACGGGTCGGGAAGATGAAAAATGTTATTCTGATTATCTTTTTTGTAAGTAGTTTTTGTTCATATACGGACAGCAGGAAAAACACGAAAGGAAGGAATTTACTTGCTTTGACGGGTATCTATAACACTTCAGATTGCAGGATAATGGCATCGGTTTATTCTACTGAAACCAGCAAGTTTGTCTGTACATATGACAGGTATGCCAACATTCGTGGGTGCAGCGTAGTCAGTCCGCCGACGGGGAGTTATCAGTATAATGAAAAGAGTGTAATCGAAATTAAGTATAATTCTATTTCTGATTTCATAAATGAGAAGAGATACGATCTGCAGTTCTGAATTCTTAAATATAATGAAAAAACGTTACTAAAAAATGGGTAGGAGTGCAGTATGAAGTCAATGTTCTGGATTTTGCTTTTGCTTGGAGGATGCAATGTAACTCAGGTAAACTGCGTTAATGAGAAAGAAAAGGTCGAAAACTGTCTTTTGACAGCCGGATTGCTTTGCACTGCAAAGGATAAAAGCCTCTGCGACGCCTCCTTAGTCAATTATATTTCCTGTAAGAAGGAATTGCCGAATGTCTGCAAATGAGAATGTCCATTAATTATCTGATCAGCAAGCAGAAATCTCTAAGATGAGTTTTTTATTGGAGGACTTAGTATAAGTGTTTATAAGCTGGAGTCGGTTTACAGTGAAACGGGATGGAACTGGGATTAAGATTCTGGGCGTCTACCCCTGTCTTCGGAAAAAGGAATAAATCAGTAAATGTATACTGAGGGAATTTCGGTGAATTTCAGGGATCCGAGCAGGCATAGGCAAACTAGGGGTGTATGTTCACTGTATGGTCGTTGATTTGAATATGTCAGGTCAGAAAAAATATCGAGGGACAGCTTCGGAGATACTCAATGCGTAAAATAATATTTTTCACACTGGTTGCTTTTCTTTTTCCTATAATCATTAGGTGCAGCAAAGCTTCCTATCTTTCGGATAAAAATACACCTTACTGGGATGAGTACTATGCGGAAAGAGAAAGAGATCATATTACAAGAGGAAAGAATCTGCAAGGGACGCCGTACTGTGAAGAAATGAGAATATGCATGGCAAGCTGTGCGGAAAAATATTCTCCTAAAGCTTCCAGGCTATGGTCCAACCCAAAA
>DAORDI010000135.1:0-14057 GCA_035345895.1 Leptospiraceae bacterium
ATTCACAGAGTATGGTGGATCTGATCCTTTCCAACAGGGCCAAAAAATCCAAGGAAATAGATGAGAATGATCCAGGAAACAGTCTTTTTCAGAAAAATAAAAACGGTCAGGACTGGCTTTTTCCAAACAGATTTTCCATAGAAAATGAGATAGCACTTCTTATCAAGTCAGCATTCAAGCCATACGGTTACATTCCTCTGAACGATTTTACCGAAGACTTCATAGATTATGGCAATGCAGCAAAATCACTCGATCAGATTACACCGAAGTACCATATGATCCTGGACGAGATTCAGCTGAAAGAGGACGGAACCTATGTCCGTCAGCCGGAAATGGTCATTCATTACAGAGCTCAGGCAGACGGTCTGGAAAAGTTTGTACTGAAGTATCTTCCTAAACTGGCTGAAGAAGCAGGTGCATCCGAATTCAAGACAAAATTGGGACGTTATACAAGCGAGCATCTGGAAAAGTCAGAACCGGGAAGAAAGCAGAGCAGGGAAAAAACGAAAGTCCTGATTGCACTCTTGAAAGAATTTCCTATGTCCAAACTGAATTCAGAAACAGGAAAGAATTTCAAGACTACCTGTGAAGAATCGATACAGATTTTGGAAAAAATGATTTTCAATATGGACAACCTGATCGGAAGGAAATACAATACGATTCAGAAAAATCTGGGCGGTTCACTGATAAACTATATTTCAGACTATACCAAAAACAATCTGAAGCTGATGGTACTGGACGTAGAGGCTGAGATTGAAAGATCAGGAATCAAGGACCCGGAAAAAATCAAGGAAGTACGTGCAACGATTCTGAAAGAAGTCAAGGAGCACTACCCTACCCGCGAAACTCAGGACGATGACGGCAACAAGATTATATTTGTAGTGGACCAAGGGTATATGGCAGGCGTTCTGCACAAATACAGTTCCTCCATCAAGACTCTCCCGAATCTTTCCAAAGAATTTGACATTGCAAAGCTGATGAATCAGGAAATGGTTCAGACAAACAACCCCAGACTGAATGTAAACCTGAGAAAAGATCTGGTGGAAAGTCTGAATAAAGAAGCTTTTAAAAATGAAGAGCAGGAAAGAGAAAGAAACAAATCTGAGTTTTTCAAGACTAAATTCAATTTCCTTGCAGGAGGCGGAGTATTTCTTGTCTGCCTGATCATTTCTGCCTATTTTTATTCCGCAGAAAGTGATATAGTGTACATGCTCTTCGGAGTCCCGATCAGCCTTCTTTTCGGATACCTTGCGGCTGTGATGATTAAAAAGAGACCGATGTCCGGGACAGTCACAAACAGAGACAAATCATTCAAATCAGTCATTGCTGAATCTGAAGAGACAAATGATGAAAAAACAAGCCAGATTGCGAAAGCAGCGGCAAAGCATATCTATCCATCCACTTATAATAAAATCTCTGATAAAATTTACAACTCGGAATCCCTGAAGGAAAAAATATCAGAGACATTTGCCGACATAAAGGCATCTGTCCCTATTCTGGCAAAGGAACAGGATATCAGCAAGGTTGCATCGAGCATTGAGCATGCAGTTCTGAATTCATCGATCATCATTGCAATCCCTCCGGAAATTGTTCCTTTGGGTATGCCTGCTCAGGTAATCGTAAGCAAGGCAGATTTTAAATCTCCTCTTCTGCGTTCGCAGCTCTCAGAGCACTACAGAGCTGAAGCAGAAAAGGTAAAACTGGACAAGGCACTTCTGAAATATTACACATTTCTGATCAATACTGTAGAACTGGAATATTATAAGTTCCTCAACAAAAAAATCAGATAACCGTCAGGCAGACTATTCATCAAAATGCCTGATTGACTTCTTAAACAGAAAGTACCTTTTCTTATACTTTTCATATTTTTTATGATTCGAAAATTTGAATCCGGTAATCAGTATCCTGTTCCTGTCAAAGTCCCTGATTTCATGGTAGGATCTGGTGACACCGGACGCTGATTTGAATGTAAACCACCTGTGAACAGTCCCGCCCTTGTTTTCTTTTTTTTCATCAATCAGTGTTTCATCCGGCTGAGGAATAATATCTTCAGGTTCATAATAATACTGAGGTGCAAATATATAGAATGAAACTTTTCTGTCGGAAGACAGAAATGAAACGCTGTCCGGTCCTTCTTTTTTATCACGGCCAAGGGAAGGCATAGGGGAAAATCCGGAAGGTATTTCCACTTCAAAAAAGCCGCCTTTAAAAACTGAAGCTGTTTGCTTCTCTGAAAGAACCGATCCTGATGAAAGAATCAGCACAGCAATGATGTTTCTCCAATTCATAAGATCAACAGATCTTTGTGCACTCAGAATGAACAGTATGTTTTTGAATGGCAAGGCAGACTGATTCGAAACATAAAATTTTGAATGACAAGGGCAGCAGACGATTGAAACTGGGTGCAAACACTTGTAAGGAATTTTATTTATGAAAATTCTTGTATTAATTTTTTCACTGGCTTTCACTGCATCCTGCGCCAAAATGAAGATGAAATCTCTTTTGGACAAGGTAAGTGAATCAAAAACTGCAGAAGAAATCAAATCTGCCAGAGATGAATCGCGTTTTCTCAAACTGGAAGAGGCCGATGTAAATCTGGCTAAAAGCGGGCTGCAGAAATGTCTCAACGTCCCTGCCGATTCAAAAAATGAATATACTTTTTCTGCTGTATCAAAGCTCACTTCCGGAAAGAACACGGTTCTCCTTCTGAAGTCTTCCCACAGCAAAGCACAGAATATGGAAGAAGTTCTGGTTTCCCTGAATGAAAACCTTCAGCCGTCTGACTGCATTACGATAGGAAGACTGGTGGAAACTGCCGGAGCCGGAAATAAAACGTATGCGAGCATCAAGGAAATTGCAGAAAAAGACGGGAAACTGAGTCTGACTGTTATTGACGGGGCTGCTTCTACTGCAGAAAATTCAGACAAAGGATCCGAAATCGCGTATGAACTTGGAGAAGATGCTAAATTTGCTCAAAAGTCAAAAACAGAATTTTCCAATAAACTTGTAAATGAAGATTTTGGATTTGGAGAATTCTGGACAGGATTCAGAGAACATTTTCTGAAAGAAACTCCTGCTGATTTAATTAAGGAAAAACTGGTCAAGTTCCCTGTATCAGTAAAGGGTCCTATGGACGACAATCCTGAATTGAAAATCAAGGACAAAAACTTTAAGGACCTGATCGCTGCGCTCAAAGCGAGTCCAACAGGAACAAACAAGGAAAATCCTAAGGAAACTGAAGCAGATTTCGTAAAGGCAAAGGAAAAACTTCACCCTAAAAATGATGTTGTGACTGAAGAAAATTTCCGTCTTTCCAATATGGTTTTCAGCAAGTCAGATGAGAAATGGCATTTAGTGCAGGTTTATCTGGATGAGGAAAACTACGGTAAAATGAAAGCTTTTGGCGGAGCACCTGCTCCAAAAAAACCTAACAAAAAATAAAACAAAACATAGGGACTGTCACACAGTCCCTTTATTTCTCTATCCTTCAAGAAAGAACCCTATTCTGAATTCTTCTCTGAATTTCTGACGGCAGTCCTGAGAATTTTTCTATTTCCTGACTGTACATCCCATTCTGTAAAACAGAAATCAGTTTTCTGCAGATATCCTTTCCTGAGAATTTTTCTGCTTCAGATGAATTCCCTGTTTTTAGAATTGAATCAAATTTAAATTCCTCTATAGTATAGGTTCTTATTAATTCTGAAGAACTGAGAAATTTTTCCGCAATCATATTCTTTGCAGATATTTTATCCGAATATATTCTGGTTTGAAGAGAATATGCAGATGTTTTTCTCATTATTTTATCCTGATTATACATTTCGTAGCCGGTTCCCCTGCAGTGCGATTTTCCGGATTCAGAAGTAAAGCCTGTCCCTGCAGTAATGTACGCAGAAGATTTTAAATAAATGGAAACTGATTTGGCCATTCCTGATACATTCAGACCGGGATTCTTCAGGCATTCCAGTTTCCCCTCTGAAAGACCGGAGAGGATCTGGTCAAGGGGATAGCTGGAAAGATAAATAACTTTAGTATTTTTCAGATTAAAAATTTCCCGGTTTGCACCGAACCATGTAAGTATTGGAACTGTCTCGGGAAATGAATCAGCAATATGATACAGTGTACCTCTTCCGGAATCCAGGCTTATGACAAGATCCGGTAAAATCCCTTTTCTCCGGACAAATCTGGATGCAGTATCAGAACATATAATAAAAAGCGAATCTCTTTTATCCTTAAGTGCATCAATCTGTCTTTCCAGAGACGGAGCTGCGCCGATAAAAAGCACTGGACGCCTGCCTAGGAGAAATGATTTTTCCGTCAGGAAAAAAGATGAACTGTCTTCAATATATCTGTTTATGTTGATCAGATAATTACGAAACCAGAGTCTCGAAAAAAAAGATTTGGTAGCTTCATTGATCCCGGTGCCGCTGCCTTCTGACTGCACTTTCAGTGCAGAGGATGCTTTTTCTTCAGATCTTTTTCTGATATAATATGGAAGAATATATACGTTATAATTTTCTTTCTGAATTTCAGAATAATCGCAGAAACGCAGTTTCTTTCCGGCTTGAAGTGCTTTCGTAAGAAGATCCTGAAGTACCGGCTGAATTTCAGGAATCATTTCTTCATTCAGACCGCTCCTGATGCAGAAAATCTGATCGGAGTCAAATTGGAAATTTTCGAGTAAGACTCGAACCAGATGCCCTGCACCGAAACCGTAAACAGCAGGAATTTTGTCTTTTGAGAAACTGGACAGAATTAATCTGGAAGCTTCCTTGAAAGGATCAAAAGCTGAATGTACGGAGAGATTTAGCTGTGAATCAAAGAGATTTGGACTTCCGTCCCTTGAGGGACGAAAGATTAAAGACATACTTCAGTCTTCTTCATCCTCTTCAAAATTATCGTCCTCTTCATCTTCTTCAAAGTCATCCGTTGCTTCTTCAAAGTCATCATCTTCCATAAAAATAGGAGGTTTGCTTGAGGTCTCTTCCGCAATGAATTCTTCTTCACTTTCATCAGATGCGTATGCAGGTGAAGTATTGGAAAAAAGTCCTTTGAAGCTTTTGTAAGGAGTATCTGAAAGCCCGGCTTCCTGCAGAAGTTTCTTTCTCTGTTCTGGTGTAAAATAATCATACTTAACCATTTTGTCGGAAAGTGCATGAATCGCCAGAACAGCAGGTTTTCTGCCTTTCATTTTTTTCGAAAAGTTGATCTTGTCAATCTTGTCCAGCACAGCAAATCCTGCTGAAGTCACTTCATATTTTTTAGCGCGTGCAAGCTGGATCACTTTCTGGATGTCGATTTCATTGTTCAGATTATTTGAAGACATAGGCTCTTATGACATTTTTTTTTCTGCCAGCTTTTTGTCAATACGTTAACCTTATTTTCGATGCTCCTGAAGTGCCGTCTCTATTTCCAGTGCTGTCCTGTTGTCAGGGTGCAGAATTCTAACCTCGGAAATCATTTTCATGGAACGTTCAAAATTCCCCATCAGTCTGTAAGAATCAGCCAGATTCAGCAGATTTTTCAGATGTTTAGGATTCCTGAGTCTGATAATTTCCCCGATATCTGCCGCTTCCCTGTATTTTCCGGAATGTTTATATGCGGCTCCCAGAAATACAAATCCTTCCTCATCCTCAGGATAAAAAGATACATAGGATTCCAGAAAATGAACAGCACTCTTGAAGTCCTTGCAGAAAAAACTTGCATAGCCGGATCGAAAAAGCGTAATTTTATGAATTGAATCAATCTCCAGAATTTTTTCAGCGATATGCAGATAGTCCCGCCATCTGTCCTCCTTGAACAGTTTTTCTGCACTGTCGAGAAGCTGAAAGTCCACGATCTTTTCCTGCTCATTCGATTTTTCTTCCGGCCTGTACTCTACTTTCAGAAGGGTAAGGTCGTCAGTCAGTTCTCCGGAGGCCTTCACTGCATCGAAAATTCCTTTCAGTTCTCCCCCGCCCTTTTCTACATGACGGAGAAACTTTCCCTCATCTTCATTGATGATCCTCTGTCCATTCTCATCTATTCCGAGCAGAATATCATCCCGTCCGTCTGAACCGATGACCATTACATCAAACGGCTGGAGCCGGAATGTCTGCACTTTCAGGCGCCCGTCCATTTCTGTAGTCCCTATTTTCCGAAGAAGAAGCTGTGAGTCCATAAATTCCGCCTTCCCGTCTCTGTACAATACACTGTACGGATGCTCTGCATTGATATAACACATCAGGCCGGTATCATCATCCACTAGCCCCAGAACAACTGATATCAGCATGGATCCGTCAAATGAAACGAATACATTGTGCAGTTCCTGAAAGCATTCCTTCAGCCAGATTTCAGGAAGCAGGTATGCATTGTCCTTTCTCTTTGTGCGTGAAAGCACTGCACGGAAAACAACTCCTAAAACAAGAGCTCCGCCTGCTCCCTGAATGGATTTTCCCATTGCGTCTCCGTTTACAAAAACGGAATAATTTCTCTTGCGAAGGACTATTTTATCCGCGAGACAGATATCACCCCCGATTTCATAATTCTTCTTTTTAAACTCGAATGTCTTCTTCTGCTTAATGATAAAATCTATATAAACAGGACCCTCCTTAATGAAGTTTATCATCAGCGGCTGCAGAAGAAGGGATGTAAGGAAATAGTCCCCATCCTGCTGCATCTTTAATGCCCTGACCTCGTCAAGAGTCTGCTGAAGTTCATCCGTTCTTTTTTCCAGCTGCGCAGTTTTTTCCTTTACTTTTTCATCCAGATGAAGATTCAGATCCTCTGCTTCCTGATGAACACGCAGAAATCTGTTGGCAAGTACAAGTGCAATGCCGGACACATAGAGCAGGAATCCGTATTTCATCAGGCCTGGATTTGCAAAACCGGGAATAAGTTTCATTGCACCTACCAGATCCGCAGTGGCAAATGCCAGAATGGTGATGAATCCGAAGAAGATTCTCACCGCATCCATATTTTTCCTGAATATTCCCTGAACCATTCTGAAAATCATATAAGGGAAAATGAAAATGACAGACATCTGCCAGGCTTGGAGGATGTACGAATAAACTATCCTGTCCCAGACAGCAAGAGTGAAAAGGGAGATGAAGAGAGAGAATCCTAAGTATGTTTTGCCGAACTTTGTCAGCCTTCCCAGAATAAAGTCCTCAGTGAAAAGAACAGAAGATGCAGCCAGAGTAAAAAGGGAAGGATATTCAAACTTTATGATCAGATTCGGATCCAGTCTCAGATCCTGTACCATATTCGTTCTTGCAAATGTATAGAAGGAAATCGCGGACGCAAGGAAGGCAAAAAACAGATTATACTTCTCCTTGGTCCGTTTGACATAGAGAAGAAAATGATAAAGTCCTATGAAAAGATAAAGAAACGCAAGCATCAGCGTCACCCTTTCCGTTCTTCTGTCAATCTGCCTGGAAAGAATGTCTAAATTGAAGTCCTCAGCTCCGTACAGAGCGATTTCATCACCATTGACTCCGTGCGCAGTCACTTCAAGAACATTGGTTTCCCTGAGATTCTGATCCGGAATTTTTACAATATAATTTAATGATGCACCGTTGACGGAAATCCTGCCGTCTCTTATTTCTCCGCTTGAAGAAAGGAGTTCGCCGTTCCAGTAAACTTCAAATACATTTGATATATATGGGAATATGACTGCAAGACTTTCCCTGGTCTGAATATCTTCTCTGCTCATCTGTATTTTTTTTCTGAATGTAACGGTACATAATTTACATCCGGAGGAAGATTTAAGCTGAACAAAATTCAGAGGTAAGGATGTACTTTTGATCCATCCTTCCAGACCCGTCTCATTCAGATTTTTCCCCTCCTTCAGTTCCCATTCTCCCATAAGAGAAACGGGCACAGAATGCAGAGCACAGGAAAACAGGAAACAGAACAGAGTAAGCTTTTTTTTCACAAACCGATATTGGATGAAGCACTCATTTTTTTTCAATGAATAAATTGCATCCTACTGCAATTTTCTGAAGAGCCCCAGATACACCAGAAAAAGGGAGGGCACTGCGATGACAAGTCCTACGATCAGCATTATCAGACTCTTGTTTCCCAGCTTGTCCGAATATTCCTTAAGAGTCTCTGCACAGGCAGTATGGCCGCTTTCAATGACCAGAGGCTCAAGAGACTGTATTTTTCCATATCCGGTAAGAACAGAATCCCTTCGGAGACCCAGAAGTCTTTTTTTTCTGTCTGTTTCATTTTCCCTTACATCCACAGTATTTCCGCAGGGAATATAATCGTCTGCAAATGTGATAAAAAACGGCTTGGAAAACTTGTCTGATTTTAATTCAAGTTTCTGAACCTGGCTCGACTCCAGTACCCATCTGGATCTGTCCCCTTCTTTGACTTTTTTTTCAAAGGCAGCCAGAGGATATTCCTTATACATATTCCTGTTTTCGGCAGTCAGTTTTCCAGTAAACTTGACAGAGGAACTGACCTTCAATTCGGAAACTGCACTGTCTTCAATCAGGACGGAAGAATTGAAAACGTCCTTTCGTTTGTCAAAGGAAACGTAATTGAACAGGTAGAAGAGAAAAAACAGAGGGACGATTCCTGTCACTGCGAGCAGATAATCTTTTTTCATAAAGCAAGTTTTAAAACTGTTTACATTTGCTCAAAGCAAAAAAAATTATGCTTAATCTATGCTTTTAGAAGAAGAACCGTCTGTAGACAATAATAGTTTTTTCGCAAAGACCAAAAGACTGATCTTGGGTCTTTCTTTATCCGTACTGGTAGTTATGCTGATTCTGATGCTCATTCCAAATGATGCAGAACAGAATTTTTATAATATTATTACCGGAAAATCGAGCCTTCATGCCGGAAAGGTAGGTTCTGAAGATATTTCTGAAGAGTATTTCCAGGCATCCAGAAGAATTTGCTCCAATATGTTCAAATCAGACAGACAGACAGAAGAAAATATTATCAACTGTGCATTTGAAACCGCAAAAAGATTCAAGATATCCAGAATCATCTCTGAAGCGGTAGGCTTCAGCATATCGGAACAGAAAATCAAGGCAGACATTTGGGAACAGGCAAAAATGACCCATAAGGAAACTGCAGTCGGCGCCGGTTATTCAGAGGAGGAAAAACTTTCTGCAGAGGAAATCTACAAAAACAATCTTCTTTCCATCCCGATGAGTTTCAGAAAGGATATGATTCTGGCCGACTCTGTTATGGAAAGATTCCTCCTCGCAAGTCCTGAACCGAGCGAAGACGAGAAAAAAATAAAGTCTGAGATGAAAGGTCTGAAACTGAGTCTGAGATATGCATTTTTTTCTGAAACTGATTACCTGAATTCCATCAATGATCTTCCTGTCTCTGATGAAGAAGTCAAAAAAGACTACGAAGAATCCGTCAAGTCAGGAAACCTGAAGAATGCAAAGGGTGAAGTTCCTTCGCTGGATGAAAGAAAACCTCTCATAATCAATAAACTGAGATCAGAAAAGAAACAGCAGAAGCTTGCAGAAATGAAGGCAAATCTCCAGAAACTGAAAGGTTCTGACAAAACAACTCTGACAGAAATTGCAGCACTTGCAGGCTCGAAAATACAGGAAGTGAAAGATCTCCCTATCTCTGAACTGAACAGAATGTCGGAGAAGCCGAATTCTCAGCCTTGGAAATTCGTTACAAAGGCTGCATTTCAGAAAGATTTGACTGAGATACCATTTGGACAAGGCAAGATCGGCGGTCCATATCAGGAAGGCGACAAGCAGGTTTTTGTAGAGTTTTCTTCAATGAAAATTGAAGAAATCAAGGACAAAGTTGCCGATGATAACAGTAAGAACATCGAAAAATATAAGGCATATACATTCATAGGTGAAGCGGTACAATCCATCAGCAGTGTATATCCGGTTTATCGAAATATTAAATTTCAAAAGTAGGTAATATGGAAGTCAGGGCAGAGTTTGTTAACCCTTTTATTGAAGCAGCCTCATTAGTATTCAGAGATTCTCTGAAACTTGATCTGATCCGAGGCAAGCTGAAGGTTCGCGACTCCCCTGTTCCATCTTATGAAGTTGCCATAATCATCGGAGTAGTCGGTTCCTATAAAGGGGAGATTGTTTACAGTATGAATCTGGATGCTGCATATAAAATCTCCAAGCTTCTTGTGCCTTCCTTGGACAACGAATCAGTAAAAGACGAATACAAGGATATCATAGGTGAAATTGGGAATATGACGACTGGTAATGCCCTCAGAATATTTGCTTCAAACGGTCAGTTTGTGGATATCACAACCCCAAATGTAATGGAGGTCAGTACAGCAAATATTCAGTACAAGAAAACTACAACACTCTCATTAAATCTCTACTCAAGAATAGGTCAGATAGAGATCAATATAGCGATTCTCTAATTCTTTAAAGTGATTTAAGCCTTTTTTCGACTTCTTTTGTGTATATGCTGTTTTTATACTGATCTTTTTTGCTCAAAAACAGCTGGTAGTATTTTTTTGCTCTTTCCAGATCACGCACTTTACCTGGAAGTCCTTCTTCGTATATCTTCCCGCTTAAATAATACGCACCGTCCAAATAATTGGATCCGGGAAAGTCAAGAATGATTCTGGACAAATGATCCAATGCGGGAATATGATCCCCCAGCTTAAAGAGAAGATTTGCAAGTGCCCAATGAGATTTTGCAGCAAGCTGAATCATTACTGAATCTTTTTCATCTTTGGAAATCTCTGTAATGACCTGAAGATAAAATGGAATACTTTCTTCTTTTTCAGATTTTGTATACGCAGTGCTCTCGAGTCCAGAAGCAATTTCAAAATAAGCCTTCAGCTTCCAGCCCTCTTCGAGAGTATCAGCCATCGTTTTAGCCTGATCCTTTTTCCTGTCCCTCGAAAGAAGACGGATCATCTCAAATTTTGAATAAACGGAGGTCGCACCTTCTTTGGAAGTTCCTTCTGTAAACTCAGGTACGGCTCTGTTCAGATCCTGTCTGTTCAAATGATAGGTTCCTCTAGGATACGTTCCGAGGGGCGGTTTTTCAGAAAGGGATTTGGGCTTTCCTTTTTCATTATTTTTTAATGATGGATTGTTCTGTTTTACGGAATTTTCATTTGGGAGAGGAGATTCTGCTGAATCCGGATTCTTTGATTCCGATTCCTTTTTATTTTCTGAAGGACTGCTGTTATTTGAACCATTCGGAAGAGGAACAGAATCCTTTTCTTTCCACTTCGGTTCCGGCTCATCCGGAAAGGGCAGACCGATTTCCTGTGAGAAAAGAAGGGAACTGCTGATCAGAAAAACAATGATGAAATTTCTAAATGTGTTATTCATTTTGGAGAATCTGTGCGCCTTTTCTTTTGCCCGATTTAATCAACCGCCCGGTTTTTTCAGTTTTTTCAGGAGTTTCATTTTTCAAAAGTCCTGTATCCGAATTCGGAACGTAATTGTCCTTAGACTTTCTGTCCAGTTCTTTAGACGGATTTTCATGTCTTAGTGCTTTAGAGTAAAAGTCTTCTTCAGTTTTGCTGCCCTTGACCGGTTCAGAAGACTCAAAACTGTCACGATTCATATCGGAAAGAGAAGGAAGTCCTGAGGAGTTTTTCATTTCTCTGATCGGCGAATCTCTTTCTATCTGGTCTTTTCTGCTGTCCAGAATAGTCTGTCCCAGCTCAGAATTCCTGCTGTGTGATTCGTATCTTTTTTCTGTTTTGTACAGATCCTCTCCGCCCATATGAACAGACGGATCAGGCATCCTGACATTTTTTCTTTTGCGGTTATATTCCCGCTCAATTTCTTCCAGAAAAAGGGTCTTGGTGTCTTTTGCAAGTTCCTGCCCCTCCTGTTTTGCCGTACTGAAACCTTTTTTATAACCCCAGTACATTGCATAAATAACTGCAATCCCGAAAATAAAATATACAAATCTTTTGAGTACTAATGATATTCTTTCCGGAATTTTCTCCACTTGAGCGTCCAGAAAAGAAAGTACATTTGCCGGCTTGAATTTTTTAATTTCCATAAATATTCCTGTATAATATTTCGGGAAAAAAAGAAAATTGCCTCAATAATTCAGGCAATTTTTTCTTTCTGTTTTAAAATAATCAGTGAGGATTCTTTGTTTTTGATGGCTTCTTCAGTAACAATCACTTCACTGACATCATCCCTGGAAGGAATCTGAAACATCAGATCCATCATAATATCTTCTACGACAGCCCGCAAACCTCTTGCCCCGGATTCCCTTTTCATTGCTTCCTCTGCCACTGCAGAGACTGCACCGTCCGTAAACTTCAGTTTTACATTCTCCATTTCCATCATTCTGATAAACTGTCTGTAAATAGAATTCTTAGGCTCTGTGAAGATTTTTTTGAGAGTTTCAATATCTGCTTCTTCGAGACTTGCAATGATCGGCAGTCTTCCGACAAATTCAGGAATCAGACCGTACTTCAGAAGATCCTCAGGAGTCACATTTCTCAGAGCATCATTCTTGTTCTTTTCCTTGGATGAACTTTGGTCATGATTGAATCCGATGGACTTCACCCCAAGTCTGGAATTGATGATTTTATCCAGTTCAACAAAAGCCCCTCCGCAGATAAAGAGGATATTTTTTGTATCAATGGAAAGATATTCCTGATGAGGGTGTTTTCTTCCGCCTTGAGGAGGAACATTTGCAACGGTTCCTTCGATAATCTTCAGAAGAGCCTGCTGCACACCTTCGCCGCTTACATCTCTGGTAATAGATGCACTGTCCGCTTTTCTTGCAATTTTATCGATCTCATCAATATAGATAATTCCAAGTTCTGCCTTTTTGATATCATTGTCCGCATTCTGGATGAGTTTCAGGATGATGTTTTCCACATCTTCTCCGACATAACCTGCTTCTGTGAGAGCCGTTGCATCTACAATTGCAAACGGAACTTTCAGAATTTTTGCAAGAGTCTGTGCAAGAAGAGTCTTTCCGCTTCCAGTGGGTCCAATCAGAAGAATATTGGACTTGTCGAGTTCAATTTCTCCCTTGGCTACAGTCTGATTGAGATGAATCCTTTTGTAGTGATTATAAACAGCTACAGAAAGAGCTTTTTTTGCCTGATGCTGTCCGATTACATACTGATCCAGAATTTTCTTGATATCGACTGGCTTAGGTATGTCACCGATAGCAGAAGTCTTCTCCGCCAGAACAGGCTCCTCTCCAATGATTTCCATACAGAGAGCAATACATTCATCACAGATATATACCCCAGGACCTGCAACAAGCCGTTTAACCGCATCCTGTTCCTTGCCGCAGAATGAACAATGGAGTTTTTCTCTGCCCATAGAAGTTTTTTTTCCTGCCACGCTCAGCTTTTCCTCTCAGAGAAAACATTATCTATTATTCCATAGTTCTTTGCTTCCTCTGCCGTCATATACAGATCTCTTTCAATATCCCTTTCAATCATCTCTGCAGGCTTGCCTGTATGTTTTTCATAAATGGAATTTACAATCTGCTTTACTCTCAGGATTTCGTTTGCCTGAATTTCTATGTCACTTGCCTGACCTGTTGCATCACCGATAGGCTGATGCATCATAATTCTGGAATTAGGAAGCGAGGATCTTTTTCCCTTTGTTCCTGCTGCGAGGATCAGTGAGGCGATGGAAACAGCCTGTCCAATGCATATTGTTCTGATGTCGGGTCTGATGAACTGCATTGTATCATAAACGGCAAGGCCTGCCTGAATGTATCCACCAGGACAGTTGATATAAACATATATATCCTTTTCAGGATTGTCCGCTTCCAGAAACAGAAGCTGTGCAATAATGACATTCGCATAGGAATTGTCGATTCCTGTCCCTATAAATACAATTCTGTCCTGCAGAAGACGAGAAAAAAGATCATTGGATCTCTCTCCTCTGCTTGTGAGTTCTGTAACGTGCGGAACATACATATTTTCAATCCTCCAATGGTTCGCTGAAGAGTTTTTCCATCTTTGACAGAGTAATATTCTCGACTGCCGATCTTTCAGCATTGTCTACAATAAACTTTCTGGCTTTATTTAACAACATACCATAGTGCAGGTTTTGGGCAAGCTTAATTGGATCAATTTTCTTCCTTTCTGTCTGCTGGTATCT
>DAORDI010000136.1:0-13985 GCA_035345895.1 Leptospiraceae bacterium
GGATGAATGGGAAAAAATATTTTCAGTGAATCTGACCTCCTGTTTTATGCTTTTGAAAGGACTGCTTCCTCTCTGGGCTGAAAAAAAATTCGGAAGATTCATTGCAGTTGCATCCAGTCTTTCGGTCATCGGTGCAGCGAATTCAGCCGCCTACTCCGCATCAAAACACGGGCTGACAGGACTTGTAAAATCTGCCGCTGCAGAATGGGGTCCAAAAGGCATCACCTGCAATTCCGTAAGCCCGGGTTATGTGGAAACGGCAATGGGCGTTCAGGATGAAATCAACCCGGGGCACAGAGAGCGAATAATGAAAATGACTCCTTCCAATAAGATTGCTTCACCGGACGAAATCGCAAGAATTGTAGAATTCATAGCATCGAAAGAATCCTCCTATATCAACGGGGCCAACTGGACAGCAGACGGCGGGATCACTTCAGTCAGGGATTTCTCATGACCCTAAAGAAACAGTTTCTTTTAGTCCTAGGCACATTTTCACTGATTCCTCTTATGATTTCTGTAATGATATCTTATTTTTCCTTTCAGCATTTTTTTGATAAAATAGAAACTGAGGGCGCAGAGAACAACAGCAGGCTCATCCTTAGGTTTATGGCAGAGGACGGAAAACTTCTTCAGCAGCTCACAGAGGCCTACTGTTTCTGGGATCAGTCCTATGAAAAGATCAGTGCCAGAGATCTTAATTGGATCAGAACAGAATTCAGCGAGGAATCGATGAAGGTCAGCAAGTTTGACTTCGGAGGAGTCATTGACGGAAAAGGAAAAGTCCTTCATCAGTTCGGACCTGAAAAGATGAAGGAAGATATGTCGGCTCATCCTATATTCCAGTCAGTTCACAATAAAAGTCTCTCTGCAGTCGGTCTATATTCAGGAATGTCCCTTTATCATGTCAGCATCTGCAGAACAACCAAGAATGACAAGTCCGGAGAAACTGCAGGATATATCTACCTGGCAAGAGACATCAGCAAAGAGGACCTTAAAGGTCTGGAAGAAAAAACAGAATCAGTCATTGCGCTCAGATATGCCGAGGAAACAAAACAGCTTCAATCTTCCGAGGCGGCCGTCTATGAAAATCTGTCCACCTCAGTTCTTCACAAAGTAATGCTCGGTGACAATCTGCACTACTACATCCGGAAAACAGTTGAGGGCATCGATCCGAAAGACAGGATCAGTGTCGCAGTGATGACGCCCGTTCAGGCAAGTCTGGAAGTCAAAAGCACAATGAAAATCATGTTCATCTCTCTTGTATTTGCAAGCATAGGAATCAGCATATTTGCCAGCTGGAAGATTGCAGAAAAATTTCTTGCACCGATCAAGGAGCTTTCCAGTTTTCTGAAACTGATTGCGGAAGGAGATCTGAAGGAGAAGTCAATTCATTACAGGAAAGGTGAATTCGGAGAAATGTTTTCTAGCTACAGACTGATGAACTGGGGACTTCGAAAAATCATACAGGGAGTCAACGAGACTTCTGCAACGTTGTCCGTGTCCTCAGACCGGCTGAAGTCAAATTCGGAACATCTGAATGAGTCCGCTCAAAGCATGAAATCCAATCTGAGAAATGTGACTGATATTTCTGCCAAAAGTCATGAACTGACAAAGGAATCCTACAAGGACCTGGAAGAACTGAACCGGATCATTGAAACTACAAAGGAAAAAACAGGATCTGTTTCTGAGCTTGCAAAATCAGCATCTGCAAATGCTGAATCAGGAATGAATGAAATCAGAAATTCCCGGAAAAAAATGGACATTCTTCTCAGAGCAATCAATGATACGGAAGAAAATCTTTCTTCACTGAAAGGAAGAACATCCGAGATTGCAAGCATTCTTGTAGTCATTCAGGGAATATCCAAGCAGACAAGCCTGCTTGCACTCAATGCGGCAATAGAGGCGTCGAGAGCCGGTGATGCCGGAAAAGGGTTTGCAGTAGTTGCAGACGAGATAGGAAAACTTTCGGAGAGCACAAGAAAATCCGTGGAAGAAATCAAGACAATCATAGGCAATCTTCAGGTCACAGTGGCAGGTACAGAAACAGCAGTTTCGAGCGAAACAAAACTCGTAAAAGAAAGTGTTTTCTCACTGGCAAAATCAGACAGTTTTCTGCAGGAGATATCGTCAGTGTTTCAGGAAGTGTTTTCGGATGTGGAAGTCCTTTTTTCTTCTCAGAAGGAGATCTCAATGAAAAGTGAAAAACTGATCAGCAAGACAAAGTTCACAGAACAGACTGCAGAAGAGACCAAAATCAGCACAGAGAGCACAGTCAGCTCTCTTCTTTCTCAGACAGAAACAATGCAGAGACTCAATGAACAGGCAGAAGAACTCGCACGCCTTGTGAAAAAACTGAGAGAACTCACTGAAAGATTCATTACATAATCATGATTCAGAAGAAAAAACCTGCTCCGAAAATTTCTCTGGCAGACTCTTTCAGAGTTTCATAATTTTCTTTTACCAAAGTTCTGATTCCATTGTCATCCAGATTCTGAATCTCTTTCTCTCTGCAGAATGCATCTTCAATTCTGTCAAACTCTTCAAAATAGACGAGCTTTACAGGAAGACGTTTTGCAGTATAAGCACCGCCCTGCCCTGCATTGTGCTCTGCCAGCCTTTTATTCAGATCCCAGGAACTTCCTGTGCAGTATGTTCCGTCATTGCATTTTAAGACATATGTATAAGGCATATGCGGAGCAGTTTAAAAAACAGATTTGAATGAGTCGAGTAAAAAACGGAGTTTTTTACCACGGGGATATGGGGGTTTGCTACAGTTTATAGGAATGCATATCTTTTACCTTCCCCATATTCCCCTCTTCCCCGTGGTTTATTTTTTTTACCACGGGGGACACAGGGAATGGGGGTTTGCTACAGTTTATATTGGATACATATTTCATTTCTTTTTCCTCAGTTTATCAATATCATTTTCCAGCTCTTTCAGACTTTCTTCTTTTTCTTTCTCTCTTCTGGAAATCTGATACTTTTCATATTCCGCTTCTGATTTTTGAAGAGCCGATTCGTGGCTGATTTTTCCGGCATGATTCAAAAGCTCTCTTCCGTTCAGCTGCAGAATCGTATCCAGTCTCGAAATCCAGTCCTTCATATACATCGGTGTCCTCTGCTGTGCCATCGTTTCCGCAAATGCCAGATACTGCTCCACGAGCAGGCCAAGCAGTTTCATTTCATCTTCATTCAGATAGTTCTTTGCAATGCTTACATCCGACTTTTTTATGGAACCTGCAGATTTTTTATCATAGGACAGCATTCCCATGAGAGGGAGACTCGCGTCCGATCTTCTATACACAAGTTCAGCGGCTGTCTGCTCACTGATTGCCCAAAGAAGTTTATTCTGCACAGTCTTGAAAAAAAGAATCGTGCTTTCATCCTTCGGATCATAGTCGATGCTTGTGGTATAGATGTCCTTTATTTTCTGGTAGAAAAACCTCTCCGAAAGACGAATTTCGCGAATTCTTTCCTGAAGCTCGGTAAAGTAATTCATTGAATTTCCAGACTTGAATCGGTCATCGTTGAGGGTAAACCCTTTGATGATGTATTCTTTAAGCCTCTGGGTGGCCCAGATTCGAAATTTAGTGCCCTGTGGCGACTTTACACGATATCCGACAGAGATGATTACGTCCAGATTGTAAAATTTTACTTTATTTTCCTGTGTTTTTCCTGGAATTGCTCCGTGAGGAGTGGTTGTTCGGAAATTCCGAACAGCCACTTTCTCATCCAATTCTCCTTCTAGGAATATATTTTTTATATGTTCGCTAATGGTTGCTTTCGATTTTTGAAAGAGTTCGCAGATTTGAGCTTGGGTCAGCCAAACGGTTTCGTCCTCCATACGGACATCAATTTTGATATTTCCGTCGGGGTTTTGGTAGATCAGGATTTCGCCGGTGCGGGAAGGGTTGGAGTTATTCATTTATATCTGCATCCTGTCTCTTCAAACCAAAAATTTTCTAAATGACTTACTTTTTAAAAAACTTTGTATTTTACTCATAGTATTTATCTTTTCTCTTTCTGAAAGCAGGCATTGCACCTTCAAGAACTTTGACAATACATTCATTAACTTTTTTATTCTCAATACTTCCAGAAACAAAAGAAAACTCATTACCATCTTCTTTATTTATCTCAACATATATAATCTGTTCTGCATCTGAAACAATCGCTAGATTTGGATTATGTGTAACTATAATGATTTGTCTCTTAGACTTTGCTCTTTTTATGAATGGAACCAATATATTTGCAACACTATGATTATCTAAATTATCTTCAGGCTGATCTAAAATTAGGGGCTTATCATCTTTATCTAAAAGCAAGAAAAAGATCAATAAAAGAGCACCTCTTTCTCCTGGTGATAATTGTTCTAATTTTTTATTTCCTTGTTTTAATTCATAATTATACTCCAAGAATTCCAAATTAAACAAGTATTTATAAAATTCTGAGGGAGCTTTTATTTGATCTTCTAAATTTCTTTCACCTTCTTTGCTTGAAGGTGTCTTTCGCTTATCTAAAAATACTGAGTCTATTATATTATTTAAAAATTCTGATACAGAATCAAAATTATCAAAATCTACCATTTCCATTAATTTCTTTAATTCTCGCTCTCCATCATCTTTAAAAGTGCCTGCTCTGCTTTTATTTATGAATTCTAAAAAATCTTTTATAAATGAATTCGATACAGATAGAGCCGCATCTATATTAATGTTATAATCTTTTAATAAATCTGAATTTTTAGAAATAATATTATCAATATTCTTCTTCACTTCTTTATATATTTGAATAATCTCCTGCTTTTTATTGTATAGCTGATTCGTGAATACAGTTCTTTCCTCCCTTAATTGTTTTATTTTATCATTTAGTGATTCTTTTATAAAGAATTTTTCCTTTTCTAAAAACTTTAGAGTATCAGGAGTATTCTCATCTCCTTCAATAGCTTTTTTCTTATTTTCCCATTCCTTGAATTGGCTCAAAAAATCCTGATACTCTTTTTGAGGACCCTCTAATTTTTCTTGCTCCTTGAGTAAAATCTCATTTTTTATTTTGATCTGATTATACATCGATTTTCTGTATTCTTCAGACATTTCCTCTTCATTGAGCAAAACAATAATTTCGTTCAGTCTTTTTTCTTTTTGATTTATTAGTGCATTTACTTGTTCAAAATTTATCTCTAATTTATATTCAACTGTCACACCAAATGTCAACAATTCTGAATTACCACTAATTAAAGAGTTTTCAACCTCACTTTGCCTTTGCTCAATTCCTTGTTTAATATTCTGGATTTTATTACGATCTGCTGACAGCTGATGTCTTTCATTTTTTAAGTTTTCTATTTCTTTTTCTAAATTCAAAATTTCATCATTGATATTCTGAATATTATTTAGAATATTTTGATTTTCTTGTAATGCTGTTTCATTTGGGTTTTTTACTGATTCTGGTTGATTTAAAGCATCAATCTCTTCTTTTTTACTTTTTATTTTATTTTCAACTTCTATTCCATATTTAGGATTGAGTTTTTTTTCTAGTTTTATTATTTCCTCATTCTTATTTGCTAATTGGCTTTTTATTCTTTGAATTTCTTCTTCTGCTATCCTTTTTTTCTCATCAATTAACTCTTTAAAGCTGGAGAAACCCTCTTTTTCCTTCAAGTGTGTAAATACAATACTTTCCATTTCTCTTCGAAAATCCTCAAGATCAAATTCATTTGTTATTTTTTCAAAATAACCCTGAGGTAAGTATTTAACTCGTTCTACATTTTCCTTATTTTCTTTATCATTCAGGTTTTTTCTTATTGTTTTTTCATTAAAAAATAAAAGCCTTGCTTCGAAGCATTTTGCATGCCTTCCGTCTCTGAACTTTTTTTCCCCCAAAAAACTGAAATGCTCATGATTTTTAAATCCGCCGCAAAGACCTATAATATCGGATATCGCACTTTTACCACTTCCTTTATTTCCAATGATTGCGACCATTTCTTGGTTGAATGGAATTTCTATACTGTCAAACCATCTGCCGTATTTTCCATCATAGTTTTCTACTTTTGAAATGAATAGACTTTTTATGTATTTTGTTCTATTATCATTAACTCTTTTAAAAATAGGAGGTTCATCTCCAATAAAAACCCTCTCAGGTTCATTCATTACTTGTTTTAATCCATCAAATGTCGGATCGGCCTTTATCCAAGTAAAGCAATGACCTAGTTCTTTAGGTTTTGTTTTATTTTTGTCCGCAGAAAATTTATGAGAATCACTGCAATGGAATAGCCTACTGTTTACCTGTTGTTTCGATAGGCTTTCCTTTCCTTTTCTTGCTTTCTCTGCCGATGGAGAAGCCGAAAAAACAATATCTGTTTGATTTATTAAGGTAATTTTTTCAGCTGGTGATTGATCCCAACGATAATCTTCCCATTCAACTTTTCCAATGGCTTTAAAAAACTTATCATTTAAATAAGTATTTGGCTCAGAACCTTCACCTAATAGGTCTTTTATTTTATGCATTTCGAAATTAATATTATTAAAGCCAATTTCTAAATAATTATTATTTACTCTTTTTTCTTTAGGAGTTCTATCATATATATGTTTTCCAAATTCTGTTAAAGTCTCTCTTGTAACCACTCCTCCCCAAGTATAACCACTGGAACTATCTGAATCTAAATTTGCTTTGCCTTTTAACCCTGATAAAAATTGTGCTTCAATATTATCAATGGCTAAAATAGACTCATCAGCAAATATTATATGATAATTAATTCTATTAAGATCTGCATTTCCTACAAACTCTTTTAGTCGCAATTCAACAACAGGGAGAATTAAATCAATATTTTTTAACCTACCTTTGTTTTTATAATCTAATACTTTTTTATAGCCATCTATGAAAATATAATCGTTAATACCGATAACTTTAATACTTTCAGATAAACGTTCAATTTCTGAAATAAATTTTTCCCAAACGTCGTCTGTCTGTCCTCCATATTCAGAGCATAAAGATACGGGAGTGTGTATATGTAAATCCCACTTTCTCCATTCTGATCCATTTGCAAATTTATTATCCATATTCTTCCCTTCAGCCAATTTATCCTATGATAGATTCCATTTTAGAAACAAAGTCTCTTGCATCTTCCAGTCGTTGAAAGACCCTTTCTTCTTCCGGAGAAAAGCCGACATTATAATCTGCCATCATTCGATCGTCCTGCTCTTCTCGTAATATCAGTCCATAATATTTTTCAGATATTCCTGTTTTAATAATGTGTAGGCCAAAAAGCCTTTTAACAGCTTCATGGGAATCCACCTCTATTCCTCTTGACAGTAAGGCTGCTTTTGCTGCATGTAACACTGCATAGTAACTTCTGGAAATGCTATCTTCATACAATTTCTCTTTATACAGTATTTCGGCTGATTTTAAAGCCTTATTTGCTCTGCCCATCTCATCTTTAACCTCTTCTTCGCTCATTAGATTGCAACACCTTCTTTCATTACATTCTCTACAAACTGATATCTCTTATTCATCCAATTTCCAAATTCTGAGTCGGAGCAGACGAGTATGGAAAACTTGGAATCTATCTCTTCATCTAACTCATAACCTACTCTCCTGATCTCATCTCCTAATCTCCAGTTGTAATCATTCAATGTAATCAAAATATCAATGTCAGAATCTTCTCGAAAATCTCCCCTAGCCTTAGAGCCGAATAAATAAAAGTTCTTAATATTTTCGGAATAATTTTTCAGAAGATAATTTTTATACAATTGAATCACTTCCCATTCCTTTTCACTCAAATACTTTGCAGTGTTCATAGAATCCCTCCTGATTTTATGCATTTGTATCGAATAGAAAATTACCATTCATTCCTGAGCCTCCTCTGTTCAGAGAGAGCATCTCCTTCCCACTGAAGTTTTCCTAAATACTTTTCCAAGATTGGTTTTTGAGGTTTTATTTCATATGGAGTAATCACAATTACAATTTCTACCGTACAGTTTTTCTGAATGGTCGGAATGGATAATGCCAGGTTCCCATCGGAATCAGTTGTTTGTCTTAATCGAATGACTCCCATTGCAGTAATCCTCCCAAAAGTCAGATACTTATAAGTTTATCAATTTTATCCGCTTGTCAATTCTCATTCTTTGCTCATTTCTTTTCCAATTGTTATAAGTTCTGCATCCGAATAAAGCCCTTACTCAAATAAATTTCTTAAGGCAATTTCGTCACGCTTTTTCATATTTTAATCTCATTTTTAACATAAAACCCAGTCTTTCGTCATATTCCCTCTTCCCTGTGGTTCCCTCTCCTAAAACAAAAAAGCCCCGCCGTTTCCGACGAGGCTTTTGGTTTGGTGCAATAACACTGTAGCAGTCGGATATATCCGACTGCTACGGAGAAACATGTTCGAAATGATTACATCATTCCGCCCATGCCTCCCATTCCGCCCATACCGCCCATTCCACCGCCGGCTGGCATAGAATCTTTCTTGTCTGGGATATCAGTGATAGTCACTTCAGTAGTGAGGATCATTGAACCGATGGAAGCAGCATTCTGAAGAGCAGAACGCACAACTTTTGCAGGGTCAACGATACCGGCTTTCAGCATATCTTCCCATACCATAGTCAGAGCGTTGAATCCGATGTTTCCTTCTTTCTTGCGAGCTTCTTCCACAACTACAGAACCTTCCATTCCTGCATTGTTGGAGATCATACGAACTGGTTCTTCAAGAGCACGCAGAACGATTTTTGCTCCAGTAGATTCGTCGCCTTCGAGTTTCAGTGCCTTTACGGAATCCTGAGCACGGAGAAGAGTCAGACCGCCTCCTGGAACAATTCCTTCTTCCACTGCAGAACGAGTTGCAGAAAGAGCGTCTTCCACTCTGGCTTTCTTTTCTTTCATTTCCACTTCAGTCGCAGCGCCGACATGGATAACGGCAACACCGCCTGCAAGTTTAGCAAGTCTTTCCTGAAGTTTTTCTCTGTCGTATTCAGAAGTAGTGTCTTCGATCTGTTTTTTGATCTGAGAAATTCTTCCCTGAATGTCTTTGGAAGAACCTTTTCCTTCGATGATCGTTGTGTTTTCTTTGTCGATGACAACTTTATTAGCTTTTCCTAATGTTTTCAGATCAGCATTTTCGAGTTTCATTCCGAGGTCTTCAGAAACAACCTGTCCGCCGGTCAGAACTGCGATGTCTTCGAGCATAGCTTTTCTTCTGTCGCCGAATCCTGGAGCTTTTACAGCAACACAGGAAATAGTCTTGCGCAGAGTGTTTACAACGATAGTTGCAAGAGCTTCGCCTTCTACTTCTTCAGCGATGATGAGAAGAGGTCTTCCGCTCTGAGCTACTTTTTCGAGAACAGGGAGAAGATCTTTCATTGAAGAAATCTTTTTGTCGTAGATCAGGATGAATGGTTCGCTGAGAGTTGCAACCATAGCTTCTGCATCAGTCACCATATAAGGAGAAATGTATCCTCTGTCGAACTGCATACCTTCTACTACATCAAGTGTAGTTTCGATGGACTTAGCTTCTTCCACAGTGATGACTCCGTCTTTTCCGACTTTGTCCATTGCATCAGCAATCAGATTTCCGATTTCTTTGTCGTTGTTTGCAGAGATTGTTGCAACGTTTGCGATGTCCTGCTTGTTTTCAATCTTGACTGCTTTTTTCTTGATGTGCTCAACAGCAGCTGAAACAGCCTTGTCGATCCCGTGCTTGAGAGCCATTGGGTTTGCACCGGCAGTCACGTTCTTCAGACCTTCAGTGATGATTGCCTGAGCGAGAATTGTAGCTGTAGTGGTTCCGTCACCTGCGATGTCATTTGTCTTGGTGGAAACTTCTTTTACCATCTGAGCTCCCATATTTTCAATTGAATCTTCGAGCTCGATTTCTTTTGCTACTGTAACACCGTCTTTAGTAATTGTAGGAGAACCGAATTTTTTATCAATAACTACGTTTCTTCCCTTTGGTCCGAGTGTAACCTTTACAGCGTTAGCAAGCTTGTTTACGCCTGAGAGAAGTTTTCTGCGTGCTTCTTCATTATATTCTATAGATTTTGCCATATTTTGTCTCCTTATTGAATTACAGCGAGTATGTCGCTTTCACGAACGATAAGATATTCTTTTCCGCCCTGCTTGATCTCAGTTCCGGAATATTTTCCGTACAGAACCTTGTCTCCGACTTTGACTTCCAGAGCCACAAGCTTTCCGTCTTCATAACGTCCGCTTCCGACTGCTACAACAGTTCCTTCCTGCGGTTTTTCTTTTGCAGTATCAGGTACATACAGACTGCCGATTTTTTCTTCGCCTTCTTTTTTAGGCTCAACGAGAACTCTGTCTCCAAGTGGTTTAATAGCCATTTTTACCTCCATCCAACTTTAGCACTATCGTTTTTGGAGTGCTAATTTCGAGTACCATCCTTTTTCAGGGGTCAAAAAAAGTCAAGCACTCTTTAATCGAGAGTGCTAATTTGGGAATTTTTCAGGGAGAAAAATGAATAGAACTCAATAAAATCAGGGGTTTCGGGGGCTGGCGGAGGTTTTAGCTAGGTTGAGTTTTTTCTTTAATAGAGTGTAAATTGTTTTTCCCAAGTAATGCATTTCTGTTGAACCTACAACGGGAAAACTGCCCTCTAAGGAAAAATTCTGTTTCGCATTTACAACGGCCTGCTCAATAAAGAGAGGGTGCTTTTTTGAATTAAACCCACCCGGCAACTTCTTATCAATATGATTTTTCCAGGAATTGCATTTATTCAAGTCAGGCATTTCAGGCTTTTCGGCAAAAAAATGAAAATACAGCCAGACTTCAAAGCAGGGATTACTCAAAGCAGTGTTCCAGCCGTATTCCTTGCACTTCTGCCGGACATTCAGTATTTGCGGAAAACGAGAGTTGGATTTATCCGGATCAACGTCAAAGACAAGCCATACCTCATCCTCCTGATTCATATCCTTGAAAAATTCAGGTTCAGGATTCTCTTCAGAAGGAATCAGGCAGGTTTCTGCAATCTTCAACAGCCCATTCGGAGAATTGTTTTCTTCAGGATGCAGTTTATAAATTATTATATTAATCCTGGAATCAATTTCTTCAAAATATTCGAAGTATTGATATTCCCTTTTCCTGCCTTCGCAAAAAATATAAATCTTCTTAGCATCTCTCTCTGGAGGATTTCGTTCAAACAGCCTGTCTCTGAGTATCATAAGCATGCCAGCTCAGTTCCCGAAGATTTGCAAGAAAAGGCACTGCTCCATAGCGTCCGGTCAAATATCCTTTTTGGGCGTCCAATGTCCTGTGTACCTTGAAATCACTCAATGAATACAGATCAGTTGAACCGTTCATATCCTTCTCTGCAAACCATATTTCATCCTGACGGAAGATTTCCAAATCCAGCAGATGAGATTCGTGTGTAGTAAAAACAAGCTGTCCTTTGGATTCTGTGTCTATGGAAAATTTGTTTACCAATTCTCGGATCAAAAGAGGATGAATGCTTCTTTCCATTTCATCAATAATAAAGACTTTTTCTGACGAAGCCAGACTGTGAAAAGCGGGCACAAAATCCAGAAGACGGACTGTTCCGTCAGACTCTTCACTCAGACTGAAGGAAGTCTCAAGCCCCCCTTTCCCTTTATGCTTCATTTTCAATGTCTTCAGGAAAATTTCTCCGTCTTCTTTCACAAAAACCAGCTCCTCGCCCTGCGTATTTCTGGCCCTTATCAGTTCATTGGGAGAACTTCTGAAACTGTTTATGAAATCGAGGAAGACTGTATCCTGACCTTCTCCGGCAATCTCACTGACATTTCTCTTTTCTGAGGAAAGAGCTGTTACGCCAATATGATATGAACACATAATTTTTTCTGCAAACTCCCTGAACTCTTTATCAGTATCCAGTTTATGTGCAAGTGCCTGAGGACGGGAATCCGGATTCAGGACAGTCAAGGTGTTTTGAAACCAGCTGAAAGCTTTCTTAACATAATAAAAGTAATTATTATCTCTGTTTGACAGAATCCTGATCATCGGTCTTTCAGGCCGAAGAAATTCCTCCGTGAGAACAGTTTTCAGTATGCGGTTTTTTTCTTCACTTTCAAACTCTTCTGTAAAACGCAGACTGTCAGAAGTTCTTTCAAAAAGCAGAACATCTTCCTTTTTCCCAAGACCGGACAAATACAGTTCCTCGGCAAGTATTCTGCCTTCGGAAATTTCTAAAGCATAGTAAAAAGGAATTTTTTCCTGTATGAACTCAACTGCAAGCACCTGCTTCTGGTCTTCCGGATGAAATTTGAATTTTGATGCTCCGACAGAAGGAGGAAGTTCCTCCCCGGCTACAATGCTTTTGAGCAGAAGCAATGCTTTGACCAAGTTCGATTTTCCAGCCCCATTTGCGCCGTAGATCGAAGCCATTTTCAGAACAGAAACAGAGTCGTATTTATATATATGATGTTCCTGTGATCGGATTCGGGTATATGGAATCATATTGAATTCCTTTCTTTCACCGAATGAATAAATGTTCTCCATTACAAATCGAATTAGCATATAACCTTTGCGTGAGTATTTCACCCTATATCCTCATTTTCGGTAGATTTCCCAAGCAAGTCAAGTTGATTTTGAAATTTAACGTGAAATTTTCACTTCATATTCAAATTTTAAACTGTCCTTTCTATGCTTGCAATATAACCCCATGCAAGATTGAACCGATCCAAAAAATTGGATACAGCGCAATTACACAATGAACTGAGGCAGGAGCTGCTGGAAAGAAAACAAAAAGCTCTTCTGGATTTAGAACAAGGAAAAGTAATTTCAGAAGAAGAATTGTACCTGGAAATGGAGGGGCTTGCTGGGAAATAAAATTGTCTTTTCTGACGGTGCAAGACAGGATATCAAAGAATCTATAGAGTATTACGAAAACAGAGAAACTGGGCTTGGAAATAAATTTCTATCTGACATAAAAGCAAAAAATCAAAACATTAAAAATAAAACTGAGAAAAATCCTGCCGATACTGACGGGGTTCGAAAATCTAAACTGAAAAAATTATCGCAGTCTGGCATATTGCAAGGCTCCCGTTTTCTGGAAAAGACAGAATTGAATAGATAAACCCTCACCCGATCATTCCGTATTCGAGCACACGGCTGTTTTCACGATAGACTTCAATCAGATCCTGAATATGCTTTTTCCTGCAGAAATTTCCTGAACGGGACTTTTCATAAAAATCCTGTCTGACCTGATGATAACTTCTGATCACATTGTCCACTTCGGAAATCAGAAAATACTGGAAGGACTGATTTTCCAAAAATGATTTCTGTTCTTCAGGAGCTGAGAATGAATAATGAATTTCATATTCACAGTAAGCCCTAGCAATTTTTCGAATCCTGTCAAATTTTTTCAGGTCAATATTTCTGCTGTGAACAGAGTTATCCATTCTGTTCAGATAAAAATCCAGAACAATATCATACTGTTTTTTGAATCCGTTTCTAAGTTCAATCAAGGCAACTTCTCTCAGTTCTTTAAAACAGAAAACCAGAAAACCTTTAATTTTTGGATCCAGAAGAACATTCATTTCTTAAACTTCCTTTGGGCATGATCCATGATTTCTTCATTATCAAATGAATGATCTTCCACCGGTTCGAAAATATTCTTCATTTTTTTGAATGCTTTCGCAGAAATATGTTTTTCTTCCGAATCCTGAAGTTCTTTTACGTGACCGGCATCTCTGAAAATGATACTGTATATCCAGCTCGTAAGTCTTGCCCAGATCGTAACTTCTTCTCTTGAGACACGTTCTATCTCGTCGGTCATTCCTCTATAAGCTTCAGAAAATGCAACATCAGCCCTGCCTTCTTTTGTGAGATAATCCTTTCGTCTGAACAGTTCCATAGTAATATTTTGTTTCCGATTACAGGCCAGTCAAGAAGAAATTTTCACTCCTTGTTTTCCTGAGATCGTTCAGATGAAACACTGCTTATGAAAGATTCAATATCATTGACAGCTTCAAGAATTATCTGCAGGCGCACACCGTCAGTAACTT
>DAORDI010000137.1:0-13766 GCA_035345895.1 Leptospiraceae bacterium
CCTTCTGCAGAAGAGGCACTCTCTCCGTTTCGAGTTCAACTCCCAGATCACCTCTGGCAATCATAAGCCCGTCTGCAATTTCAATGATTTCATCTATATTGGATATTGCTTCCGGTCTTTCAATCTTTGCAATGAGTCCTGTAAATGTGTCTCCCATATAACTTTTTGCAAGTTCCAGGTCCTTGGCTCTTCTGACAAAACTCAGTGCAATGAAATCCACTCCCAGCTCCAGTGCAAATTTCAGATCCAGTATATCCTTCTCAGACAGTGCAGGAGCAGTAATATTTGTCCCCGGAAGGTTGATGCCCTTGTTGTTCTTGATTTTACCGGGAACTATGGTTTCCAGCTGAACTCTTTCTTTTTCTTTTTTTCTGACAATCAGAACAATCTTTCCGTCATCTATCAGAACCCTGTCGCCAACATTCACATCGTCCACAAAATGAGTATATGTGGTGCTGATTTCTTCTCTGTTTCCGAGGAAATCTGTCTTTGTGTTCAGCCAGATCAGATCGCCTTCCTTTGTCTCAAATTCGTTCCCTTCTATTTTTCCGGTTCTGATCTTAGGCCCCTGCAGGTCAGCAAGGATTCCAAGCGGTCTGCCTGCTCTCAGTTCACACATCCTCAGCATATCAAAAACCTTTTTATGTTCAGAATGAGTGGAATGAGAAAAGTTCATTCTGGCAATATCCATCCCTGCATCGATCAGTTTGGAAATGGTCTCTTCATTGTTGGAAGCGGGTCCGATTGTACAGACTATTTTGGTTTTTTTGGAAAGAAAGTGAATGTTCATAATGACTCCTTGCGCTGCAGGCAATTGATGAATTTATTTAGTCTGGAAAATCCGTCAGTAAATTTATTCAGATTTTTTTCTCGTACATATCGTACTCTATATTAAGCTTGGTTACGGCTTTTTCCATAATAATCAGTTTCCAGATTACTGTTCTGAGGAGGCTTAAAAGAAAACCTGGATTGATCTGAATGATTTTCTGAAGGATTTTTATGTCAATGGAAGCAATCTTTGCTCTTTCGGAACTGACGATCATTGTCTGATAGCGCGGCATCGTTGCCACAAGGGAAACCTCTCCGAAAAAATCACCTGCTTCCAGATTGGTGATCTGATAAATTCTTTTATTGTATATCTTCACTACAGAAACGCTTCCCTGAAGCAGAAAGAACATCATCCCGTTGGAAGCATCTCCCTCGCCGAAAATCCGGTCGCCTTTCTTCAGGTTTGAACTGTAGACGCTGTGCACATACTTGAAAATATTTATATTTTCTATTCTGCTTTCCTTGAGACTGATTTCCAAATTGGAATCGATATCAGGAATCTTTTTGATCAGTTTGTCCAGAGTAGTTTCAGCACGGAGAAGACGGGCAATCGTTGCCTTCAGAATGGACATCATCAGACTGGGATTCTGCTTGGTCTGCTCAATAAATTTCCGCTTACTGAAAAGGATCAGGTCTGCAGAATCTGAGCGGACGGCAATTGTAGCAGTTCTGGGCTGATTGGAAATCAGCGAAAGTTCACCGAAAAAATCGCCCTTTCTGAGTATGTTCACCAGTTCTTTTTTATTTTCCCCTCTGTTTTTGAAAACGGAAAACTCCCCGTTGAGGATGAAGTACATTGTTTCATTGGAGGGATCATTTTCTGCAATAATCACTTCGCCTTTTTTCACAGAACGGATATCTGCTTCTTTCTTTTCGTTCTCCAATTCTGTCTTAAGTGCATTGTTGGCCTTCTCGGTATTGATCAGCTTCCAGATGAAAGACTTGAGTTCAAGAAGAACAACCTCGGGATAAATCTCCACAATCTTCATAAAAACTTCTCTGTCGATAGGAACAATCTCAGCGTGGTCGGACGTGACTAGCATTGTAGAAAGTCTGGCTCGGGACGTGAAAAAGGACACATCTCCGAAAAAATCCCCTGCTTCCAAAGTATGGAGAACTAGATTTTTATCCCCTACCCTCTTTACAGATTTGACCTCTCCACGAACAATAAAATACATAAATCCGTTTGAGGCCTGAGTTTCAAAATACACTTTTTCTGCTTTTTTATAAGTTTCAGAGTGGAGTGACTGAAGATAATCAATCACTTTAAGATTGTTGATTCTCACCTTGTTCTGATTGAGTTTTGCAATCAGATCTGTTCTGAACCCGGAAAATTTCTGGAGATGCTTGTCCAGCTGGGATTCTGCCTTGAATACTCTGGCTACTGCTGCCCGGAGTATGGAAAACATAAGAGTGGGATTTGTACGAGTCTGCTGAATGAATTTGCTTTTGCTGAAACTGATGACCCTTGCAGTGTCTGATTTTACTTTTACAGTGGCAGTTCTGGGCTGATCCGATACAAGCGCAATTTCCCCAAAAAACTCGCCTGCAGGAAGCTGATTGATTTCTTCCTGATGACTGCCTCTGTTTTTCAGTACAGTCATATCTCCTGATACAATAAAGTACATTGTTTCATTGGAAGCATCCCCCTCAGACATAATTATGTCGCCGAGTTTATATTCCTTAGAATCAGTATCAGCCAGAAAATTACTGCTGATCATCTCTTTAATGTTCGGATTTCCCATTTTTTACAATTTCCCCAAACATCTTCATGGATCTGTGTTTTCTTTCAAGTCTTTTTCGATTTTTCAAAAGGTCCGGTAAAAAAAGCATCCGTATATGCAAAAGCAGATTATGCCTGAATTTCTCTCTTTCTCTGTTTCTCTAAATTCAGCTGAACAGTACCGAACGCATCGAAATTGAACCCATAGTCAGGCCCTTAACAGGAAAACTGATTTTGTCCTTTTCAGTCGAAGCCCCCAGAATATACATCAGGGGATAATAATGATCGGGGGAAGGAACTGATTTCAAAGCAGGTTCGCCGAGAGTCTTCCAGCTGTTTAATGCTTTTATATTCCTTTCCAGAATGAGTTTCTCCACTGTCCCGTCAAAACTCTCCGCCCAGGGATATCCTGTCGTATCATTAAAACGTATTGTTCCCAGATTATGCACGATGTTTCCGCTTGCAAGAATCAGCACTCCCTCTTCTCTGAGAAATCTCAAAGCTGCACCCAGTCTGTAATGATAGTCTGCATTGTCTTTTTCATAATTGATGCTCATCTGCAGAACAGGAATATCTGCCTTAGGATACATTTGAATCAGTATTTCCCAGGTACCATGATCCAGACCCCAGTCCTCGGTTTTTCCTATGCTGAATCCCTGAACCTTTTCCGAGATTTCCTTTGCAAGAGAAGGAGAACCGGGACAGCTGTATTTCAGTCTGTACAGTTGTTCAGGAAAACCGCCAAAATCGTAAATTGTTCCGGGAGGATCGGCAGTGCATACATAGGTTCCTCTGGTCAGCCAGTGAGCAGATATGCAGAGAATTGCCTTCGGCTTCTGTATCTCTTTTGCAATATTTTTCCATGCTCTGGTATACTCGTTGTCTTCCACAGCATTCATAGGGGAACCGTGTCCCATAAACAGTACAGGCATCATAGGCAATATTAGGAAGGAAAGAAAAGTCTCTTGATCTCATCGAGATGCTTTTCTGCTTCTGATTCTCCTTTATTTATAATTTCATCATATCTGCGAAAATCAAAAAGATTGAACTCCTCCAGATGAAAATGCAGGAAACAGTCCATTCTCGAAAGTCTGGCCTTGGTAATTTCTCTTCCTTCCAGCATATTTGCCCTTCCCATAATCTTTAGAATCGGAGGATATTTTATGTACTCCCAAAGACTCTTGAAAAGAGACTTTCCTGTCTCTTTTCTGTTTTCGAGAAGCTGATACAGTCCCCTGTCCTTCAGAGGGGAAACATTGACTGACAGAATTCTGTCTGCACCCTTGTTTCGAATCAGGTTGTCAGGCACATTGTTCAGTGTGCCCCCGTCCACAAGAAGATGCTCGCCGAGAAAAACAGGAGGGAAAACCGCAGGAAGACTCATCGCACACAAAAGTGCCTCCCAAAGAGGTCCTTTGTCAAAGACATACTCTTCTCCCGTCTGAATATCGATGGCTGACGTCACAAAGGGAATACGGTAATCTTCAATTCGTTCATCTCTGAAAACCTCCTTGAGCATCTTCTTCATTTTTTTTCCCTTATAAAACGAAATGAGCGGAATGGTAGGATCGAAAGGACTTTCCAGTCCCCCGAAAAATCGGCGGACAGTCTTTTCAATTTCGGAAACCATATCTCCTCTTGCATAGAGTGCGCCTACAACTGCTCCCATGGAAGATCCTGATACGAAATCGAAATGGATTTTTTCTTTCTCAAGCACGCGCAGAAGGCCTACATGGGCAAGAGCTCTGGCACCTCCGCCGCCTAGAGTCAGACCTCTTGTACGAGATACTATGAATCTCGAAAGCAGTTCCCTGTTGTAAAAAATTTTCTCTGCAGAAGACTCGCCTGCAGGATACATTGTATTTCTTTCCTGAATGTACCGAATGCCTCTTCCCTCAAAATTGCGGATGTCTGTTCTGATCTTCCGGAAAAAATCCAGCTTGTTTGTCCAGGCCAGATTCACCTCATTTTCATAAAATATTATATAATCCGCGTGACTTGCAATATGCTCAAACATGAAAAAATCATTAATTCTGTCCAGCTTCAGATGAATCACGGGGTATTTCTGACGGTTTTCACTCAAGAATTTCAGGATCTTTTCCTGATTCAGTCCCTTAAAACTGTCAGGATTCAGTACGATGGATTTTCTGCCGGCTGCCTGTTCGCAGGATTTTACCACTCTCGTCACTTCTGCATTAAAATCAGGAATGGCATCAAACTTCACATGACAGATAAATCTTCTGGGATAAGTTTTTTCATTCTTGGTCAGAATATTTTCACGGAACCGTGAAGAGATCATAGTAATCAGATTCTGAGAGAGCTGTCTGTCCGATTCTGAAAGTCTGAGGAATTTTTCACCGTTGATCTCATACATCAGACAGTCCATGGAAGCCTCGGCAGTGCTGGAATGAGGAAGCTTTGTCACAAGGCTGATCTCAGCGAGCGCATCTCCTGGACTCATAAAGACTTCACCGCTCCCGTACTTCAGCATCACCTCGCCGTACCGGACAATGAAAAGTTTATCTGAAGGCTCGCCTGCAGTGAAAATCGCTTCCTTATTGTGCACTTTGCGCTCGATGACCAGCTCGGCAAGCTTCTGGAGTGTAAGCGGCTTGACCTTCGCAAACAAAGGACATTTTTTCAGAAAGTCCCTTCTGTGTTTAATTGCCTTGGAATCCATGCTAGGCAAAGATTTCAGCCAAGTAATCTAAAATCAAGAAGATTTCAGGGTTCAGGCTGATTATCCTTATTTCTTCACGCTTCCTGGAATGAATTTGCTCTGGTGAATTGCCGCCTTTTTCTTTTCTCCTCTGATCTCTGCAAAAACTTCAGTTCCGTCAGGAATACCGGTCCTGAGAACGGCAAGAGCAATGCTCTGACGAAGCGACGGTGAATAAGAACCGGAAGTGGTCAGTCCGATTTCATTTCCTGATCCGTCAAACACCTTGAAATTTTCTCTGAGAACTCCAGGTTCTTTCAGAATCATTGCATAGAGGCTCACCTTCGCTCCGTTTTTTTTATCATTAATAATCCTGTCATATCCCAGATAAGGGGCATCTTTTTCCTTTACAATCCAGCCGATTCCTGACTCCACCGGTGTTCTGGTTTCATTCAGTTCATGGCCGTAGAGAGGATACTTTGCTTCAAGTCTCAGGGTGTCTCTTGCTCCCAGTCCTACAGGCACAAGACCGTCTTTTTTTTTCATTTCCAGAATCTCGCTCCAGATGGACAGTCCAAGAGAAACAGAACTGTAAATCTCAAATCCGTTCTCGCCTGTATATCCTGTCCGAGATACAATCATTTCCTCCCCTCTGAATTTCACAGGAGCAAAATGATAATACTTTATATGAGAAATATCCTGTCCTATATAATCAGAAAACATATGATCTGCCTTGGGGCCCTGAATCGCTATCTGGTGCCAGGAACTGCTTTCATTTCTGATCTGAACGGAACTGCTGTTGTATTTAAGAAAATGCTCATATACCTTTTCATAGTTGGATGCATTTGAACAGATCATAAACTTGCCGGCGCTGAATCTGTATACAGTGATATCATCCACAAGACCGCCATTTTCATTGACAACTGCATTGTACTGAACCTGTCCGTCATGCATTCTGGAAACAGTATTGCAGGTCAGTCTTTCAAGAAGCTCCAGAAGTTCCTTTTCACTGCCTTCCAGGAATATTTCTCCCATATGAGAAACATCAAAAAGACCTGCAGCCTCTCTTGTCGCCAAATGTTCCTGGATGATTCCAGTATATTGAACAGGCATATCCCATCCGCCGAACGGAACCATTTTGGCTCCTGACTTTTTGTGGATTTCATTCAAGGGAGTTTTTTTCATAATTCTTCCAATAGTAATTTCAGCCGAAACGGATTTCGGTCATCTGCATTCAGAAGAAAAATGCAGAAGCAATTTGGCAAGTAAAATCATAATCTGCTTTTCTTTGTTTTGGTGTTTTTCCTGTCTGCAGTTTCAGGAATCTTTGCATCTGATTCGCTGTTTTCCTGAGCAGTTTCATCTCTGAACCGAAAGAATATTTCCCTGATCAGATTCAGTCTTTCTGCGATCAGAAGAACAGCGAGAATGAAGAGACTTGCAAAGAAAAGCATCACTGCACCGAGGAGATAGTATTTGACGGTCCATTCAAATGCGACTTTAAGTCTTCTGGCAGTGTCCTTGAAAAAGCCTGGACTTGCAGTGCTGCCTTTTTCCGTCAAGGTAAACTTGACTGTGCAGAACTCATTCTCCTCATCAAAGTCCCCCAGTTTGACTCCCAGATTCTGAATTTCTTTTTCAATTTCCAGAATCCTGTTTTCCAGTTCAATCATCTCTGAAATTTTTCCGCTTCTGCTTTTCAGTGCAATCAGTGAATCTCTATATTTCTCCTGGGAAAGTCTCTGTGCATTCAGATCTCTGTACTCATTCGTTTTGTCTGTCTTTGTAATCTGGATACTGGTAATATTTCCTATTTTCCTTACTTCAGAAACCATTTCATCAAATTTTCCAGGATCAACACCTATTCCGAGTCTCAGCATTCTCCTCCCGGCAAGTCCGGAATTCTGTTCCAGCTGAATCTGCGCGCCCAGTTTCTGAATGGAACCTCTCAGTTTTTTTTCCTCCTTCTCGAATTCGTCGGTTTTCGAATTCAGGGCACCGACCTTTTCATATTTCTGTCCAGAAAGAAACTGAGCAGTGCCGCCTTCCTTTGGTAACTTTTTCCCTTTATCCGATGCATAATTTCTCTTGCCTGTTTCAAATTCATTCTGCTGACCAAAAGACTGTTCAGGATGAGAGTCCGTGACATTCGCTTCTCCGAAAGAAAAATACCCGTAAGCAAACCTTAAAGCCATCAGAACAAAAAAAACCGCACCTGCATATCTGAACAGAAGCAGAAATCTTTCCTTGAAATTTGAATTCTTCATAATAATCTCCTGCAGCCGATATAATCTGAATTCGATTTTCGAAAACGATTTTTTAACAGATTTCAGCAGTTTGCACACCCTGATGATGCGTGCAGGCCGCTGAAAAGACTGACTGTTGTTTCACTCTGATCCGAATGCCGACCTGCATAAGATTCAGTCAGACAGTAAAAAAAGAATTTATTCACAAGTACATAAAAGATCTGAAAATATAATTTACTTTTAAACTGACCTACGATTCAATTATTCTTGCTCATGCTGAACTTTTTCAGAAAATCCAGACCTATCCTGGAACAGGAAAAATTGAATGAACTGGAGAATTTTATTCCTCCGTTCGCACTTTCTGCTTCCTGCCTGACGCTGTACTTCGCAGAGAACCGCATTATGGTTCTCCCTTTCCTGATTCTGTATTTTGCATTCAATTTACTGATGACTTCACTCAGAAACAGGTCAGTTCAGTCGAAATTCCTCCGCCTGGAGCTGATACGTTTTTTTATAAATCCTCTTATTCTTTTTCTGATCATCAGCTTCTCAGGCAGAAATTCCGTCGGATGGCTCCTCAGTCTTCCAGGAGTAATCTGGGCACCTCTTGTCACAGGTTCAAATCTTGTTCTTCTGCCGGTTTCCTTCTCTTACATTGCAATTTTAGGAGCAGCCGGATATTTCACTCATTCTGATTTAAGCTTCGTAATGCAGCAGATGCTTACAGTTCCTTCCGTTCTTCTCCTGACCCTGCTTCTTTTTGGAATGATAGGCGACATACAGAAAGTAAGAATACAGAATATTCTGCAGTCAATACCTCTGACAGTTTTTACCTGCAACAGAGAAGGGATCATTGATTTCATCAACAGAGCAATTCCCCCTCTTTCAGAAGCGGACATTATAGGCAGGCATATACTCGACTTCACCCCTCCTCACGACCATGAAAGAGTACAAGGGTATTTTCAAAAAGTTACAGAAGAAGGGATCATCGTGAACTATGATGTAGATATATCCCAAAATGCTTCAAATGTATGGCTCAATGTTTATATCTCTCCTATCCTCGAGAACGGAAGAGTAAAGGAGACTGTATTCATTCTTCAGGACGTGACAGAAAAAAGACTGATGGAAATTCAGCTCAGAACAGCAAAGGATGAAGCAGAAAAAAGCAGTCTGATCAAATCGCAGTTCCTTGCTGCAATGAGTCATGAAATTCGGACCCCGCTGAACGGGGTAATCGGTTTTTCCGATCTGCTTTCAAGAACATCACTGAATGCCGTGCAGAAAAACTATTCAGAAAACATCAACAGTTCAGCCAACCATCTCATGAACATCATCAATGATATACTGGATTTTTCCAAAATTCAGTCAGGAAAAATGAACATACATCTTTCAGAGTGCAATCTGAAAAAGCTGACCGGAGATCTGATGAAAACTTTTTCGATGCAGGCAGAAAAGAAAAATCTGAAAATGCTTCTGAATTTTCCTGAAAACATTCCGGGAAATGTCCGTGCGGACTCTGTCAGAATCAGGCAGATACTTTTCAATCTGATGGGAAATGCCTTAAAATTTACTAATGAAGGTTCAGTCTCTCTGGATGTAAGAATTTTTCCCTCTCAAAGCAGGGGAATACTGAATTATCAGTTTACAGTCAAGGACACAGGCATCGGCATTCCTGCAGAAAGAGTCGGAGAACTCTTTAAGGAATTTACTCAGATTGATATGTCGGCAGAGAGGAAATTCGGCGGAAGCGGTCTCGGTCTTTCTATCAGCAAAAATCTTGCCGAGCTGATGGACGGATCCATATCCTATTCCCCCAGAGAAGAAAGAGGCTCTAAATTCACACTGACTCTCCCTCTCGAAATATCGACGGACAGTTCTGATTTTAACGAAAGTCAGAATCATCCTGTCAGAATCAGTGCAACAGATTCTCAGAAAAAGCTGAAAGTACTTGCAGTGGACGACAATGAAATGAATCTGCTTCTGATACGTTCAATGCTGGAAATGATGAATATGGACAATGATGAGGCTGTGAGCGGAAAGGACGCAATCGAACTTATATCTCAAAATAATTATGATTTAATTTTACTTGACATTGAGATGCCGGAAATGAGCGGACTGGAAACACTTAAGGAAATCAGAAAAATAGAAATTGCTCAGAGCAGAAAAATATTCATCATTGCCTGTACTGCGCACGCGCTGGAGGGAAGCAGGGAGAAATTTATGAATGCAGGCTTCAATGCTTATCTGTCAAAGCCGATTTCACTTTTTAGACTGAAGGAGACTCTCGCAATGCTTTCCTGAATATGAGCCTTAGATTTTTTTTCGGGCAGCAAGATTTGCCTCAGTTCTTTCGATAATGTCCTTGTCTACCGATTCTATCTTCTGTCTGATCTTACGGTAAAGATCCGAGTTGTATTCTTTCTTTAAGGTGAAAATCAGATTCAGCCCATAGTGCAGTATCCGGTTTTCTACTTTGAAAAGAATGTCCTGCTTGACTGAATTCCTGCTCTGATCCAGACGAAATACTTCAGATGCAAAATGCTGCACCTCTTCCCTCGTCAGATCTTCCATTTCAGGAAGATAAGCCTTTTCTATGCAGTATACCGGAAGACATTCCTTCAGATCATCATCGTTAAAATTTTTTTTCAGATCGTAAATCGCAGCAGAGAGAGGCTCAGATTCCACCAGATCGAGAGGAAGAAGTTCCTGATAATAGAGCAGACTGCTTCTGTACAGCATTCTGCTTTTTCTATGTTCTCCAGTATGATATAGACACTCTGCCTTGTAAAAATAAAACTCACGGGGTATGTCCTGATTCTTTCGAAGATAATCAATCATCTCACTGCAGTTTTTATAATCCCGTATGCGGATCAGATTGGCAGTCAGGATAATCATAATTTCTTTCGTCATCACATACTTTCCGTCCCGCTGATATCCCTGCCTGAGCTGTGAACAGGATTCCTGCAGAACACAGATTAGGATGGATTCAAAGGAAAGGGTTCTTGGATATTTCCGCTCAGAAAGATCTTTTTCGAATCTCTTGAAACTCTCGTTCAAAAACAGACCTCTTTCAATTCCTTCCGGAGTCTTTAAAATCTTATCCAGACGGTTGTCCCAGTAGGATGCTATATAATAACCGGAAATCAGTTCAAGGTTTTCGGGGCTGATATCGAGAAGTTCAGAAAAAATCTTTTTTGCTTTCTCAAATTCTCCTGTTTTCAGCTTTTTATTTGCCTCCTCAATCCTGATCTGCATATGTACAGTAACCAATCTCCATTTTTTTCACTGAATGTCACTTAATTTCATTTTTGCTGAATGTTTTTAAGCTTCAAACAGGAGCTTGATTTTCGGGTCAGGTTCATTTTTAAGCTGCCTCCATCCGTCCCAAGTTACCTCATTATATCGCTGAAGAGTATCTCAGTAAGTCGAATCAAGTTATGACATTGAAAAAACTTACTTTAAATATTAATAAATCGAAATTCTCCTAATATTTACTTCTTTACAGGGAAACCAGATAAAAAAATCTGTCCTTAAGTAAATTTGAGTCAATAACGACTCTAAAAAAATGGATAAGCAAAATGAAAATTAAAAAGGTTAAATTTTTTATTTTTGAATCAATTTTTATCGGATGCAATATAAATGACGGAAAATCGGACACTGAGAGGAAACTTGCATTGGCGGGCATTTCAACGTTGATCAAAACGAATTCTGATGTTCTACTTTATTACGGTGGGTCATGTCCATGAAAAAAGTAATTCTATTGGTCATACTCGGACTATTCAACTGCAAAGATTTTGGACAAGGGAAGAAAAGCAAAACAATGTCTGGTTCGGAAAATGCAGCAACTGTACTTTTAATTGATGCAACTCTGACTCCGATTCCCTTTAGAGGTTCTTGGAATACAAAAACTCCTTATTTCAGCTGTCAAAACAGCTTTAAAAAACCTTCTGTTCAACAGACAGAAGGTGAAAGATTGGAACCTAACCGGTGTTCAAACAAAAACGTCATAGGAGTATGCATTCAAAAAAGCACTGTTATTGCAGCTGAGTGGGTGTATTATTCCGGCGATTTTTCTCTCGCAGAAGCCAAAGCGAAATGTGATGAGCTGAAGACACAATTGACTGCAGGAGGAACGGAGGTAAAATTCCTCACTGAGTATGATCCAAATGCTGTCTATTTGCCGCTTAGGTAAAATGTTTACGCCAGTGTGACTTTCTCAGTCCACTGGCCTCCAAATTGTTTCTTACATATGCTCAATTTTTTTTAAAATAAAAACTTCTTCTTTCTGATCCTCTTCAGTCTAGGCTCAAGATGAATTTCCGAAATATTCATTTCCGGTCTGACGCCAATGCATGTTCTTACAGCCTCTGCCACTTCCTCCGGATAGAGAAAAGAATCGTTTTCGGATTCGGGCTCAAACCAGTTGTTCCTGTAAAAATCTGTGGATACAATATCAGGCACGATGTTTACAACTCGGAGACCGGATTTTCTCGACTCATCAAAGACGGATCGGGAAAACTGAGAGAGTCCTGCCTTTGTTCCGGAATAAGCAGCTGCGAGAGCAGAACCGCGAAGGGAAGATGCAGAAGAAACGGTCACCATTGTTCCCTGATTATTCTTCAGAAGGCGAAGAAATATTCTGGCAGTAATGACCGGGGAAACAAAATTCAGGAGCATCATTTCATTCAGTTTTTTTATTGGAAGCTCTTCGTGCAGACCGAAAAGCCCAATTCCCGCATTCAATACAAGCACCTTCAGATTGGAACAGAGTTTCTTCAAAGGAGAAAGATTTTTCTCCAGTGAATCAATGTCAGACAGATCCATTTTATGAAACAGAAATTTTTCATTCTGCAGATTGTCAGGAAGAGATCTGGCAATCCCGTGAACTGTATATCCTTCCTGAAGAAGCATCTGAGATACAGCAAGTCCGATTCCTCTGCCGGCCCCTGTCACTATCGCAGACAGTTCAGACATAGATTTTTTCCGATCTGTAATATTTTTCCAGATGGGATATAAAAAAATCCAGCATCTCCTGTTCGTATTCTTTCTTATAGGAAGCAATATCTCCGTTTCTTTTAAACGGATAATAAATCAGTTCCGAGTCGGTTCTCATTTTCTTTATGTTCTTCAGATATTTTGCATTGATTCTAAAAACACCTACAGTAATATCATTTACATTTCGAAGTTCAGGAACTTCCATTACTGTATCAATCAGCTCTGAATACTCTTTTTTCCAGTCGGGGAATCTGAGGATAGGATCAAAACAGATTCTTGTTCTCCATCCTTTTTTTACAGCTGCCTGAAGACTTTCCATTCTTCTTTTCAGAGTAGGAGTCTTCTTCTCATATCTTCTCGCAGCGGCAGCAGGAGAAAGAGTCCATGCAAGAATTACATTCGGAATGGGTTCAATGTGCTCTATCTGTGAAAAACCCGCGCTTTTCGTGCGGATCTCCAGAAGGAGATTCGGCCTTTTTTCCGCAAACCGTATCCATTCCGAAGCATATGGAACAAGTGATTCAAATGCAAGCAGATCAGTATCATACGAAATGCAGAGATAAGTTTCCTCGCCCGAACTTAAAAGAACATCCGTTTCTCTGAAAAAATCTTCGAGGTTTACAAAGATGACAATGTGACCGGAATTGTACATTCCCTGCAGATAGCAGTATTCACAGTTGTACATACAGTTTAATATAAGTGAATTATAATAAAATCTGGGATGTTTCAGATTGTCTGCAATCTGGGAACCTGGATAATAAAACTGATCCTTTTTCTCCGCAAGAATCAGTCTCATACAGGATTTCTGTGCTTGAAAGTTTTGATTACTTCTGTTGAAAATATTCTTGTAATCAGCAATCGGAATTACTGCAGCCTGACTCTGTTTCCTGATGATCTGCTTTGTTCTTTCCAAATGCAGAACTTTTTCTTCTGCATATATATGAGTAAACCGAATCAAGGAAGATCAAGAAGCAGATAATTTCTGACTGTGCCGGAGCGAAGATTCAAATCCGTATGAGCCAGTTTCCCTACATCCTGTGTTTTTGCAAAACTGTTTCCGGTGCTGATTGCACTTATCTGAGGAACGATGCAGTCAGAAGGAGCATATTTAGTGCCGAGAGAACTGCATCCAGTCAAAAGAGTGCTGTCAGAACCCGAATAACTGCTTCCGGAACTGTCCAATGAACCGTAATAGGCATATATCAGTGAATCTCTGTCCTTTTTGGAATTCAGAGAACTCAAATAAGCATTGGAGGCTCCGGTCAGAGAATTATCAAAATTATCCCAAGCCAAATCCCTGCCCCCGTTCGTTCCA